>CAYNLV010000014.1:0-19264 GCA_964398175.1 uncultured Rhodospirillaceae bacterium
TGAGCCTTTTCTTGAATCAAAAAACCCGGATCTTTCGATCCGGGTTTTTTTATTGAACGATGATTGGGTATTACACAAACGCTTTTGTGTAATCCTCCATAAACTTCTTCAGCTTTTCTTCGGTTTCCGGGCTAATCTGTTTTTCGGCGCGTAGCGCGTCAAGAATGGCTTTGCCCTTCCCGCGCATTTCGCGCAGCATGCCTTGCTCGAAACGCGACACGTCATCGACGTTGATCTTGTCGAGATAACCGCGGACTCCCGCGTAAATCGACACGACCTGCTCCTCAACCGGCATTGGCACGTATTGCGGCTGCTTTAGAAGTTCCGTCAAGCGACGGCCGCGCGCCAACAGTTTTTGCGTGGCGGCATCGAGATCGGAAGCGAATTGCGAGAACGCTTCCATTTCACGGAACTGCGCAAGATCGAGCTTAATCGAACCAGCGACCTGCTTCATGGCCTTAACCTGCGCGGCGGAACCGACGCGGCTGACGGAGATGCCGACGTTGATCGCCGGGCGGACGCCTTTATAGAACAGGCTCGTTTCAAGGAAAATCTGGCCGTCGGTGATCGAAATCACGTTGGTCGGAATATAGGCGGTCACGTCGCCCGCCTGTGTCTCGATGACCGGCAACGCCGTCAGCGACCCGCGGCCATTCTTCTCGTTCATTTTCGCCGCGCGCTCCAGCAAGCGCGAGTGCAGATAGAACACATCGCCGGGATAAGCTTCACGGCCGGGAGGGCGGCGGAGCAACAGCGACATTTGGCGATAGGCCACAGCCTGCTTCGACAAGTCGTCGTATACGATCACGGCGTGCTTGCCGTTGTCGCGGAAGAACTCGCCCATCGCGCAGCCGGTGTAGGGGGCGAGGAATTGCAGCGGCGCGGGATCGGAGGCTGTTGCGGCTACAACGATTGAATAATCCATCGCGCCCGCATCTTCCAGAATCTTCACGATCTGCGCGACCGTCGAGCGCTTCTGCCCGATCGCCACATAGATGCAGTACAACTTCCTGGATTCGTCGCCGCTTTCGTTGATCTTTTTCTGGTTGATAAAGGTGTCGATCGCTAGAGCCGTTTTACCTGTCTGGCGGTCACCGATGATCAACTCGCGCTGGCCGCGTCCGATCGGCACCAACGAGTCGATGGCTTTCAGACCTGTCTGCATCGGCTCATTCACCGATTGGCGCGGCACGATGCTGGGCGCCTTCACTTCGACGCGTGACATCTTCACGTTTTTGAGCGGCCCCTTGCCGTCGATCGGGTTGCCGAGACCGTCCACCACGCGGCCCAAAAGGCTCATGCCAACCGGCACTTCAACGATCGCGTTTGTGCGCTTGACCATATCGCCTTCGCGGATATTCCGGTCGTCGCCGAAGATCACGACGCCGACGCTGTCGCTTTCAAGATTGAGCGCCATGCCTTTCACGCCGCATTCAAACTCCACCATTTCGCCGGCGCGAACGTTGTCGAGGCCATACACGCGAGCCACGCCGTCGCCGACGGACAGCACCTGCCCGACTTCGGCGATTTCGGCCGACGCGCCTATTTGCGCGATCTGCTGCTTAAGAACGGAAGAAATCTCCGATGCGCGAATATCCATATTACGCTGCCTCCTGTTGCGATTTTAGTTGGCGCTCCAAACGCGCCAGCTTGCCTTTAACCGATGCGTCGATGAGACGCGAACCCAGTTTCACCACCAAGCCGCCGAGCAAGCTGGCATCTTCCTTGATCACAAGGTGAACCTTGCCGCCGGCGATCTTGTCGAGTTGTTTTGAAAGCTGTTCCTGCTGTTCAGACGCCAATGCCTTTGGCGTCGTGACTTCCGCTATGAACTCGCCGCGCCGGGCCGTAAGGTCGGCCAAAAAGACTTTGATTGCGTTTTCCAACAAGTTCAAACGGCTGTTGTGCGCGAGCAAAGTTAAAAAGTTTTGCGTCAGTGGGTTCAGCTTGGCCAGCGACGCCACTTTCTTCATAGATTCCACGGCCTGCGCGCGCGTCAAACGCGGGTTGCTCGTGACCTCGCGAAACTCGGCGCTGACCTTCAACAGGACTTGCAGGCTGCCCAAATCGGCAGCGACCGAGTCAAGCTGTTTTTTCTCTTCCGCCAACTCATAAAGGGCCCGAGCATAACGCCGTGCCAAAATGGCGGCATCGCCTGCGATTGCGTTGGTGTTTTTCGACTCAGACATCTTTATTTCCAGTCACTTGCCTGGTTGGGCCAATGGCGTTGACGGGGTGGAGATAGCAGAGGAAAACGCCCGGTGCAACCACTGTTAACGCCTTTTTTTAGGTTGTTCCCAAGGGCCGGATTCTGGGGTATATTTTGTGTGGAAGGCTCCTGCGCGGTTCGACAGGTAGCTAAATCCCCGGGGCCGTAATGAGACCCTCCAGGGAGCCGTCCCTGACCGGAGCCGTGGTTCCGGATATATGGCACCCACCTGCCTTGTGCAGGCCGCGGAGGATCGCACGCCACCGGCCGAGGCGGGGCCTTCCACTTTCCATCCAGAAATTGAATGCGTTACGCCTGTGCTAAATACGCTTTGCCAACGGCAACGGCGTCATCCCCGCTAGGCGAGGATCCATTTTTTTAAGCACCTTTCTGGCTCAAAAATTAACCAAGAATCATATGGGGGTTCTTTCCTCAGATTATTGCGCTATAGTCGCCCATATTTTCACGAACTTATTTCGGAGAAGGAAATGGCTAAACATTACAACCCATCCCTTATACGGCAAATGATGAGAAAAGATTATGCCAACCTTACCCAGCTCGAATGGGAAGGCGCCAGAACTCAGGTTCTTCATTGGGACAGAAAAGGCAACAACGCCATTGTTTATTTTGGTGATCTGTACGATTCGATAACTTTCATTTTGCAATTGAAGAATTGGAATATTTTAGAAAGTTTCGAAGACCGCGTATCGATCCCCGAAGAAAAAACATTTCAAAAACCAGTGCTAGTCACAATCCCGTTGGAAGCTATTAATTCAAAAGAATTGCAAAATATACTTGATTGGCAGAGGGGACATAAAGCCGATTCAAAATTCCATTATCTCACACGAATAACTTGGGAAGGCGCCTTTACAAAAGAACTTGAATGGGCACGTCAGGGCGACAAAGCCGTTGCGAGATTTGGAGATAGAGAAGACGCCACCATGTTTGTTCATGGCTATCTGGGTTTCTGGAAAGGGATTAAAAAAAGGCATACGGAAGATTCTGTAAAGGATGTAGGAATTATAAGGGAAGACTGTATTTTCATGGATTCGATGGCTGACCAAGTTACCTTCCGATTAGTAAATCCAGAAAAATCCCCTGTATTTAAAAACCCCACAACAGTCAAAATACCGCTGGAGATCTTGAGAATAGAAGGTCTGCGCAATATTGTGGAAGGGCAGAGAAAACAAGCTGAAAAAGCCGCCGCAAAAACCGCCCAACCCTAAGCAATAAGCATTTGGCATTTCACATTCAGGAAACTATGCTGAAATTCCCTGAATGCTGGATGCCGGATGCTCAATGCTTAAAAACCGCTCTTTCTTGAAAATGCACGGTCTCGGGAACGACTTTGTCATTATCGACAATCGCGCCGACGGCTTTATTCCCGATGAACCTCTGCGCCGCATTATTGCCGACCGGCATCGCGGCGTCGGTTGCGACCAGCTCATCATCCTCGGCCCGCTGAGCGTAAAAAACGCTGACATTTTTATGCATATTTACAACCCCGATGGATCGGAAGCCGGCGCTTGCGGTAACGCTACGCGTTGCGTCGCGCGCCTGTTTTTTGAGGAAACAGGCCGAACCGAAGGCGTTGTACAAACAATTTCAGGACTATTAGCTGTAAGTAAAACGCTGGACGGCCTTATCGCCGTCGACTTCGGCCCGCCGCGCCTGAAATGGGACGAAATACCTTTGGTCGAGCAGGCAGATACGCTGAAAGTGCCTATGCGCGTCGATGCTTATACCGACCCCTGCTGCGTCAGCATGGGCAATCCGCACGCCGTTTTCTTCGTGCCGAATGCCGAAGATGTGCCGCTTGGCGATGTCGGGCCAAGGCTTGAAACGCATTCGATGTTCCCCAATCGTTGCAACATTGAGTTCGCGCACATCATCAACCGCCAGCGCATTCGTATGCGCGTATGGGAACGCGGCGCAGGCATCACGCAAGCTTGCGGCTCAGGTTCATGTGCCACGCTTGTGGCCGCCGTACGCCGGGGACTAAGCGACCGCCGCGCGGTTATTGTCCTTGACGGCGGCGAGCTCACCATTGAATGGCGCGAAAGCGATGGCCACGTCATCATGGCGGGCTCAGCCTCGCTCGCGTTTAAAGGAACGCTTGCGGAAGAGATTTTAACCTACTGAAATATCTAACAACTAAGGGGCAACCCCATGCTTCAGACCCTCAAGTCCATTCCGCAAACATTTTTTTCCCGCGCGTTCTATTTCGACCTTATCCATTCCTGGAAAGGCATCGGCGCGGGCTTTGTCGTTCTGCTCGTCCTTTTTGACTTTGCGGTGCCGATGGCCGCCAGTTTTCCTGTGCTTACGGCCGTCCAGCAGGAAACCGAGAGTTTCTTCGGCAAGCTTCCCGACATCAAGATTGAAAGTGGCAAACTGTCGACGAACGCGTCGCCGCTTTACACGGTTGAATTCCGCCTCAAGGATGAAAAGAACGATGAAAAGCTTTTCGCCCTTATGTTCGACATGAACTTCCAGTCCACCAATGTCACCGATCTTTCGAAATACATGAAGGACCGGAAAGTCGATGTTCTGATAACGGCCGATTACTTGGCGGCGCACAAAGCGGACGATGGCATTGAAATTCACAAATTTGACGAAGTGAAAGACAAACCAATTGAAGTGAATCATGAAAAATGGGTTTCGTTTGGCAATACGTTGGCGCAATTTTTTCCGGTCATCTTCGTTTTTGCGCTCATCCCGATTTTTGCAGCGGTCCTTTTCATTATCTTCGTGAAAGCGTTGCTTGTGAAGCTCGCGGCGTTTTTCTTCAAGACAGAACCGGATTTATCCGGCGCGATGCGGCTTGCGGCCGCCGCCGCGATACCGCCGAGTTTGATCCGTCTGGTTTTGATGTTCGTCGGCGAGCAATATCTTCACCGTTTTCACGGCGCGCCAAGTTTCCTGATGTGGGCCGCGCTGGCCATCTTCGGTCTCTGGTGCGCGAGTCAGGGCGGAGAAGGATCGGATATTAAGCGCTCCTCCGCTTGATTACTGTTTTTGAAAAAATACGTGTTGTCTTAGTTGGCTATCAAGAAGTCGATTTTCGGGGGCTTCCCCCTTTCAGCCCCTGCGCCGCGCCTTATCCGCCCCCGCGTGGTTCTTGCGTCGCCCCTGCGCGACAGGTGAGGCTACCAACGCACCAGCGCCGCGCCCCAGGTGAATCCGGCGCCCATGACATCCAGCAGCAAAAGCTGCCCGCACTTAATCACCCCGTCGGCCACGGCCTTAGTTAACGCCAGCGGGATGGATGCCGCCCCCGTGTTGGCATGCTGGTCAATCGTGATAACCACGCGTTCGAGGGGCAGGCTTAACTTATGCCGCGACGTTTCGATAATTCTTAAATTCGCCTGATGCGGCACCAGCCAATCGACAGCTTCCGGCGGCAATTTATTGGCTTCCAGCACCTCGTCCACCACTTCGGCAAGGCGTTGCACCGCTTGCCGGTAGACCTCCCGCCCTTCCATCACCATAAAGCCCGTCGTCGCTGTGCTTCCCGGCCCACCGCTGGTGTAAAGCTTGTCATAAAAGCGCCCGTCGCTATGTAAATGCGTGGAAAGAACGCCTCGATCCGACACGTCCCCCTTCCCCTCCGCCGCCTGCACCACCACCGCGCCCGCGCCATCGCCGAACAGCACGCACGTCGTGCGATCATTCCAATCAATCAGCCGCGACAGCGTCTCCGCGCCGATCACCAGAGCCGTTTTAACCTGACCAAGGCGGATAAAATTATCCGCCATCGTCAGCGCATACACAAAACCGGAACACACCGCCTGCACATCGAAGGCAAAACCGCATGTTGACCCTAAAAGCCCTTGCACACGCGCCGCTGTAGAAGGAAACGTCTTTTCCGGTGTGGTCGTGGCGACGACGATCAGATCGATATCCTTAGCCTCAACATTGGCGTTCGCCAGCGCGGCCTCGGCAGCTTTCAATGCCAACGTGGCCGTCGTCTCGTCCGGTCCCGCGATATGCCTCGCCTTGATGCCTGTACGCTGAACGATCCATTCATCGGACGTATCAACGCCACGTTTAACGAGATCATCGTTCGTGACGCGCTGAGGCGGCAGATAGCTGCCACAGCCTAAGATGACAGAGCGTCGTGTCATGCGTCCCCGTTTTCGAGAAGGGGCTTCTCTTCAGGACCTTCGAGTTTTGCCGGGGGCTCAACACCATAGTGCAACGCGAGCTCATCACGGATGCGATGGTTAAAACCGCGATCGACAAGGTCAAAAGCCACGCCGATGGCGCTGGCAAAACCTTCATGATCCGTCCCACCGTGGCTCTTCACGCACACGCCCTGCAAGCCAAGGAACATTGCGCCATTGTAGCGGCGGGGATCAACGCGCACCTTCAATTTGCGCAACGCGCCACGCGCCAAACAATAACCCAACCTGGCAAACAGCGATGATTTAAACGTCTGAATAAGGAAATGCGAAATGAGCTTGGCCGTTCCCTCGGCGGTTTTTAGCGCGATATTTCCGCTAAATCCATCCGTAACAATGACATCGACCGTCCCAGCCGTAATGTCGTTACCTTCGATAAACCCCTTAAATGAGCCGAAAATCGGGCGCTCGCGCAAAATGCCTGCCGCCGTGCGCACTTCGTCATGGCCTTTCATTTCTTCTACGCCAATGTTCAAGAGGCCGATCGTGGGATCTTGGATGCCAAGAACGGTATGGCAAAAGATCGCGCCCATCATGGCAAATTGAACGAGGTTCTCGGCGTCACATTCCAGATTGGCGCCAAGATCCAGAACGACGCATTCGGCGATCTGGGTCGGGAACAAACCCGCAATGGCAGGCCGGTCAATCCCCGGCATGGTCTTAAGAACGAACTTCGCCATCGCCATCAGGGCACCGGTGTTGCCCGACGAAACGACGCTGGCCGCATCGCCTTTAGCGACGGCGTTAATGGCGAGGCGCATGCTTGAAGCGCGGCCTTGCCGTAACGCCAGTGATGGCTTCAAATCGTTCGGCACAATATCGGGTGCATGGCGGATTTCGCTAATATCCTTAAGTAAAGGATAGCGAGCAACTAGTGGCTTGATGCGTGCTTCGTCGCCAACAAAAATGTAAGCAATTTTCGGATAACGTTCCCGCGCCAGTGCCGCGCCAGCCACCACGACTTCCGGCCCGCCATCGCCGCCCATCGCATCCAAGGCGATGATGGTTTTGTTGGACATGGGCACGGAACCCCGATCCTTGCGTTAACTTACGAGGACGACTTGGCCTTAACGACCGAACGGCCATCATAATGGCCGCAGGCCTTGCACACATGGTGCGGCCGCTTGGTTTCGCCGCAATTGGCGCATTCGACTGAATTAATGGGTTTCAGCGCATGATGCGAACGACGCATGTTGCGCACGGACTTCGATGTTTTTCTCTTAGGTACAGCCATCGTTAACACTCAACTTAATCAGGGACGAAAAATAAGGCGCGACCCTGAACCTCAAGTGTCGCGCGGATCGGTCTTTTTAAAGGTAAAACGCCCGAAAAAGCAAGGGGAAAGCCGGAAAGCCTTACTTTATGGCTTTCTTCTTGAATTCCGCAAGCTTGGCAAAAGGGTTAAGGGATGAATCTGAAGGCTCTGCAGCTGTGGTTTCGATGTTTTCAAGCACAGCCCCCTCTTTCCGGGGATAGGGGTTAATGGCGATAGCCAAGTGCTGGGCTACCAGCTCACCAAGGTCGATAATCCCGTTAACGATGGGTTCCGGCGCTTCGTCTTCGCCTGAATCGACATGCGGCGGCCCGGCCCCTTTATCCAGAAAATGGGCCGGCGCATAAAGAATGTTGATTTCGTCATCAATTTGCGTTTCCAGCGGCTCCAGCGTCACCACGCACTGCTGAACGACCTTGGCCGACAGCTTTCCTGTCACGGCAATCATCTTGCCGTTGCTAGCATGATCGATGTTCAGATTCGCCTCGAGTTTTGGCAAATCAATCAAATCGAACCGCGCCGCCAGCGCTTTCCGCTCGGCCGGACTGGCGATAAGGTACTCTTCAACCCCACCGGCCGAGATTTTATCGACCGGCAGTGGCCGCGAAAGTTCAGGTTCTATATGGGGTGAATGTTTCATAAAGGGCTCTCAACCATAATTCCGCCAAGAAAAGGACGTAGCAAATTCATCCGCTCGGGACAACTATTGACAGATATGGAGCTACGTGGGATTCAAATCACCATGTTTTCATTAACCATCCGCCCCTTTATCCTTGTCAGTTCCCTTCTTCTGGCCTTGGCCGCGTGTGCGCCGACCGTGGCCAATCGCGGTTACCTGCTTGATCCCGACAAGATGGCCGAAGTCAAAGTCGGCACCAGCACGCGTGAAGAAGTCGTTTCCAAGCTAGGTTCGCCGACCCAAATCGGTACATTTGATGAAAATGTCTGGTACTACTACGGCCGCAGCACCGAGCAATATTCCTTCTTCGATCCCGAAGTCGTGAAACAACAAGCCGTTGAATTGCGTTTTAATGACGAAGGCGTTCTTACGGCTCTCAACAAACTCGATCCCGCAGCATCGCTAGAGATTAATCCTGTCGATCGCCGCACACCCACCTATGGCCATGAAACGACCTTTGTCGAGCAATTATTCGGCAACCTTGGCCGTCCGGGAACGTTTGGGAAGGAAAAGAAGAAATAAGCAGTCCTTACGATACAACGCTAACTATGCAGGATCTTGCGGCTTCCTGACCTTCTGCGCCTGTGATATCTCGCCAAAACCCGCTGGTCTCGAAGGAAGGCCTTTGGCTTTTGCGGCACATTCGCGCTCGAGCGCTTCAACCAGCCAAGCAAGGTTATTAACAGTATCCAAAACGTCGGCCTGTTTTTTGACGTTTGCAAAATCGCCGGGCGTTATAGATGACGGAAAAACAATTTCGCCCGGCAATTCCTGTTCAAAGTACAAGCGAAAAGCTCTCCGTGATTGTTCACGCGTTAAACTTTTGAATATAACTTTGAAAGTAAAGCGGCGCAGTGAAGCTGTATCGATACCCTCCATTAAGTTCGTCGTGCATCCAAATGGCCCCTTGTGACGCTCCATTCGCGTAAGCATCTCGTTGACGATAGTGATTTCCCAACTTCTTTGCGCCCTGCCTCGCTCAAGAAGAAGGCTATCGGCCTCGTCAAAAATAAGAAACTTTTCTTCATCCGCGGCTCGCTCGAACATCATGCGTATGTTACGCTCGGTCTCGCTTACATACGCGCTTCCGACTGATGAGTATGGCACCAGAAGGGCGTCCATCTGCATCTTGTGCGCAAGATAAAGAAGGTATTCCGATTTTCCGGTACCCGATGGCCCATAGCCGCAGATGCTAAAACGTTTATGTTTTCCTCCGACAATCTTAGCCGCCAAGAGATTTAAATCCTGGTCGGCATTGACGAGAGCAATGTCATAGTTGTCGACAGGACGCGGCGCGGTGAGTTGCGATTCTTCGCCGGTAATACGACTGATGTTTTTCAGGGCAAGATTCAAATCGCCCATGAATGTCTTTTCATCATTCCCTTGGCCGGCCAAACTAGACGTCTCCACAGCCCCCTTGTAGAAAGCCGGCGCCAAAACATGCCTTTCGGCTAATTCCCTGATATTATCTTGCGTTAATTCGCGCCCATAACGTTGGAGCGTACGCAAAATAATTCTTTCCCTCACATCGGCCGGAGGGGTCTTAAGCTCAACAACAAGAGAGAACCGACGCAACAACGCGGGATCAAAACGGTAAATGTTGTTTGTCGTCCACAAACGCGGGGTTTGATTTTGTCCGAGAAGATTGTTGGTCGCCGACTTGCTCATAACAAAAGAAGAAACCCGGGGAGCAAAGAAAAACATCGGCATGCCCCCAAGCAGATCTTCCATTTCATCGAAAAGAGTAAGCGCTCTGCTGCCACGGCAACTTAGTAAATGCTCAACAAGCCTCAGGTTGGCCAGACGCAACTCAGCAGAACCCGGCTCAATGGGAGACTCACTGTCATAACTTTCAGGAGCGCTGTCT
Organism: uncultured Rhodospirillaceae bacterium; assembly: GCA_964398175.1. Taxonomy (GTDB): domain Bacteria; phylum Pseudomonadota; class Alphaproteobacteria; order UBA9219; family UBA9219; genus JAXGVG01. The sequence continues at coordinate 10,213 of CAYNLV010000014.1, forward strand.
TCCTGTTCCTTGGTTCCTATGGGATACAAGGGAAGTCCTATGCGTTTGCTCAAAACCTTGCAAAATTCGGTTTTGCCGGTTCCCGTATCTCCGTAAATAAGAATATTTACGCCTTTCGCGCCGGATGCGAGGGCGCCTTCAATAAGCCTGTTCGCGTAAGAGGCTTCATCGCCAATGTGATAAAAGTCCTCCCATTCCGTTTCCGGAAGTACGGGCTTGCCAATGAGGCGATCCATCAGCAATTCGATATCGTATTCTCCGCGATCGATGCAGTCCAATAATTTAGGGTGAAGAAAATAATGGAGCCGGTCGTCAATGAGATCACCCTCAAAACCACGCGTCGCCGAATAAACAAGCCCTGTACGTAATAATGCTTCTTCAAACCTGAGGCGGTCGCCAATATTCTTTTTCTGCTCGCCTAAAAACCCCGCCAGAATTTCCGGCATTGTTGGCCTGCTTGGCGACTGGAATTCCTCAAAAAAAGCCTCATAACCCTTCCGGGAAGAAAGAAGCAATAGCTTACATATGCGGCGATCAATCTCTTCAAGACCAAAATTTTCAAGCGCATTATTTAGAAATACATATTCTTCCGTTTCCCTTACATTTTCATATTTTTTCTGAACGCGGAGAAAATAGTCTTCCAGTTTGTCGATATCCGCTTTTGTCAGTTTATGGCGACGGCTTTTTACCTTTTTCTTCTTGCTATCAGAAGCAGCTCCTTTGGCTGTTGATAGTGGATATGAATATTTTAGCTCAAACTCAGTATCCATGCTTTCCGCGACAAGGGCCAAATCACGGATCCATCCGGGTGTTTTTTTCCATGCACGGCACACATTCAAATAACAGGTCGCCAATAATCCCTTTTCATATTTGGAAAGCATAGATCCCTCGAAATTGCGTCATAACAATGATTCTAAACGCTTATCATGCTTTTTTGAGTCGCGGAAACAATCCGCGTGTTAACCATAATCTCTATTGCTCTGTCTTAATTATTGCCTTCAAGAACATTGGCAAATCGGCAAATACAAAATCGACATATGAATGTTTTGCATGACTGAAGCTACGTCCTTGCGTAACCAAAACCGTTGTCATGCCAAGCGTCTTGGCCGGTTTAAGATTGCGAACTGTGTCCTCCACCACAATCGTTTTTGTTGCTTCGACACCCAATCTATCCAGGACGTGGCGATATGGGTCTTCGCTATGAAGCTTAAGACGATATTTAACGTCTTCAATCGCAAAAATCCTCTCGTCTGGGAAAACGTCACGTAATCCGAATTTCTTCAGCATGCCCTGAATCCAGAGACGCACGCTGTGCGAAAGTAACGCAAGCGGAATTTGGCAAGCATGCAGCTGATCGGCTGTTACCTGGCTGGCCTCAATAAAACTATGGTCCAGTTCCTTATGATACGCATCCATCCAATCTTCGACGCGAAGGCCATAATTTTTTTCCAACAGCACATAACTGGACCCATAGGTGAAGTATGATTGCGCCGTGAGGTCCATGGCCTCTTCCATGGTCAGTGGCGCGCCTATCAACAAAGCGGCTCGGGCTGCAACTTCATGGCAATGTTTTTCGAACTCTTCCGTAAACTTGTAAAAAGTTCCGTCGAAGTCGAGGAGCAAAAGATTGGCTTTTTTGGCGATGTTTGTTATATTTTTGTTCATTGGGAGAGTATAATGAAAGCTCTATCTAAGAACTAATATATTAGTTTCCGCCCGTAAAGATGTGCGATCTTTTTTCTGGCTGCGTGTCGGATTATCAGGCATTTCAAGACGAAACCCTTTATTAAATCTATCCTGCCACCATTGGATAGCATCTTGAGTTGGTATCTCAGCAGCTGTAACCGCAGTCTTCCCGGTTTCTTTCAGTAAGGCCGTCACTAAAGCCAACCCCAAGAAATGGCCGCCGCACCTAGGAAACTCGGCACAACCCTTATAACCGACAAACCAATCCTTGTAATCAGCGCCGGTATAGTCATAATCAGGATCGTTGATGATATGTATTGCCTGTTCTTCAAGTCTGGTTAAGCACATGCATTCATCGAATTGCGAAAGGAAATATGGTTTTGTCAATGCGTGCGAAGAATCCACGCCCAACTCAAGTTCAAATCGCGCCGCCATGCCTTCCAACAATAAATCTTCTGCCAAATCTTCATGCCAGCCATGTCTTTTTATCCATACAAGATGATGCGCTTCATGAACGGCAAAATTTCTGAGCCGCAGTCCTAATTCGGGCGTATTAAAATTCGGGTTCATCGGATTAACAAAGAGATCGATGGATGAGGCAAAATATGTATCCGCACCGCCACCAATACCCCACTCACGAAGATCACCAACAGAGGATGCTCTGATATTGACCCTTAACCCGCTAAAATCAGCGTATAATTTTCGTCCAGCAAAGTCTATAGCCTGCCCAAACGTTTCTTCAACATAGGCGCGTTTATCTTCTAGCCATTTAAAGGGATCATCGATCTTTATATTTTCACGGTTGAATTGCATTTTTAAAATGAACCTGCCCTGATAGCTCTGCGTGACTTCCCTATAATACCATACAAGACTGAAAATAATTACGATTGCTTATCTAAAGAACCTCTCAGCAACAGTCTTCAACCTTTACTTAACCCTATTTTTCCCCATTTTTGAAGGTAATGCTGTTTTCATCGATCGCGAAACTCCAATCTCCAACTCCACCGCTTCCAGCCGCCGTATCTCATCGCGCAGACGCGCGGCTTCCTCGAACTCAAGGTCGCCTGCCGCCTGTTTCATGCGCTTTTCCAGATCGCGGATATGGGCGCGCAAGTCTTTGCCGCTCAGCGTCGCCTCCTCGGCCATCCCAGCCGGCACGGTCAGATGATCCCGCTCATAAACCGAGCCTAAAATATCGCCGATGTTTTTCTTGATGCTTTCGGGCGTAATGCCATGCGCCGCGTTATACGCTTGTTGCTTTTCGCGGCGGCGGTTCGTTTCGTCGAGCGCAAACTGCATGCTGCCTGTTACTCTGTCGGCGTAAAGAATGGCCTTGCCATCCACGTTACGCGCGGCGCGGCCTATTGTTTGGATCAATGATGTTTTTGAACGAAGATAGCCTTCCTTATCGGCATCCAAAATCGCCACAAGCCCGCATTCGGGTATATCCAAACCTTCGCGCAAAAGATTAATGCCCACCAGTACGTCATAAACGCCAAGCCGCAGATCGCGGATAATTTCAATGCGTTCCAGCGTTTCCACGTCCGAATGAATATAACGCACCTTTATGCCCGCTTCGGTCATATAGTCGGCCAAGGCCTCAGCCATCTTTTTGGTAAGCGTGGTAACCAGCACGCGCTGGCCGCGCTTTACAACTTCGCGCACTTCGAACAAAAGATCGTCCACCTGCTTTTCCGTTGACCGAACGATAACAGGCGGATCGGTTAAACCCGTGGGGCGCACGACCTGTTCGGTAAACACCCCCTTCACGCGTTCAAGTTCCCAAGGCCCCGGCGTAGCAGAAACATACACCGTTTGCGGGCGCATCTTGTCCCATTCCTCAAACTTGAGTGGCCGGTTGTCGATGCAGGAAGGCAAGCGAAAGCCGTATTTGGCCAATGTTGACTTGCGCGCAAAGTCGCCGCGATACATGCCTTGAAGCTGCGGCACCATCACATGACTTTCATCCACAAAAAGAATAGCGTTCTCGGGCAAATATTCAAAAAGCGTCGGCGGCGGTTCGCCCGGCGCTCGGCCTGTCAGAAAACGCGAATAATTCTCGATGCCGGCACAGCTCCCCGTCGCTAAGACCATTTCAATGTCAAAGTTCGTGCGCTCGCGCAGGCGCTGTTCCTCAAGCAATTTCCCTTCAACTAAAAGCTCGGCCAATCGCGTTTTCAACTCGACTTTGATGTTTTGAACAGCCTGTTCCAACGTTGGTTTTGGGGTGACATAGTGGCTGTTCGCATAAACTTTAACAGCTTCAAGCGATGTTCCTTTCTCGCCCGTCAGCGGGTCAATCTCCACGATTTTTTCAATCTCATCGCCAAAGAGCGTAAAGCGCCATGCGCGGTCTTCTAGGTGCGCCGGAAAAAGTTCGATGGTATCGCCGCGCGCGCGGAAATCGCCTCGGCCAAAACCGACATCGTTGCGGCGGTACTGAAGTTCAACAAACGCCGCCAAAAGCTGCTGACGCGGAACGGTCTGCCCCTTGGCAAGGGTCAGCACCATATCCTGATATGTTTCCACTGAGCCGATGCCGTAAATACACGACACGGAAGCCACCAGTATAACATCATCACGCTCCAATAGAGCGCGCGTCGCCGCATGGCGCATACGATCAATCTGCTCATTGATCATCGCTTCTTTTTCGATGTACGTGTCCGTGCGCGGCACATAGGCTTCCGGCTGGTAATAGTCGTAATAACTCACGAAATATTCGACGGCGTTGTCGGGGAAAAAGCTTTTCATCTCGCCATAAAGCTGCGCCGCCAGCGTTTTGTTGGGCGCAAGGATGATGGCTGGACGTTGTAATGCCTGAATGGTGTGCGCCATTGTGAATGTCTTGCCGGACCCTGTAACGCCCAGCAACACCTGATCCCGCTCACCTTCCTGAAAACGCGCGGTCAGTTCGGCAATGGCCTCCGGCTGATCGCCCGCAGGCTGGAAGTCCGACTTCAGGACGAATTCACGCCCTGCCTCGGGACGAAAATCCGGCTTGATGACATCGGCAAATATAGGAAAAACCATGGGCACTGCCTCCCTAACCCTCAAGGGTTAGATAGCCCCACAACGCCTGAACGACAAGCCAGCAGTCCCCAATAAATGGAAACGGGAAAACAGGTTCTTCTTGCTATCCGAAACAGTACCTGAGCGAAGGAACTTCCGCACCGGGGCTCAATTTTCGTTTTCTGCCATGAAGAACTTCAAGAACGTCCCCCAAAAGACGCTTGTAATCAAACATGGCTCCCCTGCCATTATTGTCTGGTTTTTGGAATGTTCGGACGTCTTTCATCTCCGGATTTTCATTTACAGCCTGCCGCCAGTTAAGCAAGTTTGTGCTCATAAGCATAACCGCCGCGCTGTCTCCGTTGCAGCCACGGGCGATACCAATAATATCATCGCCGAAGTAGCCCATGTTTTGAGGCTCTTCCGTTTCCGGACATATATATTCAGGAAGATGACGATCTGTAAGGACCATATCGATAATGAAACCGCATTCGGCCCATTTTTTCTGAAATTCCCTGAAACTCCTGCACGGAATAACGCCGTAACCTCTTTGACTCAATCGATCTCCGATTTCCATGATAAGAAACTCATCGTCTTCAACAACGCAGATAATTCCTAGATTGCTCATGGCAGCCTCCTTGGAAGTTTCTGCTAAGCACAAAAAATGATTCTTTCAACCCTGCTATAAAAAAAGAAATATTGTTTCTCGCCGGACTTACCAAAATTTGGTTTAGAGATATTCTAAATTATGTAAAAGAGGCTGAAAGAGGGGTTTCCCAATCATTCCTGTGGATAAAAACCCGGTTCAGGGGACTGGCCGCCTGTCCGGCAAAGGGAGTCTCTTTTTGGCGGGCGTAACCTCAATCCCGTTTTTTCTTAAAACCCGGTTGATCCAGTTATCGTCATCAAAGCTGCACAGATTTTTGACGAGATCCGCCTTGCTAAAAACGCCTGCCGCGCCCTCAATTTCAAAGGCATCAAGACAGGCAGTCACAAAGAGCGGCCGTTTGACTCCCTGCTGTCCAAGCCAAAGCGACTCACGAATAAAGGCGGCAACGAACGAACCGCGTTCTGAATAAAGTTTGTGCTGCTTTTCATCCCTTAAAATGACTCCACCCAAAATAACCAGATCTATGGCTTTATCTTCTTTTAAAATCGAGATCGCCTCCCTGGAAGTGGAAGCAAGAACAATATCGTGCCCATAGTCTTCAGATAAAAAATCCCTAAAAAGAAAACGCATGGCTTCGAAGCCATCAACGATAAGGATTCTAGCCATGTCTCCCGTCCCCCTCTAAAAAACCGATTAAGCGGACATGCCGGGCGATTTGTCCCTAAAAAGCGTTTTTTTGCCGGCGGAAGGACTGAACCTCCTTTTAGGCCTGTAAGGAGGCAGCTTATCGACGAGACGAAAAAGTTTTTGAAATTGGACAGGCGAGACTGGTGTAGACGTTATAATCAAACGCGAAAAATCGATTGTATTGCGGTTTTCATCGAACCATGTTCCAAGGCTTCCCGACATCAACAGGATAGGAATCTTGTCGTCTTTTGCTCGGACATGTCCAATAAACTCCCGGGAATCACCGCCTGGATAATAACCGTCCGTCAATATGAACCGGAACAAATGGCCACGCTCATCAAAAGCCCTTTTGGCTTCGTCTCCGTTTTTGCACGACACAACCGTATATCCGCATTTCTTAAGAAGAAACGATACAAGCTTAGACGTCGTGAGATCATCTTCAACGAGCAATACTTCTTTGCTATTCATGGCATTTCTTATGGCGACAATTATTAACGAAAAAGCATACCATTTATATCATTGTTTTCACGAATAGAAAACTATTCACCAAGGCCATAATTTCCTGCTAAAACAGGAGCATGAATACTTTCGTCCGTTTTGCTCCTTCGCCCACTGGCTTATTGCACATCGGCAATATCCGGGCGGCCTTGTTTAACTTCCTGTTCGCCAAGAGACATGGCGGCAGCTTCATGTTGCGCATGGATGACACGGACCGCGAGCGTTCCACGACGCAATATGCCGAAGCTATTGAGCGCGATCTGCGATGGCTTGGACTGACATGGGATCGATATGCAAGACAGTCCGACCGGCTCGGCCGCTATACGGAGATTCTCGAGCAACTTAAGGCCAAAGGCCGCGTTTATCCTTGCTTCGAAACGCAAGCTGAACTCGACTTAAAGCGAAAGACGCAGTTGAACCGCGGCCTGCCCCCTGTTTATGACCGCGCGGCGCTTAAGCTGACGGACGCTGACCGTAACCGCCTGATCACTGAAGGGCACAAGCCTCACTGGCGTTTCAAACTGAATCATACCGATGTCGTCTGGAACGATGCCATCCAGAAACGCAAAAGCTTTCCGGCTGCCTCGCTTTCCGATCCGGTTCTCGTGCGCGAAGACGGCGTTCCGCTTTATACGTTCTGTTCGGTCGTCGACGATGTTGACTTCGGCATCACACACATCATTCGCGGGGAGGACCATGTGACAAATACGGCTGTGCAAATCCAGATCTGGGAAGCCATCACGGATAAACCCCCGCCGCAGTTCGCGCATTTTCCGCTTCTCGTCAGTTCCACGGGCGTGGAGATGAGCAAGCGCCTTGGCACGCTCAGCATCGCCAGCATGCGGGATGAAATGAAAGTCGAAGCCATGGCGATCGATTCACTGTTGGCCAAATTAGGGACCTCTGATCCCATCGCACCCCGGCTGACGCTTGACGAATTGGCGAGCGAGTTCGATCTGAACAAAATCTCGCGCGCGACGCCGAAATTCGATCTTGAAGAACTCAAGAGCATCAGCGCCAAAATTCTGCACATGACGCCTTTCGAAAATGTGCAGGCACGGCTTAAAATATTGGGATTAAGCGAAGCAACACCTGCGTTTTGGAACGCGGTTCGTCCTAATCTCATTAAGCTCGAGGATGTTGTTTCATGGTGGCAGGTCGCCAATGGCCCCGTCACACCCCAAATAAATGAACAGGCCTATTTGCACGATGCTGCGACTGTTTTACCGGAAACGCCATGGGATAAAAGCACATGGGACGCCTGGACAAACGCTGTCAAAAAGAAAACAGGCCGCAAAGGCAAGGAACTCTTCATGCCGCTTCGGCTTGCACTAACGGGCACAGATCATGGCCCTGAATTGAAAGTTCTGCTGCCTCTCATCGGGCGTGATCGAACCATGGCCAGATTGGAAGGAAAAAAGGCATGAGCCATTTAGATCACGCCGCCGTTCCGCCGCTCAACATAGAGTGCGATGCTCAACTCAGCTTAGCGCTTACTCGTTTTTGCTCGGCTATTACAACCCGTTTTGGCAAAAATATTAAACGTGCCGTTCTGTTTGGTTCATGCGCACGCGACATGATGCACCCCGGAACCGATTGTGACATTGCTATTTTTTTCAAAAAAAATCCTCCTGATTTAAACAAAATATGGCAAGAAAAAACGGCCTTAACTGAAATCATTCTAGATATTCATGATGACACAGGCGTCTTTATTCATTTACTTCCCCTTCATCACATAAAGCCCTCTCGCCGGAACAGCTTTTTAATGAAGGCCTTAAAGAAAGAAGGGATAGATCTCCTATGACAAGTGCAACACTCTATCTCCACAACACCCTTTCGCGGCAGAAGGAAAAGTTTGTGCCGTTGAACCCGCAGCACATCGGCATGTACGTCTGCGGCCCGACGGTTTACGACTTCGCGCATATCGGCAATGCGCGGCCGATGGTCGTGTTCGACATGCTCTATCGCCTTTTGAAGCGCCAATACCCGCGCGTTACGTACGTGCGCAACATCACCGATATTGACGACAAGATCATCGCCAAGTCCAAGGAATCCGGCGAACCGATCAACGTCATCACGGAAAGAACGACGCGCAATTTCCATGAAGACCTGAAAGCGCTGAATACGCTAGAGCCGGATTTCGAACCCCTTTGCACCGGAACCATTCCCGAAATGCTGGCGTTGGTGCAAACGCTTATCGACAAGGGTTTTGCCTATGTTGCTGAAGGTCACGTTCTTTTCAACGTGCCCGCCATGAAGAATTACGGCGAGCTGTCGCGCCATTCGCGGGAAGAACTGATCGCGGGCGCGCGCGTCGAAGTCGCGCCGTACAAGAAAGACCCCGCTGACTTCGTGTTATGGAAACCCAGCACATCGGATCAGCCCGGCTGGGACAGCCCGTGGGGCCGTGGCCGTCCGGGGTGGCATCTCGAATGTTCTGCCATGTCGAAAAAGCATCTTGGCGTGACGTTCGATATCCACGGCGGCGGGCTCGACTTGATCTTCCCGCATCACGAAAACGAAATCGCGCAAAGCCGTTGTGCGCACGATGGGGCGCCATTG
>CAYNLV010000015.1:0-18835 GCA_964398175.1 uncultured Rhodospirillaceae bacterium
GACACGCGATTGTACTCGTTTGGGGCGAAGGCTTGGAAGAGGCGATGTAGCATCCCCCAGCTTTTGAAGCAACGTTGAAGAAATAAGGCCTGTTTTTCCCTGTTTTTCCACTGTTTTTTTAACCAAAACGCACCTGGCCACAGCGCCGGCCATTCCCCTGTCCTCTCTTGGGAAATACCCCAGATCATTCGACCGACAACGCGCGCTTTTTAGAACTCGAACAGCACAAACAGCACGTCGGCGAAAAAAGGCCGCGGGATTACCGCGGCCAAAGTTCAGGGAGGAAACGCCAATAAAGCGTTGCGGCGAAGGAGTCGCTATGCTCTATACCGCGCCGCAACATTACACCAATTTTTTTGTTTCGGACAAGGAAGATTATTTATGGTTGTTATATCAACATGTTGGGCGTTGTTTTTCCTATCGGAAACCATTGATATCTCCCACCTCTTTGCGACGCAGCATAAAACGTGCCGAAAACACACTTTCTGTTATTTGGCAACACCACCTTGGCCGGACAATATCATCAATTAGAAACGGATTTATGTCCGCTCCGGACTTATAAAATGAATTCTTTAGGTAAAATTTGGAATGGCGTTTCCGTTTAACGCTTGGCCGGTTTTGTTACAGAGGCCGGCGCATGTTCCTTCAAATAATCGCGGAACTTTTCCAGTTTTTCCTCGTCGCCGTCAAGCGCTTGCTCGACCAGCGCCGTGTAATGGTTCTTGATCGCCGCTTCGCTCAACTCATACGCGTCCCAGCTCCATGCCGCGCGGATCATCGACGGCAATGACGATTTCATGTCGGGCCCAAGCTTGTCGTAAAGCCTGAGTGCCATATTGATGCGCGAGACCATAAGCCAGGGTTCGAACGGATTCGTGTCTATCGCATTCGTTAGCGCCCATGCCGCGCGCTCCGTGGGCCCTTCCGTGATCAACCGCATATACGCCAGCTGCGACCAGCCGTAAGAATCCGCGGGCGCTTTAGCCAGCGCTTTTTCCTGCCACTGGATGGCGTTTTCGATGTCGTCTTTTGCAGTTGCCGGATTAAGGCCCTTACGCATGGCCTGTTCCAGAGTGATCATCGATAGGTCGCTGGCAATACCGCTTGTGCGGCCAAAGAAAAGCGCGCGTTCGCGCGTTCGCGCCCATGCCGCCAGTTCTTTATTAGCCACGCTTTGCTTGTCTTCCAGAAAAGCCTGCCGGACCTCATCGCCTGGCAGCATCATGAGCCGCGCACCGAGCTTCGGCAAAGCGACCACTAGCAGCACACACGCCAATCCGGCAAGAGCCAGGACCGGCATGCCAAGATTTTTAGTTGGCATAATACTCGCTGTAGTTCTTGTGATAATAACTGTAACCATCACCATACTTTGCATGCTCGGCTACGTCTACCTGAAGCATCACAACGCCCGCCACCTTGCAATTGAAGGTCTTGAGTTGTTTGAGGGCCTGCACCACCGTGTCGCGCGGCGTAGCCGCCCAACGGATCAGGAACAGCGTCGTGTCCACCGCGCGCGCCGCCATCGCTGCGTCAGAGACCGCGAGAATGGGCGGTGTGTCGACAATCACAAGATCGTACTTTTGAGCGGTTTCTTGAAGAATTTTCTGCATCTGGTGCGAACCCAGCAAATCCTGTGCGTTCGGCGCCTTGCTAGCGGCTGGAATGATATCAAGGCCGTCGACAACCGGGTCCGGTTTTACGACTTCCTTAAATGACTTCTCACCCGACAACAGTGCCGCAAGACCTCCTGATGAGTTGGTGTTTCCGAGGCCCGTTACGTCCGCAATGCGCGGTCGACGCAAGTCGGCATCGATCAGCAGAATTTTGTTGCCGGCCTTCGCCAGAGAACGGCCCATCGACAAACAAAACGTCGTTTTTCCCTCGCCCGGCACAGCGCTGGTCACCATCACGGTTTTGGGGGGGTGGTCGACGTTTGAGAAATGAATAGCTGTACGCACTGTGCGTAAAGCTTCGCTGTAGGACGACAACGGCTTTTCGACAACGTAATCCTCTGCTGAACGGCCACTTACACCCTCGAGGCTTGGCACCATACCGACAACGGGAAATCCTGTCATTTCCTCAACTTGTGGCGCGCTGCGGAAACCGCGATCAAAATACTCGACCAGATATGCAAGCAGAATGCCCAAAACACCGCCAAGAATGGCCCCCACCAGCATAAACAGTGCTTTTTGGGGAAAGGCCGGCGTGATCGGCGGGTCGGCGCGCGCAATAATGCGCGCATCCGGCATCTGCATGTCCTGCTGAGCATTCGTTTGCTTGAAGCGAGCTAAAAAGCTTTCGTAAAGCGTACGGTTAGCATCGGCTTCGCGCTGCAACTGGCGCAGCGTCACGCTGTCCTTCATTTCCACGCCCGCACGCTTTTCAAGGCTGTGAAGCTCCTTCTCAAGCTGCCCTTCCTTCGCGCGCGCAATGTCGACTTCGTTCTCAAGACTTTGCGCGACCTTGCGTACTTCCTCGGCAATCTTGTTCTGCAAATCGCGGTATTCTGCCTGTATCTTGATCATCTTGGGGTGCAGGCTGCCATAGCGAACGGCCATTTCAGCTTCTTGGCGGCGGACTTCCGCTTCCTGTTCTCGTAAGCGCTGGATCAAGGGCGAGTTAAGAACATCGGCCGCGCTGTCCACACCGCCTTTCGATTGCAGAAGATTCTTGATGTTGCGCAGCCGCGCTTCCGCTTGCGACGTTTGGCCACGTGCCGCGACGAGCTGGGAGTTGATGTCTTCCATCTGACGCGTGGCAACGGTAGAGCCTTGAATTTCGATCAGCTTTGTTTTCTGCCGGAATTCCTCGACCGCTTTTTCGGCAACTTCAACTTGCTGCTTGAGAACACCAAGGCGTTCATCAAGCCACTTATTGGCGCGTGCTGTGGTTTCGTACTTGGCCTCAAGCTGATCGATAAGATATTCGTCCGCAAACGTGTTAGCGATAAGGGCCGCTTTTTTGGGATCGCGCGAGTCAAACGAAATGTGGATGCTGTATGAACGGCCATCGTTGGAGACACGCAGTCTCCCGGCGATATTCTTGGTAATAATGGCGCGCTCATGCGCGATTTCCTCTTCGCTCGACGGGCCCGATTTAAACCAACGGATGGGGTTCAGCCTGGAAATCCACGTCCGCGGATTCAATTCTGAATCCTGCGCAAGATCGAGCTTACGGATGACGCGGTCAACGACCGCACGTGATGTGATGATATCAATTTCCGTACGCAACGCCGTGTTCTCGCTGGGCAGTCCGGAAACAACCGAACCGAGATCCAAAATGCGCGTTTGTCGTGAATTCTGCATAACGACCGCGTCAGCACGGTATTGCGGGGTCATAAGCAAGGCAATCAAAAGCGCCAGCAGTGCGCCTGCTGCTGTCACGCTTAGAATAAGGCGCAAACGCCTTTGCAACAACAGCGAGGCCTCGCGTAAATCCATGCTTTTGATAAAAGGTTCAAGACTCGTGGGTAGCGACAAGCCGGGGACAGCAAGGCTATCCATCGTAGGTGGTTTCAAAGAAGGCATATGCATAAAAAAGTATCCTTACCTATATAAGCTAAACGGACTTAAAAAAACCGTTCGGGAACCCGGATAACATCCCCCGGCATTACCGTTGCATCTTCGCCAACTGTCTGTTCTTTCTTCTCAGGATCGCTGGCGTGAACAATAATAATCCCGCTAGTATTCGCCCGGTAAGTATAGCCGCCTGCCATAGCCACACCGTTTAGCACCGTCATGCCGTTTACATAGGCATAACTTCCCGGCTTGCTCACTTCGCCCAGAATGAAAAAGGGACGATAGTTCGCAACCTGCACGCTGACACGCGGGTCCTTTAAGTAGCCCGAAGCAAATTTGCTTTTTACCGACTCCTCAAAATTGCGGACTGTCAGCTTTGCAGCCTGGACATCGCCGATCAAGGGCAGTGCGACAATGCCTGTGCTGCTGACTTCATACTCGCCCGACAAGTCTTCTTCACCATAAACGGTGAGACGGATCTTATCGCCCGTTCCCAACACATATTCTTTGGAAGATGACGTGGAGGGCATCTGGGTAGCCCCTTCCGGAATTATCCCTGCCGTAGTGCTTTGGGAATCTGAATTAGCGCGCAGGCGCGCAGGCGCCCGGTTCTCCGCTTGCGCAGTCACGGCCACGTTCAAAATGACCCCGACAATCACAACATAAGCTAACAACTTATTGAGCATAGTCTCTGCCTCCTAACCCCCGTCTTTCTAACACAGGGGAAAGCCTTAAGGCCAGTTGGCCTTTACTTTCATGGGAAATAACCCGCAGCGGCGCATGGCCCGGACGCAGATAACCTTAAGAACCTGATTTGCCAACGAATCTGGCGCGGCTGCCAGATATTCACATCTGCACGCCGAGGCGTACGCTCACCAGGTGCTTAGCATAGCCCGCGCCATCCACGTCCGACATACGGTGTGTCCAATCGTAGATAAAATCCGAGTACAGGTTGCGGTTGATGAACCAGCGCGCACCACCCCCAGCCGAAATCACGTCATCCTGCCGCGAGAGAACACCTTGGAAATCGTCCCGCGAGAATGACATGTCCGCTTCCAGTAAAAGGTTGCGCAACAGCTCATGAGTAACTGTGGCTGAGCCACCTGTGACCTTGTAGCTGTTAAAGTCGTCACCAGTCGTTTCTTCGATCGTACGGTTTGCTTCAAGCACAACCGATGTCATACCCGTCACGTTCCATTCCAATCGTCCGCCGAATTTAATGCCGTCGTTGACGTTATTCGTTGTGTACTTGTCGTAATCCTGTGACAGCCAACCAACAAAAACATCCGCCGATGTAATCCCGCCGAAATCGGCCGTTGTGCCAACTACCGCCTCGTACCCTTCGGAATCATGCGGATCGTTGTGATCGTACAAGCGCCAATTATAGCCGCCTTTAACATACGGCTTGAAGTTCTCGGTCAGGTCATAAGTGACGCGGGTGCTGACCACATGTTCAAAGCGATTGCGGCCACTTTGATCTATCGTGCCCGTTGACGAGGGCGTGTCGTTAAAGTCAAAGCGCGACATGTTATAGTCCATGCCAACTTTGATCTTGCCAGGTCCACGGAAAGCCGAAAGACCACTTTTGATGACATCGAAAGTCGTCGGCTCACTGCCGGCTACGGCGTCGGGCGACGAACGCGGTTCCGCAAGATGCTGGAAACCGCCACGCGCCATCAGCCAGGTTTGTGCCATGACATCGTAACGGCCCTGCAGTTCTGTCACGTAGTTGTTAAAGTTCTCATCCGTTTTGTCAGCGTAGAAATTGATATCGCCATAGGTCGTCATCGAAAGCGCATGACGGTTCCAGTTCGAAAAGGCGCTGACTGTCGGGCGCAGATTGAAAATACCGTCATCCACCTTATCACTGGGCGTGGCATAGATGTTGGAATCATACGTGCCACCAAATTCGATTGAAGGAAACAGCTCAAAAGTTCCCAGCGTCACTGGCACTGGATCATAATCAGGCCGCGGGTGCTGAAGAACGGATTGAGCTCTAAAAGGCCTGTCTTCAGGCTGAACCGGCACATCGAGAACGACCGTGCTGTCCGGATTCAGGCGCCCGCCGAACATGCCTTCCGGACCATAGGCTTTGGCCGGGTTACTCATAAAGGCAAGCAGCGCGAACAAACCGGACGTAATAACGCTGAATTTCTTGACGTAAAAAGACATGGCATGACTCCTAACTCGGATGACGCGTAAAGAACTAAGGACTCTCTTCTCTTAGAGGTATCATCTTGTACTCGATTCAGACGAATAGAACTTAACTTGCGCTTGGGTCTTTCTTCTGAGGCGGATACACAGGCGGCGGCGAAATAAATGGCGGAAAGTGCGGCGGACGGAAACCCGGACGCTGCGCGAGCAAGGGATCGCCTTCCTGGCATTGGGCGCTTTGCGCTTGAATTTGGGCAACCAGCTGCGGATCCAGAGCAAGAATGGCCGGCGCCTGGGCGATGGTTTCTGCGCCATTCATGATGGTGGCCATGGCTTGCGCCAGAACGGCTTTCTTCGCATCACCAGGCGTTTGAACCTGCTTCTGATCATCGCTTGCCGCCGGATTACAAATGAGAAGAGCCTTATCGGCAATAATCTTGATAATGCCCTTAATATCGCCGGCAATAGGGCCAGCACCCGAAGGAGTAATGCGTGGAGCCATAGTGGAGCCCGCCGTCATAGCCAGAGCTGCGCTTTCAGGGGCGTTGATCAGCGATTTCTCGACTAAATCAAGCAAAGCCAGAATCGTCTTATCGGCAAAATCCGGATTTTTATCTACAAGCGCTTGAACACTCTTAAAATCGCCCTGCTTAATGGCACCATTAATCTGCTCCATCACACTGGCGGCGTGAGTCAAAGGACTAATCAGTATTAAACAACATACGATAGCTAAAAAGTTTATAATGTTCTTCATTGTGCCTCCGGCATTTAATAAAACCGAGAATGATCAATTCTATACGCGAACAAATGCTTTCAAGCCATGTTTTTTTCCAAAAAATACGGTTAAACGGCTTTTGGTAAATTAATATTGTTAATAAAATACAAGGGGTTAACAGCCTCTGTATCGCAAAGGCCGTTAATCTCTTCAGGAATGTTGCTTTCTTGTTCAGACAAAAGCTTTCGCGGCCTAGCCGTTCATAAAATAAACGGAAGCCAACGAATCAAGGCTTTTTTGGTTAATCCCGCGACGTTTGGGCCAGATATGTGCCCGCCCCAAGATCGGGACAGCTCGAAACCCTTTGAATCCAAGACACGTTCACAAAAGGACTGTGTCCTTGTTGTTCGAGCCACCTGTTCTGGAGACTATAGGCTTGCTCTTCGCGTGCGTTTGAGCATGCCCATATATTTTTCATGTACAATTGAGCATGGTGCACAAGTTCGTGAACAAGCAAACTAACCTGTGTTGGCTCATCAGGATCCCAACGCAGGTCATCAAGAAAAACAATACCGGGCATATAGGCGGACTGTGGACGTCCTTCAAAATTGCGCCCCATGCGGCGTAACACCGCCTCAAACCGGCTTCGATCGGCGACGACCTGCGGCAAGACCGGGACTTTTGTGCCCGTTTCGCGCTCAATCCACTCCATCAATGGCGCAACCAGTGCTACAGAAACCAGGCCACCGGGTCCTAATTTTTTTGGATCAACGACTGCTTGTTCAACCGGAGGAAGTTCCAGCGGTATTGGCTCTTCAACGCTAGGAGGCACGATGACTTCTTGCGCGGGCGGCGTACCCTCGATAATCACCGGCGCTTCGACTGTTTTTTCTTCCTCATTGGGCGCAATCAGTTCTTCGGATAAAATCTTTTCGTTTTCTGATTCATACGGAACGTTTCCTGAAAATTCGGAAGGTTCGCTTGTCTCATTCTGAATGACCGGGTCTTGCGGCAATGCTTCCTGAGGCAAACGATAAACCGGCTCTTCTTTCGGTATTATCCATTCGGCCTTCGGCGGGGACAGCACTGCCACGACAATCGGAGTTAGCGTCTTCGGCTGCCACCAAGCCAAAGACACTGGCTCCGGCAACGGAAACTCAAAGACTTGGACATCCGCATGGACCGATGAGGACAGCCCACACAAAAGCAGGCCTACACTACAAGCTTGAAAATAATTCTTCACTGAAATCACCACGAAATATCGTAATGATTTCAGAGTAACCGAACATGCCTAAATGGCCCTTAATTATTGATATAATTAGATTATTTAGACTTTACTTTAAATTTTAGCGATCAAGGAAATCTGGCGTTTTACATAATTACTTTCAAAGCCCAAATACTTTCATATCATATTTTTTTGTAGCTGCGAACAAACCACCACCGCCACAGCAGCAAGAACAAGGCTGCGACAACCGCGCCATAACCAATGCCAATAAACCCGAAAATAGGGACAAACAGCACATTGCACCCAAAGGCCGGGACCAAATAAAGCAGGTTTCCGAGCCATATGGGCTTGTCCTGATGCCGCGCAAAAAGGATGTAATAGAGCGTTTCGGCATTTGAGCGTATCCACGTCCCGGCTAGAAGCAGAAGGAAGGTTGGCGTTTCCCGGACAAGTTCGGGCCGCTTGAAAATATAGCCCAACAAAGGAACACCTACCGCCATTCCGAGCGCAATAACAGCGGAAAACAGCGCGACGTTCCGACTGGTATAACGCGCTTCACGCCAAAACCCCGCTTGATCGTTGTCGCGGTGAAATACGATGAGGCGTGGATAGGCAAAAGATAAAACGCCGCTGAGAATGAGCGTGTAAAGTGCTGTTGCAAATGAAACATAAAAGGTATTGATGCCCACATAATCAATCCCGAGAAATTTCATTACGATAAAACGATCGATGTAAAAACCGACTGTCACGCCGATCGTCCCCAGCCAAATGAAAAAGCATTTATTGATGCCGGTTCTTATCCATCCCCAGTTAATAGGCGTGCGGAAAGCAACTCTCCATGGCATGTGCCGCCAGAAAATTAGTGCAATAATCAAACTTAAGGCCACACCTGATAGCCAACAGACAAAAACTGTATCCACCGTGCGCAGCGTTGGTAAAAACGCTCCTAGGCCAATAACCACAAAAACCCAAAGGCCCGCGCGCACAAAAAATAACACATTCGCGAACAGGGGGCGTCCCAACGAAACAACGTTGTTGTGCACAATACTCGCGTAACTTTCCACACCCGATAAAGCAAAAATGTAGAGAACGGTCTTCTCATCGACTGAAATGCCCCCGTTCGTCAAAACCACCGGGGCAAGCACAGCAAGCAGCACAATATAATTGAGGAAATAGAAAACCGCCTGATCACGCATCTTGCAAAGCGCCATGGCCGGTTCAATGCCCACAAGATCGCGTGAAACGATATAATCAAGCCGAACGCCCAAAACCGCCGTAGCTATCATAACGATGCCAAAAACGAGGCCATATGTTCCCATGTCGGCAAGGCTGAGATAACGGCCCATATAAAGCATCAGGACAAGCTTCGTGATCAACGTCGACAGCCGCAGCCCAACATTCAGAATCTGCGCTTTAGGTGAAACCTTATCGTTCGTCATGGCACGTATTCTTTTGATAATGGCAAAGCGTGCGCGGGCATGACGATAGCCGTGGTGTTCTCCGGCACATCAGAGGTTACTACAGCGTTTGCCCCAATTTGCGCACCGCAACCTATAGCGACATGGCCCAGTACAACCGCGCCCGCATTGATGGTTACGTCATCGCCAATAACCGGATAATTATTCGGATCAAGCGAATCTTGCGTATGACGGCGAACGCCGATCGTGACATTTTGAAGAATGGTGACATTGGAGCCGATAACAGGAATACCGATCACAACGCCGACCGGATGCGGTAATAAGAAGCCGGGGCCAATAATTGATTTCGCGTGAATCTCGCAGCCATTAATGAAAGCATTCAGTCGCGTAATTAATTTCGCGGCGATCCACCCAATTTTGCCTTTATGCGCAAAAATTGCGGCAACTCTATAGAGAAAAACCGCCAAAAAGCCGGGGCGTACAATCAAATAGGCCAATATGCCAACCAACCCCTTGCTCTTGACTTTCAGGGCTATAAAATCGGCGTGTATCGTCTGGCAAAAACTTTTTCTTGTTACCCAACCATCTTTTTTGGCCTTATCTAAAGGTTGCCCAACAGCCGTCGTTTTCTTTTCGAAATACAGCTCATATGGCGTAAAGAAACGATCAAGAAAAAAGGGCCTAAATTTACGCCAGCCAGGCTCACCGGTCAGGTTATCATACTGCGAGCGATGTTCAGCCATGGCTGACTTTTTGGTTTCAATCACATCCCGCGCATTAACGCGTCGGAGCGTCAAAAAACGTTGCGGATGCAAAACATGGCAAAGGGCAGCCTTCGGCCAAAACCACAGCGGATATTCAAAAATTGAACAATCAATAAAGCCACTTTGTATCAGCTTGTTAACGACAGCCGCTACGGCTCGGTGGTCTCGATGTTTGTCAAAATCATAAGGTGAAAAAATTTGACTTGGTGAAAAAGCTTTTATTTCTCTGATAAGGTATTTTTCAATTTCCTCTTTATGGTTTTCAGCCTCGCCATCAATAAAACGGAGAAAAACTATATCCTCCGCCCCAACGCCTAGAACCTTACAGGCGCGCTCAGCCTCGCTTTGTCGTATATCCGCCAAACCTTCAGGTGTGATAATGGCCGAGCGGCTTGACGCACTTCCATCGGTGACGATTACGATTCTGACAGGCCGATCCTTTCTCCGGGTTTTGATTATGGTCGCTCCACAGCCCAGCGTTTCATCGTCAGGATGCGGCGCAATGATCATGCAAGGACCATCAAAAGACTCGGGTTGAAGGTCTTTCGCCCAAAAACAAAAGAAACGCCAAATGATCAACGAAACACGGGTTTCGGCATAACTCAGAAAACTGAATATAGGCCAGAATAGTTTTGCCATTAGGAACCCTTTTCCTCAATGCCTACATCAGAAGACACGCCTACAGCTGTTCTTTGTACTCCAGTTTCTTTTAGCCCAAGCAAATAGGCATACCGCAGCTCTTGAAGCTTGAAGACGGGCAATAAATAAAGGAAAGCGCTACTAAAATGCCGGAAGAAGCTACCTAAATCCGGTTCAAACAGCACCAGCACGACCACATGCGCCGCAAAAAGATACAGCAAGAGGCGCAATGGCCCTTTGAGCAGTTTCAGCCCCGTGAACAAGAGCCATCCGTAAAACAATATATTCACGAACATCAGGAATTCCTTAACGGTCGTGAAAAGAAAGAAAGGAAAATGCAGAACGGCAAAGGCGTAAGCATAATTGCCAAGAAAGTGCCAAGGACCGTCCGGCGGAAACGGATTGCGGAAGATCGTCCGGATTTGTTCCGCAGCGCCAAAACCAATCCAGAAATTGGTCTCATCCCGTGGCCCTTGCAGCATCCCATAGATTTGCTCCGGCAAGAGCAAAAGCACCACAAAAGCCAGCAGCAAATACGTCCACCGAAGGGTTGGGGCCGCTTTGCTCATGACATAAAAGCCCAAAAAGGCAGCTAGAATTAGAAGATAGTACTCGCGGAAAAAGGCGCCATATAAACCATAAATAATGACGATGACGGCAATAAGCACCGTATCCGCCCGAACACGTTGGGCGACGTAACTAATCAGTAAGGTAATGGCAAGAACAACGGTCTCTTTCGTCGGGGCCTGTAAATTAAGGCCGACAAACGGCGCCATAATCGGCACAAGCAACAACATGCCCCGGAAAGTGCAGGCGCTGCTGGTAATCCTGTACAAAATATAGCCATCGAACAAACCCACCAGAACCGTAGTAACGGACAGGGGCAACAACGCAAAAAAAGCGCCGGTCAGGGCATAAGAATTGACTTCCCCCGTTCTTAATCCTTCCGCGATTTCCTGAATGATGCTGGCGTCGACAAGGTCTTTCTGAGGCAAAAGACTGCGAAAGAAAAAATAAACGGCCCAATACGCCAACACCCATGTGACGGCATATATAAGAATTAAATATCGGCCGGGGATGGGACGTTGCATAGCACTACTTTTCACCGGAAAATGGCATGATTCCACAATCCTGAAGCCTGCGCCAGCTTGAAAGATACCACGCATAAATCAGTTGGCAGATCATTGGCCAGCCCTCACCTCAACAACAGATATCTTTGGCTTCGACAGGCCAAGAAACAGTAATTGCGGACGAGCCAAAAGGCGTTGCTTTTGGTTAACGCTATCCACAGATAGATCAAGCCAACGCTCCCCTGACGATTGCGGAATTGCCGTCCAATACACAAGGACGTACTTTTTATCCGGCTGCCGGAGCAGTAAAAAATAGTCATCTTCACTCGTTGAGAAAATCCGTTGTTCGAATGTCGCTTCCCGGATCGAAGGCAGAAAATCCTTCACCGCTTCAATCGACAGCTTCTTTTCTCCTTTTTTTGTTAAAAGGCCGTAGTGAGACTCAGAATCGTCCTCGGCCATATCCGTGTCACGCCACTCATACCATATGGACACCGGGACTCCATTCAGCAGGTTTATAAAATGTGTTCGTAAAGCATAGGCTGCTTGCTGTTCGGCAGAAATTTTTAGCGTTGTATACCCCCACTCACTGCTGATTACCGGCAGTGGCTTATCCGGTGGTGAGGTGTAGGCTGAAATAAAAGCGCGCAATCTTTCATAGTCACCCTGGGCTGTTTCTGGTGTTTCGTCATTCTGGCGATAAGGATGAACGCTGAGCGCATTAAAACACGAAGCCGCCGGCGAAGACAAAAGAGTGCCCACAAAACCCGGACGGACCTTATCAAGTTGCCCGGGCAAGTGGGCTAAACCAGGCCCGATAATCGTAGCTTGCGGCACTGTTTCACGCATGGCCTGACAAGTTGCGGAGGCCAAATTGGCAAAAGCTTTTGCGTCCGGTTTTGGCGGCCAGAATAAGGCCACATCCGGTTCGTTCCAAATTTCCCAAAGGATGTCCTTGCCGGCGTACCGCGCCGCCGCGGTGGCCGCAAACTTGGCGAAGGCTTCCACCTCCTTGGCGCTCACTGGCGCCGCGGGAAGGCGAAGCTTCCCAAGCCCGCTGCTCGGCGGCAAAGCCACTTTTTTCGTATAGGCTTCGTTCTCGCCTTGGAGAATGGCCATTCCCCGAAGCCGCCGATCATGAAGCAAGGCAATAAATCGATCGAAAGCTTTCCAGTTATATACACCCTGCGTTTTTTCGACTTCTTCCCAACGCATATCAAAACGAACAATGCCAAAACCCGCTGCCTTGATTTGATCAAGTTCTTCGGGCGTTGTGCGCTCCCATTTTACGCACACACCAAGCCCATCGCCGATACGCGATGGCATAATCTTATCGTTTGCCTTAACAGGCATAGCGACCAGAAGGAAGGCAAGCGCCCAACAAAATCTCTTTCGGTCTATCGTGCGCATGGGATGCCTCTATTAGCCAAGGTTTCAGCGTATACGGCCCGGGTTTTATCGTTCATTGTGTGAACGCTGAATTTTTGGGCATGCTGCCGCGCGATTTTTGAAATCTCTTTACGTTCAGTTTGTTTTAAATTCGCCAACCTTAAAACCGCCTCTGCCAGATCTTCGGGGTTAAAGCTGCTCACGTATCCTGTCTGCCCTTCGATAATTGCTTCTTCAGCGATTCCTACGGGAGTTGCGACAATTGGAAGCCCGGCATCGAGTGCTTCAGGAAAAACAAGAGCGTAAGCCTCTGCATCGCTGGCGCAAAGCAGACAATCGAACCCCGGCATTAAATCACGCGCATTGCAATCTATAAGAAACCTGACCTTAGCGCTGAGGCCATGCTTACTGACCGCTGCCATGACCTTGCCGCGCAACGGCCCATCACCAACAATAGCCAAACGGATATCTGGCTGTTTAGCCGCGAGAATGCGGAACGTTTCAATCAATCGGAGCGGGTTTTTTTCGGGAACTAGACGACCTACAAAACCGACAACATAATCCTGATCGCCGAACATCATAAGGCCGCGCGCCGCGACACGATCGGCTTGGTGGCCCAAAGCAATCCCATTCAAGACCAATTTCACTTTTGACCGGGGCAGGCCCAACGCTTTAAGGGCATGTCCTTCTTCCCGTGGCGAGACTGTAATCACGACATCGCTTAGACCACCAAGAATATGTTCCATCCAACGATAAAGGCGCGAAGATCCTGGCATCATGGTCACAAAACCATGGGGCGAATAGATTTGAATAGTTTGGGGCAATAAAACACCGGCCAACCGCGTCAATCCGCCGGCTTTAGAGCTATGGCTATGAATAACATCGAAAGGGCCTTCTTTCCTCAAAAGAAAAAAAAGCTTCACAAGCGCGACCAAGTCTTGAAACCCCACCGATCGCCGCATCGAAAGCTTATGCATGTTTACGGGCAAAAGTTTTTCGAGGGTTGAAAGAAAAAGCGGATCTGCCCGCAGTGGCGAATAAATAAGCGTTACCTCATCGCCTTGCTGAAGTTGGCCACGGATCAGATCGGCCATGACTTGTGCGCTGCCCCCTGAGGATGATTCAATGACATGGCAAATACGCATTAGGGGCTCTTTCAAGTTTTCTAGTCATTGTTTCTGTATGGATAAAATTTTCTTTTCCTGCAGCGCTTTTTTGGACTCGAGCACAAGACATCGGCCAAAAGCATGATACCCCGTTGTCGAAAAAACATTCCACCCCAGTGCATCCTTAACGGCAAGAAAGGCCACGCCAAAAACAACGGACGTCACCAACCAGACAACAAAAAGGACGGCGCCGAATAGTATTTTTCGCATACGCAGAATACCCGGGTTTAATATGCGCCTGTGCGCTTCAGCAAAACAGGGATGGTTTTGCAAAGAATAGCAATATCGTGCCACAAAGACCAGTTGCGGACATACCAGCTATCCATTTGTACGCGGCGCGCATAAGAAACATCATTGCGGCCGCTAACCTGCCAAAGGCCTGTAATGCCGGGCCGTACACGATAATAATGCATGATGTCGTGATCGTATTTACCGACTTCGCCCACAACGATAGGACGCGGCCCCACAAGGCTCATGTCGCCCCATAAAACGTTCAATAATTGTGGCAGCTCATCAAGACTGGTGCGACGGAGAAAAGCTCCAAAACGAGTAATTCGGGGATCATCACGCAACTTCCATTCCTTTTGCCATTCATCATTAGCAGCCGGATTGTCCGCTAGATAACGCTTAAGAATTTCATCGCTGTTCACAACCATAGAGCGGAATTTGAGGCATGAGAAAGTGCGCCCATTCAATCCAAGTCTCTTGTGGCCATAAAGCACCGGCCCGCCATCGATTACGACCAGCGCCGCAATAGCCAGCCAAATCGGGCTGAGCACGATGAGAGCTGTTCCCGATACTAGAATATCAAAAGTGCGTTTGATAAAACGCGGCAACGGTTGTTCCAAACCACTCGCGCGCGTCAACAACATAACCTCATGATTAAAAAAGTAATGCCGCATCATTCCCATGACCGGCATGTGGCGAAGCGGCGGCGATATCGAAAAGGGCACATTTTCACGCATCAGTTGCGCAAGCGATAATTCAGCCTTGGCCAGCTCCTGCCCATCAAGCGCAATTACAATGTAATCAACTTCATACTGAGCGCAAAGCGACTCCCAGGATTCGCCTGCCTGCATGAAGGCCCTGGGAAGATCTTTAATTCGAACCTTGATATCGAACCCAAGACCGGGATCGGATTTAAAAGCCGCGCGAGCGTCTTCAGCTGTCGTGCCACCGCCGACCAGCAAGGTCGGCACCTGCCAAAGGCCCTGCCGGTAAAGCAAACGACGACAAGTATGGCGGAAAGCCACAATACCTAAAGCGGCGAACCCCCAACCCGACACAAGCCATAAGCGCGAAAAATCCTCCTTTGCTGCGAATTGCAAAAAGCCATCAATCACCATCGCAAAAGCCAGAGCGCTAACAATTTTGGTAATCTCCTGCCAAAACGGCATGCGCACACGGTAATGCCCTGCGTTTTCAAACCATAAAACAACCGCCATCGCCAGCAACGGAAATGGCCCCCAATGTAAAATTCCATTGTTGACGAAGGGGTTCGGCAGAACGCGCGCAAAAAAAGCCTCGTTGATGACAGCAGCCAGCGCCCACGCGAGCAAAAACCCGCATATAAATCCCAGCACATCCGCAACGATAAACCAACGCAATGTCTTGACTATATCGCGGCGTATATAGGTCGCTTTCAAGGGTGATAAAGGGACCTTTTCTTCCTGTTGGGCCTCACCCAACAGCGCAGCCAGACGTGCCTCGGTGCCCTTCAGAATATCCGGGCTCAAGACCAGATCGGATTTTGATTCCGATGGCAAGACCCGGCGTGCCGCTGCTTTATCCATCGAAATCATTGGCAACCTTTAACCTATTACGAAACAACCTTTTTCAACATTTATGGTTTAAAATCGCTGACGTCATTAACCATTGTTGGTGTTGCTTTTTTTGCTATATCAAATATTCATGGTTAACACCAGTGCAGCAATATTTTCACAGAATGAGAAGGGTCGCTTGTCCCTTGTTTAACAAAAAAATTAAGCTCATAAGACTTTTATTTTCCGGCAAAATATAAACAGCTGTGCCAAGATAGGCTGGTTTGCCTTTTGTGGGAAAATTCCTTAAATATACCCAGTATTTCAATAAGAACCGGTTTTCCTAATGTCCTCGTCCAAACGCCGCCGCCGCGCCAGACAAGCGAGCATGCAAGAAACTTCGAACGGGTCTTTTGACGAGCCCCTTCGAGGCCCTAATGCGGCCGAGGAATCGGCAGCCGTTGTTGATTCAACGCCCGAATCAGAGCCTGTCGTCAGTTATTCTCCCCCTCCACAGCCGCGTTACGCGCAGCAAGAATTTGAGCGCATCGGCGACAAATTGCGCCGGGAACGCGAGCGGCGTGGCGAAGATATCGATTACATTTCAGATTATCTGCGCATCCGGCCCGGATTCCTTTCGGCGCTAGAAAACAGCCGGTATGAAGAATTTCCTGCCGATGCTTATGTCATAGGTTTTTTGCGTTCTTATGCCAACTACCTTGGTCTCGATGGACGCGATGCAATCGATCACTACCGTCATGAAATGGCCGGACGGCGGCGGCGGCCGACACTCAATATGCCACAGCCTATATCTGAAGGCCGCGCGCCAACCGTTGCTATCCTTATTGGCGCAGCTGTAGCTGCCATTCTTATTTACGGACTGTGGTACAGCCTTTCATCTTCCGATAGAGCCGTTGTAAGCGCACCGCCTGTTTTGCCGCAAACAGCTGCAGCCGTGGCCACATCAACAGCAGCCGATACTGAACATAACAATGCAGCGCCAGTTGTGGCTTCCCTACCCATCGCGACAGCTACGTCGGCAAGTGCAGTGCCTGAAACAGACGCTGTAACAGGCACAGCAACAGGCGCCACTGTTACAGCAACGGCAACAAACAACGCGACCCCAACATCCCCCCCCACAAGTAGTGATAAAACCCCCACCACGCCCGATACGCAAGACGCAAGCACCGGGACAACAGAGGCGCCCAAAGGGCAGGTTTTTGGCGACACGGCTGCCACAAAACCCCGTGTTGTCTTACAAGCTGATAACGAAAGCTGGATTCTTATCGCCGACAGCCACGGCATCACTGTTTTTGACCGCGTGTTGAAACCGGGTGAAACTTACATCGTGCCGAGCGCCAAGGGCCTTACTCTGACTACCGGCAATGCGTCAGGGCTTATTCTCAAAGTTGACGGTGTTGAGCTGCCCCGTATCGTGTCAAGTTCGCGTGTTGTGAGGGCTGTGCCCCTTGACCCCGAAAAACTTAAGGCCAGACAACGGCCAACCACAGAATAAGCTTTTTTCTTTAGGTCTTGGCGCCGCCTTCCAATCGGGTCTATAAATCGGCCTTCCTGTTTTGCGTTATGAGTTCGATATGAGCAACGATTCAGCCTCTATGCACAGCCTGCGCCCCTGGCGCGCTATCAAGCGCCGCAAGACCCGCCAGATTAAAGTCGGCAACGTCCGCGTGGGTGGCGATGCGCCCATAACAGTTCAGTCGATGACCAACACGCTGACCTCGGACGCCAAAGGGACGATTGAGCAAATCCGCCAGCTTGAAGCCGCAGGCGTCGATATTGTGCGTTGCTCTTGCCCTGACGAAGAATCCACGGCCGCGCTCAAGGAAATTGTTAAAGCCGCCAAAGTGCCCGTCGTGGCCGATATCCATTTTCACTACAAGCGCGGTATCGAAGCCGCCGAAGCGGGCGCGGCATGTCTGCGCATTAATCCCGGCAACATCGGCTCGGCCGACCGCGTACGCGAAGTGGTTAGGGCTGCGAAGGATCACGGTTGCTCCATGCGCATTGGCGTCAACGCCGGATCGCTGGAGCAGGAATTGCTGGAAAAATACGGCGAGCCCTGCCCTGACGCGATGGTGGAAAGCGCCATGGGCCACGCGCGCATCCTTGAAGACCACGGTTTTCGCGATTTCAAGATCAGCGTGAAGGCCTCCGACCCTCTTCTGGCCGTTGCGGCCTACCGCGGCCTTGCGAACGCCTGCGATTACCCACTTCATATCGGCGTCACCGAAGCGGGCGGCGTGCGCACCGGCACGGTCAAAAGCGCCATTGGCATGGGCGCTCTGTTATGGGACGGTATTGGCGACACAATTCGCGTTTCGCTTTCCGCCGATCCGGTTGAGGAAGTTCGTGTTGGTTTCGAAATCCTGAAATCGCTGGGTTTGCGCAGCCGCGGCGTGACGATTATTTCCTGCCCCACCTGCGCGCGTAGACGTTATGATGTGATCAAGACCGTCGCGATGCTGGAAGAACGGCTCGCGCATATCACAACGCCTTTAACCGTATCCATTATTGGGTGCGTCGTGAACGGCCCCGGCGAGGCCATGCACACGGATATCGGCATCACCGGCGGCGGCAACAATACGCATCAGATCTATATCGGCGGCGAAGCCCACCACCGCCTGAAAGACGGCGATATCGTCGAGCATATTGTTGAGTTGGTGGAGGCAAGGGTGAGAGAGATTGAGAGCAAGTCGTAAAATCGTTTCATCAAAATGGCAACACTCGCCGGGGTTTTTTATTCCAATGAAGGGCCAAACTGTTTCATTAATTCTGAACGCGAATTTCTTCGAAATTCTTTCCTTGAAGCGGGATAATCGGGCCTAGCTTCTACGTTCGCGATGATTCTTTCTGCCTCTTGCCGCTGTTTTGCCACAGCAGCAGCGCTCATGCCGAATTTACATGCGATAACAATGCGTTGAACGGCCCATTCGGCTAGACTCACAGCCTCTTCATCGCAATTAACTACTTCATCTTTACGATGGGGAAAATAACCC
>CAYNLV010000016.1:0-17513 GCA_964398175.1 uncultured Rhodospirillaceae bacterium
CCGGGACTAGCCCCGCGAGCATGACGGCTATGACAACCGCGACTACGGAAGTGCTCGTCGCGGCGCGCGATCTACCTGCGGGAACTTTGTTAAAGGACTCTGATTTTAAATGGAAAGTCTGGCCCGCTGAAGGCGCTACAACCGGATTTGCGGTCAAAGGCAAAAACGAACTTTCGGAATATACTGGCGCAGTCGTTCGCCAAGGCTTGCGTATGGATGAGCCTATCATGAGCGGCCGCGTCGTTAAACGTCATGACCAAGGCTTTTTGTCCGCAGTTTTAGACCCCGGCATGCGCGCTATTTCCGTCTCCATCACACCGGTAGGCGGCGTTGCTGGTTTTGTTTTCCCAGGCGACCGCGTCGACGTCATCGTCACGCATCAAGTCACACGCAAAACCGACTCTGAGCAGATTGGCCATAAAGTATCGTAAACAATGCTGACCAATGTCCGAGTTCTGGCGATTGATCAAAAAACAAACGACCAAGTGACCGAACCCAAAATCGCTCAAACTGCCACGTTGGAAGTCACGCCAAAGCAAGCTGAAACGCTCGCGCTGGTTTCCCAGTTGGGCTCTTTGTCCCTTGCCCTGCGAAGCCTTGCTAATCCGGATGAGCCGCCCGGCATCAATGCCGAAGCGCTTGAAGCCGCAAAAACAGCCGATAGCGCTTTAACGTGGGACAGCGATGTGAGCCAAGTTTTGTCCAAGCCCGGCAATCGTCAAGGCGTTGTTCAGCGCATTCAGATTATGCGTGGTAAAGACTCGTCCGAGTCTGTTTTTGATCTGCAGCAATGAGGTGCCCAACCATGCGTTTTTCTCTTCTGCTGCCCCAAAGGATATTCCTTTTCCTCGCTTTTATAGTCTTTGTACTGCCGCTGGCATCACCTGCTCACAGTGGCACAGTTTCGGTGCCAACCGTTTTAAATCTTTCCGTCGATCATGGCGTTCCCCTAACACTGAACGCGCCCGCGGCCTCGGTTTTCATTGCCAACCCGGATGTGGCTGACGTGCAGGTCCTTTCGCCAACGTCGGTTATGGTCTTCGGCAAACGCACCGGCCAAACAACACTTATGGCGACCGATAACAACGGCCGCTCGCTCTTGCACCGAACCATTATGGTTACGCAGAATCTGAATGATCTGCGCACTGCTTTGAATGCGATCATTCCAAACAATAAGATTAGCGTCGAGGCAGTCCCAAACGGAATTGTTCTAACCGGCGAGGCTAAAGATCCCGCAGCGATTGACGATGCGCGGCGGCTGGCCCTGCGTTATGTGCCTCGGGAAGGCGGTGAAGTCATCAACCGCATCAAGGTGAAAGGCAGCAACCAGATTCATATTCGCGTTCGGTTCGCCGAAGTTTCGCGCGATGTCGACAAGCGCTTTGGCATTGACTGGGAAAGCATTGGAAATGTCGGCGGCTTTTCCTTCGGCCTGATGTCGGGAGACGCAACTTCCGTTGTTAATGCCGGAGCCAATCTCCTAAACCGTACTCGCCCAACGACAGGGACAAACACCAACGATATTTTTAGCTTCTCAAGCCGCGGCGATGGCTGGGATGTGAATACCCTGATTGACGCCTTGGCCATGGACGGGTTCTTGACCGTTCTAGCCGAGCCGAATTTAACAGCCATGTCGGGTGAAACGGCCAGCTTCCTTGCAGGCGGGGAATTCCCTGTTCCTGTTCCACAATCGCAGAACACTATCACGATTGAGTGGAAAACCTATGGCGTTTCATTGGCCTTCACGCCAACCTTGATCGGCGAAGATCGCATCAACCTCCATGTCCGCCCGGAAGTCAGTCAGCTTAGCGAAGCTGGCGCAATAACCCTCAGCAACATTTCCGTGCCCGCGCTTACCACGCGCCGGGCCGAAACAACAATCGAGCTGGGCAGTGGACAGAGCTTTGCCATCGGCGGTTTGTTGAATAACAACCAAACCCAATCGGTTAATAAGTATCCCTTCCTTGGTGATATGCCCATTCTTGGGACTCTGTTCCGTTCAACCCGTTTCCAGAATAATGAAACAGAGCTTGTCATTATTATCACGCCTTATCTCGTAAAGCCGACCACTGAAGAAAAGCTCGCCCTTCCCATGGATGGGTATGCGCCGCCATCGGATGCTGACCGCATCTTCCGCCTACGCACGACAAACAGCGATCCTGATGCCCGTACGATGAGCGGTACGCCACGCGCCGTTGTAGTGCAGCCAATGCTGCAATCTAGCGATGAATCGGAAGCCCCTGAACCGGCACCTGTAACACCCGTAACATCAACCGTTCAGGAAAGTCTAGCGATGAACAGAAAGCCGCCAATGTCACAGCCCATCCAAACAACGCCACCAATACCAACCGTTTATTATGGCAAACCTGAAGAGAAACCCCGCGCAAAAAATAACGCCCCTATCGCCAATCCGTCAGGTCCAGGCGGGTTTATATTGGAGTAACGTCATGCGCCATTACCCGACACTCATATCCCTTTGCCTTGCAGCGCTTGCCCTGAGTGGCTGTGAAAACACTTGGTCGTCCGCACCCCCAACTGACACCACCATAAAGCTCATGCCATGGCGAACGGGTGAAGGATATATCGTTGTACCTCCCGAATGCCCAAGCTGGCGCACCGTGAGTAACGGGCCTTTTGAAAACGAGCCGTGGCCCCAATATGGTTGCGCCCACGCCCGCAATCTGGCAGCCATGATTGAGGATCCGAAAGATCTCATTGAGACTGGGGATACTGAGCCCGGCAATGCTGAAACGACGGCAAATGCAACCTTGCGATACAGAACAGACAAAACAAAAGCTCTTATCGACCCCAATGCCAAAGCCCCTGTTCCACAGAACGTCACCACACAGCCCTTATTGGGCGGCATAACATCGGCCCGATAATTTTAGTGTACTCAAAAGGCAGACAGTCGTTTTAGGATAGCCCAATGCATAATGAGTTTATGGCCTTTGTTTCGGATGAAGCCTCAACCGCTGCGCTGCGGACATGGGCTGAACGGCAGGGTTTTCCCTCTGACGCGGTACAAAATGGCAGCGCAGATTCTTTTATTGCCCTTCTCGAATCCGAAGCGCCCCCAAAGATCGTTGTTGTTGATCTGGATAACCAGGAACAGCCCCTAAAGACCGCTTCGCGGCTTACGGTTTTATGCGGCCCTGCGACTAAAATAATAGCTGTCGGCTCTGCCAATGATGTCGCCATTTACCGCAATATGATCGCTGCGGGTATGGCGGATTATCTTGTAAAACCTCTTACCCCCGAGACGCTGACACAGGCAATGACACTGGTAAACCGGGGGAGCGCCACTGGGCCTGGTGCAGCGAAAGAATCCAAAATTATCGTTTTTGTGGGCGTACGTGGGGGCGTTGGAACCAGCACGGTCGCCACAAATACCGCTTGGTTGCTGGCACATGAATTGAAACGTAAGAGCGCTTTGCTTGACCTAGATCTTCAGTTCGGCACAAGCGCCCTTTCGCTTGATATTGAACCCGGTCACGGTCTGCGCGATGTGGTCAGCTCACCTCAACGCGTTGACAGCCTGATGGTTGCGGGGGCAATCGTCAATGAAAGTGACAACTTCTCGGTATTAAGCGCCGAAGAGCCCATCGACGAAGTCATCCATACAGACAGCGGAGCCGTTGCGGCTCTCATCAAGGAGCTGCGCTCAACATATCAAACTATTGTTGTCGATATGCCCCGCCATCTCCTCGCGACACAAAAGCGCCTTCTCTCACTAGCGCATGAGATTGTTCTGGTCACGGATATGACTCTGGCGGGCATCCGTGACACGCTTCGTATACGGACTGCCCTGAAAGCCCTTAGTGTTACAGCGCGCATCACTATCGTAGCTATGCGCATAAACGCTCAACGTCAAGGCGGCGTAGATGAAGCAATGTTTGCCAAAGGTGCCCAAGCTAAAATTGATTTCAATCTGCCTGACGACCCTAAAAATGTTGCAGCTGCGAGCAATGCTGGCAAAACGCTTGGGGCAATAGCAAAAGGTTCCGCTTTGACAAAAGTCCTTTTGCAACTGACTCGCTATCTCGTTACCAGTGAAACCGCTAATGGTGGCAAGTCAAAAGTAACAGGAAAAGGCAGTTGGGGCTTTTTTGGAAGTGGGAAAAAGGCTGAGGTTCCGCAATGACGGCGCCTGATGGTGTAGGCGATATCGGCACTCCCCCAGTCGACAGCACCCTTGCCGTCTTACACAACCGCATCCTGCCCTTACTTCTCGACCTGATGCCTGTGGACAAGCTTCTTGCAATGTCGCGCAATGACATTGTTAAAAGTGTCAAATCACAAGTTACAGCTTTTCTTTCCGATCAGGGCATGGAATTAAATCTTTTGGACCAACGCGATCTTGTTACAGCTTTAACCAACACGCTCGTTGCCAAACTCCCAAAGCCTGAAACGCCCGCACCTGCGCTGTCCTTGCAGCCTCCTTCTGAAACACCCGTCGAAACTGAAGCTCCGCCGCCTCCACCCCGCTCAAAAGAACCGGCAATTATGACGAGTGGCATCAGCCGGGCGAGCGTCGATCAAGCGAAAATTAAACTCCAGCCTATCGTTCTTGAGCGTATTGATACATCGGCCGCTGCGCGGATGACTCGTGAAGATTTATCGCGTGATTTAACTAGCTTGGTGGGCGATCTTCTTATCGAAACTAAAACCCAATTAACTGCCACTGAGCGTCAAGCGTTAGTCGAACAGCTCCTTAACGATATGCTGGGGCTTGGGCCGCTTGAACCCCTTCTGGCCGATGAAAACATTTCGGAAATCATGGTGAATGGTCCCAAACAGGTTTATATCGAAAACGCTGGTCGCTTGAGCCTCTCTGATGTAAAATTCCGCGATAATGCTCATGTTATGGCTATTGCCACTCGCATTGTTACAGCCATTGGACGCCGGATCGATGAAAGCACGCCGCTCTGCGATGCGCGTTTGGCGGATGGAAGCCGCGTCAATATTATCATCCCGCCGCTGGCTATCGATGGCCCGGCCATCACCATTCGTAAGTTTGCCAAGAAAAAGATTACGCTTGAAGCCATGTTGCGTTTTGGCAGCATTTCGCCGCCGATGTCCCGTCTTTTGAAAGTTGCGGGGCGCTGCCGCCTTAATATCCTAATCTCCGGCGGCACCGGTTCCGGGAAAACCACTCTTTTGAACGCCCTGTCGCAAATGATCGACCATGGCGAGCGCATCGTAACTATCGAAGACGCCGCCGAATTACAACTACAGCAGCCTCACGTTGTTCGCCTTGAAACGCGCCCGCCTAATCTCGAAGGTCATGGCGAAGTTACGATGCGCGATTTACTTAAGAACGCGCTACGTATGCGTCCGGATCGTATTATCGTCGGTGAAACGCGTGGCGGCGAAGCCGTCGACATGCTTCAGGCCATGAATACGGGCCATGATGGCTCTCTGTCGACTGTTCACGCCAATCGCCCGCGCGAAGCCATCATGCGTCTTGAGAACATGGTCGGCCTTGGCGGCGCTAATCTGGCCCCGCGCGCTATTCGCCAACAGATTGCGTCGGCCGTCGACATGATAATTCAGGTCGGCCGCTTGCGTGACGGTTCACGGCGTGTAACTCATATTTCTGAGATCATCGGCATGGAAGGCGAAGTCGTCGCCATGCAGGACCTTTTTACTTGCGACGTTACGGGTGAACTGCCTGATGGTCGTCTCACGGTTGAATATAAAAACCACGGATTGCGGCCTCATTGCTTGCCGAAAGCTGCCTATTACGGCCTCGACAAGGAATTGATGGAGGCGCTGACATGACCATCGCGCCGGCTACTATAGTCATGATCAGCGGCGGCGTTTTAACCGTAATTGTTTTACTTATTCTTTTTTGGAGCGACCCAAGCAGCGAACAATTTAAAAAACGGCTTGCGCGTGTCAGCGGTAATTACGTCATCGATCGCACCGCCAAAGGCTCTTCGGCTTCGCTGCGTCGGCGCACAAGCGACAGCGCCATCCCGTTTCTTGACCGGTTGATCAAAGCCACGTTGCCGAACCCTCAAAAATTACGCACGCGACTCGCACGCACAGGCAAGAATATGACTTTGGGAGAGTACCTTATCGTCAATACGCTTCTTATTCTTGTTTTTTTTCTCATTTTCACGTACGCGTTGCATTGGGCCAAGGTTATGGCTTTTTCCTTGGCTATTGCGTTCGGTCTTTATATCCCGCACATGGTCACCGCGCGCATGGGCAACCGGCGGATTCGAAAGTTCCTCGCCAATTTCCCGGAAGCCATCGATACCATCTGCCGTGGACTACGTTCGGGCTTACCCATTACGGAGTCGATCGCGACGGTTGGCGCGGAGCTACCTGATCCTATTGGCATTGAGTTCCGCCGCATCAGCGACGGAGTGCGCATGGGGCGCTCGCTGGATGAATCGATGTGGGAAGTGGCAGGCCGACTCGATACTCCGGAATTCCGGTTTTTCATTATCGCTCTCGCCATCCAGCGGGAAACGGGTGGTAACCTCGCGGAAACATTGGGAAATTTAGCCGACCTCTTGCGCAAGCGCCGCCAGCTCCGGCTCAAAATCCGGGCCATGTCGTCCGAGGCGCGCGCAAGCGCTATAATCATCGGCTCTTTGCCGTTCTTGATGTTCGCTTTACTCATGGCCGTTAACACGGAATACATGATGATCATGTTGACCGACTTTCGCGGCAAAATGCTTTTGGCAGGCGGCCTGACATGGTTGAGCCTCGGCGTGTTTTGCATGAAACAAATGATCAGCTTCGAAATTTGAGCCATGGAAAAACTTTTGAGCGATCCCAACTTTCTTTCGATGCTGTGCGGACTGGCGGCATTCGCGGTCGTCGTTTTGGTTTGGACGGCCCTGATTGACAACGACCCGCTACCGGCACGATTGAAGTCGATCGCGGATCGGCGTATGGAATTCGAAGGTGACCGCCGGAAGAAAAACTCGCGCCGCGCCGCGCTGCAACGTCACAGCCTGATGAAGCAGATCGTGGAGTGGTTCAAGCTCTCGCAAGGCAAGGGGTTGTCGGATTTGCGCCTCAAACTGCGCCGCGCGGGTTACCAGACGCGTGACGCGATTTTCGTTTTTCTCTTTGCTAAATTGGCCGCGATGTCCGGTTTCATGGCTGGCGGCGTTTTCTTCACGTTCGTCGTTCCTCTTTTCAAAATGCCGCCGATTATTGGGCTTCTGGCCGTTTTGTTCTGCGGCATGCTGGGATGGATGGGACCGGATGTTTTTGTCAAAAACCAGAGCCAGAAGCGCGAAGACGTCCTCCGCAAAGCTATGCCGGATGCCCTTGACCTCATGGTTATCTGCGCGGAAGCTGGCCTCAGCCTTGACGCCGCTTTTGACCGCGTCAGCCGCGAAGTCGGGCCAACATGCCCTGAGCTGGCGGAAGAAATTGGTCTGACGGGCGTCGAACTGAGCTTCCTTCCCGACCGCCATAAAGCCTTGCATGGTCTTGCCGATCGCGTGCCACTGCCAAGCGTCCTCGCTTTGGTCAACACGCTTATCCAGACCGAAAAATACGGCACGCCGTTGGCCCAAGCCTTGCGGGTGTTGTCGGCAGAAATGCGCGAAGAAAGAATGATGCGGGCCGAAGAAAAGGCGGCGCGCCTGCCGGCTATCCTGACCGTCCCCATGATCGTGTTTATTCTGCCGCCGCTTTTCATCGTGCTGATCGGTCCGGCCGCCCTCAAGGTGATGAGCGCGATGGCCGGCGCTCATCACTAGAAAAAACGAACGCTGTTACTTGATGTTGTTCATTACGCAGGGAATTCCCTTCTTTGCCAGCTGGTCACAAAAAAACTTCAGCTCATCCGGCTTGCCACACCCCATCATGCGCACAGTAAACCGCGGCGTGCCGCCCGGTGCAGCGACTTGCGGCAAAATAACAGGCTTAAGCCCCGGTCCGGCTTTGTTAAGCGTGGGTTCCACCTTTTCAATTTGCGCAGCCGCCATGGCTTCTGTCGCATACGTGCCAATTTCGGCATAAGGCGTTGATGACACTGCCTGCTCGGCTCGTTGGTGCCTATAATAGGCAAGGTTCTCTTTAACCTTATTCGAGGGCAAATCCATCTTCGCGACGCGTTCCGCGTCAAGGTCCATACCCGCCATCCCGTAAGCCAATGCAAGGTTCTGCCGCAAAGCAGGTGTTGCCCTCGGATTTCTTTGTTCCGGCTCCAGCAGCTTGATCGCACGGTCATAGTTTTTCGTAAGGATATAGGAGTAAGCCATATTGTTCAGCGTCGACAGGTTATCCGGCTCTCTTTTAAGGACCGCTTCGTATTGTTTTTGAGCTTCTTTATGCTCGCCGAGATAATCGAGCGCGATACCGAGACCGTTTATGGCTTTCGGATCTTCGTCATCGATGTCAAGGGCTGCCTTAAACTGATCGCGCGCTTCGCCTGGCCTATCGAGCGCAATGAGCACCTTGCCTAAACCCTTCCGCAATTCGGCATCCTTCGGTTTAAGCTTGATCGCATCGTAATAAGTCACAACTGCGCCTTCCGGATTGCCTAGCTGCTCCTGCGTATAGGCCATGCCTTTCAAGGCAACCACGTCTTTCGGGTCGCGTTGTAGCGCGCGTTGGTAAAAGTCATTGGCGGCAACATAATCCCCGCGAGCCTTCATCTGGGCGCCCAGTTGCGCCATTCCGGCGGCAGGCGAATCATAGTCCTCAGCGATATCCGGCGCACAGCCCCAAAGCGGCACGAGGACCGCCACAATAAGCATAAGCCGACCAACGGGCTTGGAAAGGACGTTGCCTCGGCAGAAATCATGGTTCATCATGTTGGAGTTCCTGGTAAAGGGGTGGGTGGGTATAATGCCACGGACTTGCCGCTTAACCAAAAATAATTTTATGGCCATCAAACAGGATAAACATGCAGGATTCCGCGCCACCGACCAACAAAAAAACCAGCGCCTTCGATACTTTGCAGGAGCTGCCCCACCAGATCGAACGCATGCACCGCCGCTTTCTCGATGTTGTGCGACTCGAACTTGGACGGGCGGGGGTTCATGACATCAGCCCCGTTCAGGTGATGATGATGGGCAACATCGGCGCGGAAGAAATATCGGTCCGTGACTTGATCGAGCGTGGCTACTATCTCGGCTCAAACGCATCCTATAACCTGAAACAGCTTGTTGAATGCGGCTATGTTGAGCGCCAATCGTCCGCGCGCGACCGCCGCTCAGCCCGCCTGAAAGTTACGCCCAAAGGGCAAAATGTTTTGGCCAAACTGGCCTCACTCGAGCTGCAATGGGCCGAGACTCTTATCAAGGAAGGCGACGAAGCAAGTCTTGATGCTGCACACCGAATTCTACGCCAACTGGAACGATGCTGGTCGGACGCTGTGCGCTATGCCGGCGGCGGAACGAAAAACAGCGAAGAATTATAATTCGCCCTATTTATCAATTAGGTTATTCGGCACGTAAATCCGCACTTGCTAGCCATTTCAGGCTGTTATCTGAGCTCAGTTTCAATGTTTTTTTCCCTGCCTCGCTCGTCTCTCGTTCCGCTTATCGTTTCCTGCGCCCTTTTCATGCAGATTTTCGACGGGTCCGTGATTGCTACGTCCCTGCCTGTCATTGCGCGGTCGCTTCAAACGGACCCCCTGCATCTCAGTCTCGCTATTACCTCCTATCTTTTCAGCCTTGCCGTCTTCACGCCTCTGAGCGGCTGGGTTGCTGATCGTTATGGCGCGCGCACAGCTTTCCGCGCCGCTATTTTGGTCTTTACCCTTAGCTCTGTTCTTTGCGCAGGCGCCCAGAACCTGACACAACTCATTCTGGCACGGCTGCTGCAAGGCGTTGGCGGCGCAGTCATGCTGCCGGTAGGCCGGCTTCTTCTTTTGAAATCGGTACCGAAAAACGGATTGGTGGACGCTATGGCTTGGCTCATGGTTCCCGCCATGATCGCGCCCGTGCTTGGCCCGCCTGTCGGCGGTTTTATCGTGACCTATAGTTCATGGCGCTGGATCTTTCTTATCAATTTACCCATTGGATTGCTCGGCATTGTCATGGCGTCCCTCTATATTGAGAACATCCGTGAAGATCGCGTCGATCCGCTCGACATCCGGGGTTTCTTGCTGATGGCCGGAGCCTTGGCGGGACTGGTGATCAGTTTTGAAACCGTCGGGCGGCATGTTCTGCCTCTTAGCGTTGTTCTCGGATCGTGTCTCGCTGGATTTTTCTTTCTTGCTCTTTACGCCTGGCATGCGCGCCACACAAAAAATCTTATCGTCGATTTCGGCTTGTTCAGACTGCCTGCCTTTCGGGCAGCAATGGGCGGAGGCTCGCTCTTTCGCATCGGTATTGGCGCGATGCCTTTTCTCTTGCCTCTTATGATGCAAGTCGGGTTCGGGTTGTCAGCTCTCTCTTCCGGTCTTTTGACCTTCGCCAGCGCTATTGGCGCCTTGCTGGTCAAGACGATTGCCGCGCGGATTCTCCGGTCTTTCGGCTTCCGGCGCGTGTTGATTTTTAATGCCTTGATTGGCTCTATCTTTATGATTTTATACGGTTTTTTTAGTCCAAACACGCCGCATAAAGTCATTTTGGCTGTTCTATTAATGGGCGGGTTTTTTCATTCCCTGCAATTCACAGCGCTTAATACGTTTGTCTTTTCCGACGTGCCTTCCGCGCGGATGAGTCGCGCCACAACGTTGTTCAGTATGTTGCAGCAACTCTTTCTCAGTGTTGGTGTGGCATCAGGCGCTCTTGCGCTTAATCTGACTTTGGTCGTACGCCATAGCGATCATCTGACATCCAATGATTTCGCGCCTGGGTTTTGGTGCGTTGGTTTGATTTCCTTTCTTTCCGTATTTTTCTTTTTACCGCTTCCGTCGCACGCGGGTGCCGAAATGAGCGGACATAAACCCCTTAAACAGGAAATACCGGACGATTTATGAGGAAACGGTTTCGCCGCTAAGGTTGTTCAGCGCGGCGTTTTTTATTTTGATCGCAACTTGCTGTCCTACCAGTTCCGCAGAGGCTTTCACGCGTACAGCCTGTCCATAAGGTGTGCGCCCGAAAAATCTTTCTTCCTTCTGGAATTTATTTTCAATAAGCACAGACATTGTTTGCCCGACGCATGCCTGATTAAACTGCTTTTGCTGCTTACGCAGCAGGGCTTGAAGCTCTTCCAGCCGTGCGGACTTCACTTTTTCGTCAATCTGTTCTTTAAGCTCCGCGGCAGGCGTCCCAGGGCGACGGCTGTATTTAAATGAATAGGCCTGCGCAAATTCAATACGACGTACAAGTTTCATTGTCGCCTGGAAATCTGCATCCGTTTCACCCGGAAAACCGACGATGAAATCCGTGGAAAGAGAAAGATCAGGACGCGCCGTGCGAAGCTTCTCAATCACGCGATAATAATCGTCCGCCGTATGCTTGCGGTTCATAGCGGCCAGAATTTTGTCCGAACCGCTTTGCACGGGCAGATGCAAGAACGGCATGAGCTTCGAATTGTCGCGATGTGCCGCAATCAGGTCGTTACCCATGTCGCTTGGGTGTGAAGTCGTATAACGCAGTCTCAACAGCCCGGGGATGGCCGTTATCTTATTGATTATATTACTTAATCCAAAACTCTGTGCGTTGACGTTCTGGCCGAGAAGCGTGATTTCTCTCGCCCCCTTTTGCACAAGATTGACGGCTTCGGCCTCGATGGCTTCCACGGGCCGCGAATATTCCGCGCCGCGCGTGTAGGGCACCACGCAATAACTGCAAAAACGGTCGCATCCTTCCTGCACAGAGAGAAACGCAGAAACCTTGGTCGATGTGTGTTTCTCAGGCAGAAAATCGAACTTGGGTTCCGGGGGAAAGTTTGTATTGAGCACTTTCCTCTCCCGACGAGCAACGCAGGCCAGCATTTCCGGCAACTGGTGATACGTTTGAGGACCCATAACGATATCGACAAACGGCGCGCGGCGCTGAACCTCTTCGCCTTCGGCCTGCGCGACGCATCCGGCGACCGCAATAATCATTGCTTGGCCATCAGCTTGGCGCGCTTTCTTATGCTCATGCAAACGGCCCAGTTCCGAATACAGTTTCTCGGTGGCCTTTTCGCGGATGTGGCAGGTATTGAAAATAACAAGATCGGCTTCGGCTGCATCGTCCGTCAAATCATAATCCAAGAATGTGACGACATCGGCCATGCGGCCGGAGTCATACACGTTCATCTGGCATCCCCAAGTTTTGATGAATACTTTTTTCAACGGCATACCTTCACTGGCTTTGCTCTAAAAAAAACAATTTTTTCTTTAATCCTTGATCCGGCCTGTCAGGCATTGATCAACACCTTCGGCGACTTTGGCGTGACAATAACGCGCCATTTCCTTGCGATCGGCAAAATCGGCAATCGTCACAGGCGGATGAAATACGATATCGACCGTGAAATGTCCGAGCTTGAACACACGCCAAAGATGAGGCAGAAAGGTCATCTCGCCATACCATGCATAAAACGGCCGCCACGCCCGACCGATGGGCATGCCGCTGATTTCCGTGCATGTGATTGAAACCGGCTGAACCATCACAGGCCGTCCGTCAGGCAAACGCTCGGCGGCGAGGCTGAAAAGGCTGCTCTTAAACGGCAGTATGAGCAAACCATCAGAGGAGGTGCCTTCGGGAAAGAGGATCAGGCTTTCGCCGCGCTCAAGATGCACGCGCATGCTATTGCGCTGTGCGGCGGCATGACTGGATTTTCTTTCGATGAACACCGTGCGCTGAAGCTTGGATATCCAGCCGATAAAAGGCCAGTTTGCGACATCAGCCTTAGCGACAAACGCGGCCGGAATGACGGAGCCGAGCACCAGCACGTCGAGATACGACGAATGGCTTGAAACAAATAGAGTGGGCTTGGCTGTTGTCAGCGTGCCATGCACACGAACGTTGAAGCTCATCATCCAGACAAGCCCCCGGTAAAGCGCCCGCGACACTTCAAAGCTGTCGAAACGGTTTGTCACGCGTGACAGCAACTGAAACGGGATCGTCGCAAGGACGAGGACAAAAAAAGTCACCAGCCGAACGCAACCGCGCAGGGTGTTTCCAATCCCCGATTCAATCTCTGCGTGTGCGCTTGCTGCGCTCATAATCGCTTCCGATGGTGTTCCGGACGGGCGCGCAACCTCTCAAAACAGCGTCTGAATGGTCCCGCAACCCGCGCTCATTGGGTTCGCCGTTCACGCTGAACGGATACGCAACGGAGTTCCGATAGCACAAAGATCATGGTTAAAAAAGCCCGCTTTCTTACGTGCCTTCGTGTTTTCGCACAGCCTCTAACGTCTTGTTATTGGCCACATCCGGGCCCCAGATCGCCTTCAGCTGCTCCAGCCCGTCGTAGAGCATTCTGATCCGGGCTTCCATGCGAATAATCGTCAGCGTCGTTATCGCCGGCGGCACCACATAAAGCAACAGTTGGCCTATCCCGGCCGCACCTAACATAACAAGCCATGTGATCGGTTGTTTAACTATATCAAGCGCCGCTTCCATCGTTTGTCCCCGTCCCCATAATTCGAGTAAAAAAGGAACGACACCCGCCAAATTCATGAAACCAATCGTAGCAACGCCTGATTTATGTTTGTCAGTATCAGTGAACAACGCCACAAGGGTTGGCAACAAGCCAAGACATACAAGCAACGTTGGTTTCCCAAAAGGAATAATTGCCCCTAAAATGAACATGAAAAGTATAAATTTGAAACTTCCCTTTTTCTTGGTCGAAACAGCCGTTGTATTTCTTTTCTTGGCTGTCTCTTTTTTCTTGTTATCGACCATGATTTATCCTATCTCGCGCCAAATGGCGCGCAAGACCGTCACTAAAATAAAGATAATTCCGATTAGACTCGCTATTGTTGCCGCTACAGGACGGCCATACTCGCGCGCAAGGTTGCCGCGGTGGTTTAGTTTTTCTTGCAGCTCCTTAATCTCTCTTTCAACATCGATATACATCCGCCGGGCCATGAGAAATTCCTGTTCATCGCGCTCAACGCGTTTAGGTTCGTCCACCTGCTGTAATAAATCAGAAAGATTCCCACGATCCACAGCTTCCTTAGCCTGCTTTCGGACTTTTTCCTGAAAAGGCTTGCTGAGGAACCGTCGGATGCATGGTTCGACCAGCGGCAATAGCCACGCCGCCAAAGCCGGTAAATTATCTGGTCCATACCGGTATTGCATTTCGCCGAAAAGGGTCAAAAGCGCCAACCCACGGCGCATGGGCGTTTCGTTTGGCGACATGGAGGTGAAAAGCAGCTCACTTCGTTTGTCTCGCACGATGAGAAAGGCCGCAACATGCCGGTCCATTGGTTCCGGCGGACGGTTTGGTTGCGACGCGACGCGCTCAAGCGCCGGCAACATCTTTCTTGCGTTCGTGACGTATTGCCCCCCCAGCATAGGGCTGAGGCAAGGCATTGTCGGGTTCATTTCATATACCGCGCGCTCAATACCATTGCCGAAGGTTGATTTTTCAATGACGTTCCGTATTCGCTCCAGTTGCTGCGCCAAGGGCACGAGATCGGTTTTAATTTCCTTTTGCTGGTTAACCCAGAAAGTCACAAATTGGTTGGCAATAATCTCGCTAAGCACTTGGGTATTGCCGCCTGTAAGCACTGCTTCGGCAAGCATTGACGCGATACCAGATGGTAAAACCGACAAGCCGCGATAACGGATAGGAGCGGACGGATCAAGAGCAATACAAACCCTTGTGACGAGCTGGTCTTCGTAATGGGTGGATTTACCCCCCTCCTTAAGAAGGGAAATAGCTTCGTTAACGCTTTCTGAGCGTTCTTCGTCGCCAAGTGAACGCATTAGCCATTTTTCTATCGTTCCGTCCTCAATCAACTTGACGGCATCGCTGACATTATGGGCAAGTGCTACAGCCAAAGGCCTTACTTGCCAGCAGTCCTTACCCCCAACCGTGATATGCCGGCTTGCGCGGCGACCAGCATCCGAGCTCTTAGGCGTCAGGCGACGTCCCGTAAGCCATTGTTCAAGATCGGCTGCGGTCCAACGCTGCCGTGCATCGTCACTCAGAAGGCCACGTAAAAGTTCAATATGCGAAGAGGCAAGCCGTCGATTGCCTATTAGAGCATTAAAACTTCCTTTTTCAAGTTTTACCTGAATAATTGCATTATCATCCATGCCCTGCAGCGGGTTTTGACCCAACACAACCAGCGATAGCGCCACACCGAAAGCATAACAATCATCGACATGCGATCCAGTGCCGCGGCCAAGTGGTTGGCACATAGCACGCTCGATCGTTTCGCAGAGGACAGGTTGCGAGATACCAGCAGGTGTCGACAAGCATTCGCCCAACTGGGGCGGCGTAACGCCACCTTCGCGCCAGTAGATATTGTTCAGGCGAATGCCGCCGTGGGAGATGCCTGTGCGCTGTAATTCTGCCAACGCGCCAATTAAGGGTTTGACGAAGTAGTGATTGATTGCATCTTCGCTCATTGGCGCGTGTGTCTCATTGAGCGACTGCCAATAAAGGGACGTAAGCGGCCTCTCGTAAGCCAACGTGTAATAATGGGCGTTGTGGGAAGGCCAATAAAGCACTCCGCCCTCTCTTAGGCGCAGCACGCCCTTGTCATCGATAGTGCGCATCGCATTGACGAGATCATACCGCGCAGGCAGCGTGGATGTGCAAACGATGGCTATTAGGTCGGCGCGCACATCGCCCTTTAGTCGTGCGGCATAGGCCGGCCC
Organism: uncultured Rhodospirillaceae bacterium; assembly: GCA_964398175.1. GTDB lineage: Bacteria > Pseudomonadota > Alphaproteobacteria > UBA9219 > UBA9219 > JAXGVG01. Next base: position 15,696 of record CAYNLV010000016.1, read on the forward strand.
TCCGGGCGAGTTGTACTCGGGAAGAGGCGAGTCAGGATAGACATCCACACGTCCTTCAAGCGTGAGCGCGTTGCCAAGATTTTGTTGCGCTTGAGGGGCTGTGGTCATGGAGTGCCAGAATGGTGAATCAGGCCTAAAAGCTACGCGAAATCAGTATCTGGGGCCAGAGTTTGCACTGAAAAACCTTAATGAATCGCGAATTTTCATTGATTTACGGGCTAGGCTCGTATACTTGTCCCCCACTGCCCCCCAAGGGGCAGGCATCGTCCCCTTCGTCTAGAGGCCTAGGACACCACCCTTTCACGGTGAAAACACGGGTTCGAATCCCGTAGGGGACGCCAATCGAACACGAGGCTGGTGAAAGGAAATGGGGCCTAAAGAAGCCGCGTCGGGAAAGCCCAAGCCCGATTATTCCTCTGCTGGAACCTCGTCCTGTGATCTTCAAAACGCTGTTCAGGATGAGCGGCGAAAGAACTGTTTTGCCGGATGCCGAAACTTCAACCAGCTTTGATCCGCCTATACCGCCAATTCACGTTCACATCATCGGTAAATCGAGCTTGTATATATGGATAAACTGATCCCCATCGGAATAATCCGCACGCCTTTCAAAAAACTTGCAGGCATGCCCATTCAGCCAACCGGCGCATCCGGCGTGAAAGGCAAGGTTGAGGTATTCAAAAAGTTCAGATCAGGTCTAAAAGATATTGAAGGATTTTCGCATATTATCCTTTTTCACCGAAGCAAGGGATTTGATCTGGAAGTGGTTCCCTTTATGGACGATAAAGTCCGGGGCGTGTTTTCAACGCGTGCTCCACGAAGGCCCAATCAAATAGGTCTTTCGGTGGTTCAATTGAACACCATTAAGAACGGCATCCTATATATTCAAAACGCAGACATTCTAGACGGCACTCCCCTTCTTGATATTAAACCCTATGTGCCTGACTTTGATCATCGTCAAAACGTGCGCTTGGGGTGGCTTGAAAAAGCGCGAAAGAAAGTTTTTTTGAAAAAAGCGGATAACCGGTTTATAGAAAGCACCAAACAACCATAATTACGGCGTTTATTACCGAAAAATGCCGATCAGCCACTCATTATACGCAAGGATTCATCATCTTCATTGACAGAAACTCAGCAAAAGACAATTATGAACACCCGTTCATAAGTTAACGGGCCGTAATTATAGGATATTTTATGTCAGCAGACCCAAAAATCAAGGTTGACGATTTAAACCGTCTCCGTCATTCGGCGGCTCATGTTCTTGCACAAGCCATGCGCATGGAATTTCCGACAGTTAAGTTTGGTATAGGGCCTGCCATTGAAAACGGTTTTTATTACGACTTTGATTTGCCGCGTCCTTTAGTCCCTGAAGATCTTAGTAAAATCGAAGCTCGCATGAAAGATATCTTGAGAAAGGGTCATCCTTTCATTCGCAAGGAAGTCTTGCCCGAGGAAGCAGAAAAGATATTTGCCGATCAACCCTATAAACTGGAATTGATTAAAGATATTTTGTCTGCGGGTTCTGACTCCAAGCTTAGCATCTATACGAATGGCGACTTTACCGACCTTTGCCAAGGCCCACATGTGGTCAGCACAGATGAAATTCCTGTCGACGGGCTGAAGCTCCTTTCAATTGCCGGCGCTTATTGGCGCGGCAAAAGCGAAAATCCCATGCTTCAACGAATTTATGGAACGGCATGGGAATCTATGCAGGATCTTGAGCAATATTTGGCGAGAATTGAGGAAGCCAAAAAACGCGATCACCGAACATTAGGCAAACAACTTGAACTTTTCTCAACGGCTGACGAAGTCGGGGCCGGG
>CAYNLV010000016.1:17523-18778 GCA_964398175.1 uncultured Rhodospirillaceae bacterium
TTCAGCGTAAACGACGCTGTGGGCGGCGGTCTGATTTTGTGGCATCCGAAAGGAGGCATGGTTCGCTACCTTGCTGAGCAATTTAGCAAGGAAGCTCATCGCCTGAACGGTTATGACTTTGTTTACACCCCGCATATCGGCAAGGCTTCACTATGGGAAACATCGGGTCACTTGGGCTTTTATCGGGAAAATATGTACAGTCCCATGAAGATTGATGAAGAAGAATATTTCATCAAACCCATGAACTGCCCGTTTCATACCCATATCTATAAGGCGCGCACACGTTCCTATCGTGATCTTCCTCTGCGCTGGGCAGAGTTTGGTACGGTATATCGTTATGAATTCAGCGGCGCGCTCCACGGCTTGACTCGCGTTCGCGGTTTTACTCAGGACGATGCGCATATCTTCTGCACGCCCGATCAGGTAAAATATGAAGTTGCGCGGGCCTTGAATTTCTCCCTGTATATCCTTCGCGCATTCGGTCTTGACGATTTCACGGCCTATGTGTCGACAAGGCCGCTGGAAAAATCTATCGGCGCGGATGCCGATTGGGAAATCGCCACAAAAGCCCTTGTTAACGCCGTCGAAGACGCCAGGCTGACGACAAAGTACGACCATGGCGGCGGCGCATTTTATGGCCCCAAGATCGATTTGAAAGTGACTGACTCACTGAACCGCGAATGGCAACTCAGCACCGTACAGCTCGATTTCAACCTGCCCGAACGTTTCGACCTTAACTATATTGGTTCGGATGGACAGCCGCATCGTCCTTTCATGATTCATCGCGCCCTTTTTGGCAGCGTCGAACGATTCATAGGCATGCTGATTGAAAATTACATGGGGGCGTTCCCCTTTTGGCTCGCCCCCGTGCAAACAACGGTTATTTCCATTACGGACGACGTGCTTCCTTATGTCTATCAAGTTGCCCAGCGACTTAGAGACGAGGGTCTTCGCATTGAAATCGACGAACGATCTGAGCGCATGCAAGCAAAAATCCGAGACTCACAGATGATGAAGGTTCCTTACGCCATTGTTGTGGGGCGTAAGGAAATGCAGAACGGCATGATTTCTTTACGATGCCGCGAAAAAGGCGATCTTGGCACCATGTCAGTCGAAGATTTTCTGACTCTTTCCCGGAAACTGTGCGCCGCGGGCGTCCCTCAAACTATTTCCTAAATCAACATGTCGGCGCCTGAGGCAGGTTCTACTTCATACAAGAGGAAATAAAGATGAAAACAAATTTTTTGCGCAGCCT
>CAYNLV010000017.1:0-3683 GCA_964398175.1 uncultured Rhodospirillaceae bacterium
CGGCGCTTTTTGCGTGGACGAACGCCGTTATGGGGAATGGGGGTCACATCACGGATTGATGTGATCACAAAACCAACCGCTTGCAACGCACGCAGGGCCGATTCACGTCCTGAACCCGGCCCCTTAACCTCAACTTCAATAGTGCGCATACCATGTTCCATCGCTTTCCGCCCGGCGTCTTCAGCTGCCATCTGCGCCGCATAGGGCGTGGATTTACGCGATCCCTTGAAGCCCGCCAACCCGGCTGACGACCAAGCAATGGTGTTGCCTTGCGCATCGGCAATTGTCACGACCGTATTGTTAAAGCTGGCATTTACGTGCGCAACCCCATTAACAATATTCTTTCGCTCACGGCGACGGGGGCGAGCGCCTGCAGCTTTGGTGCTTTTTTGTTCGGTTGTTTTGGTGGCAGTGGCCATGGTTACTTTTTCCTATATGCCGTTAAGTCTTTATTTTTTTACTTCCTGATTCGGTCGGAAATAAAGCACTTCTCCTGATCTGCTTTACGTGTCAGCAAAACTCTTTATTTCTTCGTCGCTATTTTTTTGCCTGCGATTGGTTTCGCCGGCCCCTTACGCGTACGCGCGTTTGTGTGGGTTCTTTGGCCGCGCACTGGCAGCCCTTTACGGTGCCGCAACCCGCGATAACAGCCCAAATCCATAAGCCGCTTGATATTCATGGAAATATCACGACGTAAATCGCCTTCAACCTTATAGTTTTTATCGATGTCTTCGCGAATGCGGAGCAATTCGGATTCCGTCAACTGGTTAACACGCTTTTCTGGGGCAATACCAACTCGCTCACAAATCTCCAGTGAGTTTGTCGGCCCTATTCCATAAATATAACGCAAAGCAATATGTAACGGTTTACCAGCTGGAATGTTGACGCCTGCAATACGAGCCACGAGCTTCTCCTTTTATATCTATGTCTCCCCGCATCGCGCCAACACGAGCGCCACCCGATCTCCCTTTTGCAAGGCGTCGTGGCTCTTTCCTTTTATGTCTCGAGGACTTGCCAATAATATTAAGGCTCAAGTCGCAAACAGGGGCTCAGCCCCCCCACACGGAGCCGAGGGGCGCAGTATAGGCAAGGGTTTCAATGAGTCAAGGGCAAGAGCTCAGGATTCTTAGTCTCTTTTTTGCTTTATTTTCAATATTATAGGGTTTGAATCTAGCATGTCCTCATAACATCACTCTAAATACTCGCTGTCATTTATACCCTTTTAGGACTTCCGATTTGCTCGATGTCAAGGCAGTAGGGCAACCGAATATCAAAGCTGGTCCCTTTATATAGTTCCGAAATGACGCGGATAGTTCCACCTAGTTTACGAATTTCGCGTTCGATCGCTTCCATACCAACACCATGCCCTGAAATGGTTGTAAGCTTGTCGCTCGTTGTGAATCCCCAAGTAAAAATGCGTTGAATAATAGCTTGATCGTCTTCAAATCTCCACGCACCATCTGGATCAAGCGTTGCTAGTTTTGCACGTATACGTGATGGATCAACACCATTTCCATCGTCGCTAATAATGATCTGCAGATCTTCTCCAGAACCATCAGCGCTTAAAATTACATCTGTCCATATTGTAACCAGACCAGCCGGATCTTTACCGCGTGCCATACGTGTAACGGGGGATTCAATACCATGATCCATAATATTTCGGCATAAATGTGTGAGTAAAAACAAGAATTCTTGAATAGGTTGCGTTAAAACACGGGGATTGCTTCCATCAAAATAAATGGGCTTGATCTGTTTGTCCATGATACTGGCCAGTTCCTGTAGTTCCCGCTCAAAGGAATGGAAACATTCACGGATAGGAACTGCCGCAATCGTTCGAAGATAAAGTCTTATAAGAGCAGGGTCTGCTTTTGTTGACTGCATCTCCTGAGCAAACTTATATAGATCTGTCTCTTCGATTTCTCGAATATTGCCGCGCCATTCATATTCTTTGCCAATAACGGCCCCAATTTCATCAGATACACGCTCTAATGATGCAGCAATTTTTTGACGGCCTATTTGTACTTCTCGGAAATACATTTCCTCATTTAAAATAGTGGGAGCGCGCAAATCATTTTCGACGGCGTGAATTACTTCTGCCAATTCAAGTAGATTAAATTGTTTCACTGTCGCTTTAAGCGTGTGTAGCTGTCGCAATAACGGTGCATTGTCCTTTTGCTCTAAACCAGGACCTGCCGCAGAACCCAAAAATGCCCGCACATGTGCTATTGTTGCGTAGAATTTATTGCGCTCTTTGAAAATGCGACAAATCATTTCGGCAAAATTTTGCTGATGCTTTGCCACCTCACGCGCAGCAAATTCCTCTGTTAAATCTGTAGCAATAACTACTACGCTTATCAGCGGCCCTTCTTTTGTATAAATCGGCCGGTAAACAAGGTTTATTCGCCGTTTCTGGCTATGTGGAAAATATTGAGGTAAAAATTTTATGACATCATCGAAGCCAAGTGCATGGTCGGGCTGAAATAAAATATCCAACCAATCTTTAAAATCTACCTTCTGATCCTCAGGTATCAGCAGAACATCAACGATATTCTTTCCAGCCGGGACTGTTTCCAACAAATCCAGACAAGCCTGTGAATACACATTGCCACAATTGCCGTTACGATCAAAAACAAGAAAACCTTGCCCTAGACTGTTCACCAAAACTTCGGTTAATCGTGATTGGTTAGTTACATGCTTATGCACACGATAATTCATAAAATAAAGACCGCCAATACCGACAAATGCGGCGATTGTCATAACGCCAAAAGCTATGGGGTGTTTCACGGGCGCCAGGCCAAATATTGGAAGCGCCACAGCTACCAATAACATGACAACAATGGCCGTCATGCCCGCCAAAGATGTATGAACAATATCGACCTGATAAACGGCCTCCGTCAGCACAGCTTCGCTAACCGCCGTCCTGAGCGGCAAAGGATCAAAGTGTGAAGAAGCGTTGGACATGTCAGCCCGTTTTATTTTCCTAATTCAGGTTGTTATCGTTCTGCGCATAGAGAGCAATATGTACCTGAAACAATTGCCCTTCGAGGTAAAAAGGAATAATCATGTATTTACCCCGATGGAATTGGCTCACGAAGTGGCCACGTCCTGTCACAACACTTGGAATGCCCAGCTTTAGTCCATATCCTCTTTTATTTAGCTCTGTCTTTATTTGACCAAAGATCATATTTGTTATTTCGCCAACAGCATCGACTGTCATTTCGTGGGTAACAGATATTGAGTGGCCAACAATTTGCGGCAAGATATCGCGAATCGTTTCAAACGTCAGACATAAAGTCATGGTGCCTTCCAGCTGCTGTTGGACCATACCAATGACCCCTGAGACATCGCCGACAAGCGAAACCATGCCTTCTCCAATTTCATAGTCACCAGGCGTAACACTAACCGCAAATGTGGTTTGCATGGCACTGCAAACTGCTGATGTGATTTCTTTTGACAGTTGTTCATCCAACGTCAGGTGTTGAGTTACTTGCGCCATTCTTGTTCCCCTTATTTCACAACCAAGACTTCGCTTGCGAAAAACGCAAACGTGTCATGAGCCTACTCTCGCTTCTTGCTCTGCGTCGAAGAATTAGCGGTTTACCGTTTCTTCGGTTCTTTGGCGTTTGCGCTTGATCCATTCGTAGATTTCAAACAGTTTTTTACTGAGATCCCCCGGCGAAACT
>CAYNLV010000017.1:3693-18400 GCA_964398175.1 uncultured Rhodospirillaceae bacterium
AGGATGTTGCGCCAGCCTTAATAGCTTTCATGATATTTTGCTGCTCGGATTCAGCCGTCAGCATAACGAAAGCGGTATCGGCATATTCTGGCCTAGTACGAAAATAGTTAAGAACCTCAATGCCGGACACAGTCGGCATATTCCAATCAAGAAAAACAATATCGTATGATTGTCTTGCTTCACGTGCTTTCTGAATCAGGTCGATCGCTTCGTTGCCATCGGCTGCTGTTTGGATATTGGTGATTTTCGCTTCTTGCAGCGTGTTGCGAACGAACTGCCTGACCAAAAAATGATCGTCAGCAATCAGGATCTTGAGTTGCGCCAATTGACTCACGTTGCCCTCCCCTTCCGATGCTCCACAAAAGGCCCCGCACATCTCCTTATCGATGAGGACAACATGTCGCCTTTCGTTGCCGGGTCGCTTTCGCGTTATCACAACCCGTTCTTGCCGTACTTTTGCTTCGCTTGAATAAGCAAGCGCTCATAACTCGAATCGGTACCCGAACCCCTTGAACCATAAGGGTAAACTTCTATCTTATCCTATCGCATAAAAGTCTTGCCGTATGGTTAAGACAACACTGTTTCGGGTCCAACCCAAAAAGAAAGCGGGCTAACCCAACCCATGGAAAAAGCTAGTTTTTTTAGCAGAAGCTCGTTTGTCACAGGAAACCTGACAGTAAAGAACCGTTTCAATCAGGTAAAACCAAGAACCCTTTCAAGCGCTTTAAACACATCTTCCATAGCCGTCATGCCGTTCACTGACTTCAAGACGCCGCGATTCTTGTAATAAGGAAGGATCGGCGCTGTTTGGTCCTTAAAGGCTTTCAGCCGCGCTTTCATGGTTCCAGCATTATCGTCCGTCCGACGCGTAAATTCACTACCACCGCATTGATCGCAAATATACGGTTTTTTCGTTGGTTTAAATTTGTCGTGGTAGCCTTGACCACACTTTGAACAGGTGAAACGACCAGCAACGCGTTCGATGAGTTTCTCTTCATCAACTTCAAGTTCAATTACCGCATCAAGGCTCTTCTTTTTTTCCGCCAGCATTTCGTCCAACGCCTCGGCTTGAGGAACCGTGCGCGGAAATCCATCCAGAATAAAACCTTTGGCGCAATCTGACTGTTCGATGCGTTCTTCGATCATCTTGATCATGAAATCATCTGGCACCAGATTTCCGGCATCCATTATTTTCTTAGCCTGTTGCCCCAATGGTTCGCCACGTTTAATGGCCTCGCGTAACATATCACCTGTCGAAAGCTGTATCAGGCCGTATTTCTCTTCGAGCTGACGGGCCTGCGTGCCTTTGCCTGCCCCCGGCGCGCCAAGAAGAATAATGTTCATAGGTGTTATCCTCTTTTGAGGGAAAAGACGTCTAGCGTAATTTAGACTTTTTTATTAGTCCCTCATACTGATGCGCGATCAAGTGAGATTGAATACGCGAGATTGTATCGATCGTCACGCTAACCACAATGAGCAACGATGTGCCACCAAGATAGAAAGGAATTTGGGGCGCCTGCTTCAAGAGGTATTCCGGAAGCAAACAAACCACAACCAAATAAAACGCGCCGAGCACTGTCAGGCGTGTCAGGACATAATCGAAATAGTCCGCCGTGTTTTTGCCGGGACGGATGCCAGGCACAAAACCACCGTATTTCTTGAGATTATCCGCGGTTTCCACTGGGTTAAACACCACCGCCGTATAGAAGAACGCAAAGAAGGTAATCAGCGCCGCATAAAGCAGCATAAACAACGGCTTGCCGTGCCCCAGTTCCACGACCAGATCCGCAAGAAAACCGCCTTTTTGCTGCACGTCGGTGAAGCTGGCCAACGTCAGCGGAAATAGCAAAAGCGAGCTTGCAAAAATCGGCGGGATAACGCCTGAAGTGTTAAGCTTCAGCGGCAGATGTGAGGCCTCGCCACCATACACTTTGTTGCCGACCTGACGCTTCGGATAATTGACGAGAATGCGACGTTGCGCGCGTTCAAAGAACACGCAAGCGGCCAGTACACCAATAACCAGAACTGTCAGGAAGAGAACAAACCATGGCGATAATGCGCCTGTCCGACCAAGTTCGAGCGTTTGCGCAACGGAATGCAATAAGTTGGCGACGATACCGGAGTAGATGATCAGCGACGTGCCATTCCCGATCCCGCGCGCCGTAATCTGTTCGCCGAGCCACATCAAAAACACCGTCCCTCCCGTCAGCGTGACCATCGTGCTGAAACGGAAAAAGAAGCCCGGAATGATAACGGCGGAACCTGCGGACCCCATCATGTTTTCCAAGCCGACAGCCAACGCAAGAGACTGCACAACGGCAAAAACAACTGTGAGATACCGTGAATATTGGTTCAGGCGGATCTGTCCCGATTGACCTTCTTTTTTCAGCGCTTCGAAGCTGGGCACGATGGCCGAGAGCAATTGCACGATAATGGACGCGGTGATGTAGGGCATAACGCCGAGCGCAAAGACCGTCATACGCATCAAAGCGCCGCCGGCAAACATGTCGAACATGCCCAGAATGCCACCGCCGTGCCGGCTGAAAACCTCGCCAAGGGTCACGGGATCGATGCCGGGCACGGGGATATAGGTGCCGAGACGGAAGATGATCAACGCGCCAAGGGTGAACCAAATGCGGCTTTTAAGCTCGGTGGCTTTACTAAAAGCGGACAGGTTAATGCTGGCGGCAAGCGTTTCTGCGGGTGAGGCCATTAGGAGAATCTCGCGGGTAGTCGGGGTTAAAAATTAGAGATGATATAGGGTATACGATCCTGAAAAACAAGGTTTGGAGCGTCCTTATCGCGTGTTAAAGCAACCAAAACAAGTTGTTAAGCCTAGCAAAAAACGTATTTCAGCGCGGGTCAAAAGCAGGTTTAGAACGGTCTCAAAGCGGGATCAGGGCACAATAGGAATATTATTTTATAATATGATTAATATCTTTGGCATCGCGGTCCCCACGTGTTATTGACAATGCCATGGCGGATTGCGCCCAAAGCGCCCCCACTCCTTCTCCAACTCTTAAATGGATGATTCCCATGACCGGCAAAAAATCCGGCGCCGCGACGGCTGCGCGGGCGCAAAAAACCGAAGAACGTACATTCCCCGCCAATCTTCACCCTCAATCGGTTCGCAGCAACCTTCGCGCGGCGCTGCTTGAAATCGTTTTCGACAAAGAGTTAAACGCAGACGACCGTCTTCAGGCCGCTGGCCTCCTCATGAATATGGTTACCAAGCGAAAAGCTATCACGTGGTGACGACACGTCGCGACGGCTATTGTGTCTTCGGGCAGGACGGTTCCGCCAAAAAAGAGCCGGATTTATGAACCGATCTGGATCGTTGACTCGAGCCTTTTTCCTTCTCATTATTCAGGCTTCTGTTCGGCTAATATTTGAAGGAATCATAATATGACCGGATTTCCCCATTCCCGCATTGATCATCTAAAGCGACTTATTGCCCGCAACGGCGCTTTGAACATCCTCGTTTTCGACTTCGACGGCACGTTGCGCGACGGACTGGCTGAAAAGACGTTCGCGTTCGCCTATGCGGCCAAGGTTACTTTCAATATGCTTCGGGAAAGCGGCGATCTTTCCGCTGAAGAGTTGACCCTAATAAACAAACCTTACACCGAAGACGATATGAAGGCCTATGCCGGGCGCCCACCCGATGAAATCGCAAAAATACATTGGGTCAATAGCCAGACTTTTGGTGATCTTTACAAAAAAGTTTGGGATGGCATCTACGCCATCTATAGAGCCAACCGCGATCCGAACACGTCGAACATCATCGTTCCCGACGCCGTTAAAACGGATTTTCTGGACGCGGAAGTTCAGCACATCGTCCGGAACATGCCCCGTTCCCAATGGTTCCCCGGCATCGAAGATATGGCGATCAAGGCCAGCGAGCACGCTTATATGGCCGTTCTGTCCAACACGCCGACCCTTGAAGGCCTCGTGGGCGAAGTTATGAGCGGCGCCTGCGGCGCGTCTTTCGATCACATTTACTCCGGCGCCGTGTTGAGCAAGGAATACGGCAAGCCAAACGCGCCCGCTCTTTTGCATATCGTCGCGAAAGCCGTGGCCCGTCTTTACAACCCCGGCCTTGCCGACCGTCTTGCGGACGACCCGCTTAACGGCGATCCTGAAGAAACGATTCAAAAAAACCTCAGCGCCATGAAAGAGGCCTGGCAAATTGTTCGAAACCTCGATCTGCGCGTGAATGTGGCCATCGCCGGCGATGCCGATGCCGATATGGCCGCCGGAATGAATGCAAGAAACGTTTTGGAGGAAGAACGGCTTCTTTGGCCGCGCCATGTCCGGATCGACCGCGTTCCCGTTTTATACGGTTGGCAAGGACCGGATAAACTCATGCCGTTTTCGCCGCGTTACGTCATTCACACGCCCAACGCATTGGCCCAATGGACGGCGCTTTGGGTTCAACAAAGCGTTCCCGTGAACCCGGACTTGCAGAAAAAACTGAAGTTCTTTGCGCCCTCGGCAACGGACAAGCCCGCCGCGGCTTCCACCTGTACGTTGAATTAATGCGCTTAAAGCACGACTTTCCGGGGCGAGACGGAGCAAAGCGAGTGCGATCGCGGGGATGACGCTATTTTTTTGTGAGTACAGACTCTAATGAAAAGCAGCTTTTTTTTGTTTAGTATTTCTTCCTGCTCCGGAATCCAAAACGGGACGCGCCGGTTCAGACACATACTGTTCGGTTATAGCAGTAAAATTTTCTGCCAGACGTTTTAATATTGGCGCAAAGTCAAAAGAAGCCCCCTTTTTGAGTTTAGGGTAAGGTGCGCGCTCAAAGATATCGTCAAAATAAGGTATCCCCGAAAGGTCTTTAATCTTTCGCGCGCTATAAAATTTCTCTTGCCCCGCCTTCATCTCCCGCAGCCGAAATTGACGATCAAAGTCCAGTCGTTCTGCCCATAAAGCATCTCCAGTATCGCTTGTGCATAACCAGTCATAAACAAGACCACCTCGGCCTATAAAAACGGCGCCAATCTGATCATATTCCCTCGGCGGTATATACTTCCCAAACCTGAAATCCGCCTCCTCCTTCCTAGGCAATGTATAAATCCCCCAAAAAGTGCCTCCGGGCAATTGATGCAATTCAAGACTCATGTCGATATCTCCTGTCGCAAAAGCGTTCGATATTCAAACAGACTATATAAATTTACAAATATAAGCAATTTGCCGAGACTTTGTACAAGATTATGGTTAACAACTGACGGCTTGAATGATAGTGATTGTTTTCCCGCCTCTTTTTTCGCGCTCGGTTTCGTCATCATTTCGAAACTCTGTTTCCTTCTTGCGTCATGCAAGCTCCCGCCTACCCGAGGACAGGCTCCGGCTGGAATCTCATTTCTAAAACAAAATGGGATTCCCGCCTTCGCGGGAATGACGCCGGTTCTATTTAGTCGGGTTATGCTCGAGTGACATTTTACATTTTTTGAGCAGGAAGGAAATTTTCGCATAAAAAAAACGCCGCCAAATTGGCGGCGTTTTTGATTATAATTTCATCAGGAAATCAGGCCGCTTTGGGCTCTTTTTTCTTCGCGGTGACGGTGACTTTGCCGCCCGCTTTTTCGACGGCGGCGATGGCGGAAGCGGACGCGCCGGAGACCGTCACTTCAATCTTCGCCTTGACGGCGCCTTTGCCCAAAAGACGCACGCCGTCTTTCGCGCGTGACGCAACCCCGGCTTCCATCAGCATCATTTCCGTAATCAGCTTCTTAGAGTCAAGACGACCCGCATCGATGGCTTTCTGAAGGCGATCCAGATTCACTTCGGCATAATCCTTCGGGAACATGGTCTTAAAACCGCGTTTTGGAATACGCCGGTGCAACGGCATCTGGCCGCCTTCGAAGCCGCGAATGGAAACGCCCGTGCGGGCCTTCTGGCCTTTCACGCCACGGCCACAGGTCTTGCCCTTGCCGGATCCAATACCGCGACCAAGAGCTTTCGATTTTTTCCGTGCGCCCGGATTATCGCGCATATCATTGAGTTTCATTTTTATTCTCCTTCAACCTTCACCAGATGCCGCACTTTGCGGATCATGCCGCGTACAGCAGGCGTATCTTCAAGCGCGCGCCGCGCGCGGGGCTTGCCGAGGCCAAGGCCCTTCAGCGTTTCGCGCATGCCCGGCTTGACGCAGGTGACGCTGCCGGTCTGAATGACGGTGATTGTCTTCCCCGCCGCTTTTTTCGTGCTCGCTTTCGTCGCCATCCTTACACCCTGTCAAAACGAATTGTTTTTTATGCTTCCTTCGTCGCTTCGCCGTGTTCAACCTGCTTACGGCCCAGAATGTCGCTGACTTTCTTGCCGCGGCGCATGGCCACCGAACGAGGGCTTGCCACCTGATCCAGCGCCGCGAACGTCGCCTTGATCATGTTGTGCGGGTTGGAAGTGCCAACCGACTTGGCCACCACGTCTTGAATGCCCAGCGCTTCAAACACGGCGCGCATCGGACCGCCAGCGATGATGCCGGTACCAGCCGGCGCTGCGCGAAGAACAACGCGGCCCGCGCCATAAGTGCCTTTTACGTCGTGGTGCAGCGTGCGGCCTTCGCGCAGCGGAATACGGCGCATCTTGCGCTTTGCGGCATCCGTCGCTTTCTTGATCGCTTCCGGCACCTCGCGCGCCTTGCCCGTGCCAATCCCGACGCGACCCTTACCATCGCCGATAACGACGAGCGCCGCCATGGCAAAGCGCTTGCCGCCTTTTACCACCTTGGCCACGCGATTGATGCCAACCAGTTTTTCGATCAGATCGCTGCCTTCGCGATCTTCCTTGTTCTCGCTGGATTCGGACTTTTTCGGCTTCCGCATACTGGGTTTACTCCTTCAGCAAACTTTAGAAATCGAGACCGGCTTCACGCGCGGCTTCGGCCAGCGCCTTGATCCGGCCGTGATACACATAACCGCCCTTGTCGAACACAACCTGCGCAACGCCCGCCTTTTTGGCGCGTTCGGCGACGAGCTTGCCGACGGCCATGGCGGCGTCCTTGTTCGCGCCCGTCTTCAGCTTTTTCTTCAAGTCCTTGTCGAGGCTTGAAGCCATCGCCAGCGTCTTTCCAGCCGCGTCGTCAATGACCTGGGCATAGATATTCGTCCCCGAACGATGCACCGTAAGGCGCGCACGGCCAATGGCTTTGCGCTTAATCTGGTAGCGCGTGCGCTTCTGGCGGCGTAAATGTAATTCTTTGGCGGTTTTCATATTTGTGCCCTCTTATTTCTTCTTGCCCTCTTTACGGCGGATACGTTCGCCAGCGTACTTAATACCCTTGCCTTTGTAGGGCTCCGGTTTCTTCAACGTCCGGATTTCAGCTGCGACCTGTCCGACTTTCTGAATATCATGACCCGTAATGGAAATCAGGGTCGGCTTTTCAGCCTTGATCGCGATCCCTTCGGGAATATGATACTTGACTTCGTGACTAAACCCGATTTGGAGCACCAGATCCTTTCCCTGCATGGCCGCGCGGAAACCGACGCCCTCGATCTCAAGCGTTTGCTTGAATCCCTCGGTCACGCCCTTGACCATGTTCTGGATATTGTTGCGGGCCGTGCCCCACATCATGCGCGCGCGCTGCGTGTCGTGCGTCGGGGCAATCGTTACCTTGCCGTCCGCAACCTTGACTTCGACTTCCGGCGGAAGCGTCAGGCTGAGCGTGCCCAGCTTGCCTTTCACCGACACGGCATGGCCCTTGACCTCGGCGGTGACGCCTTGAGGCAGAGCAACCGGATGTTTACCTACGCGTGACATGACAATTCCTCATAAAACTTATCAGAAAACCCGGCATAAAATTTCGCCGCCGACGTTTTGCGCGCGCGCTTCGTTGTCCGAAAGCACGCCGCGGGGCGTCGACAGGATCGAAATGCCCAAACCGTTGAACACGCGGCCAAAATCCTTGATGCCGGCGTACACGCGACGGCCCGGCGTCGACACGCGGTCGATCTTGCGGATGACGCCTGCGCCGTCGTGGTACTTCAGCTCGATTTGCAGGACGGGCTGATTTTTACCCTGCTGCACTTCCGTGAAACCTCGGATGTAGCCTTCGCGTTGCAAAACGTCCAGAACGCGTTTGCGGAACGTTGACGACGGGCAATCGACGACAGCCATATTGGTCATCTGGCCGTTGCGTATCCGTGTCAGCATATCGCCTAATGGATCTGTGAGGGACATACGATAATCCTCCTTACCAACTCGACTTGATCACGCCCGGAACCTGGCCCGACGCGGCCAATTCACGGAGCGCAATGCGCGACAGTTTAAATTTACGATAGTAGGCGCGGGGCCGGCCGCTGAGTTCGCAGCGGTTGCGGATGCGCGTTTTGCTTGAATTCCGGGGCAGCTTCGCCAGCTTCATGACGGCGGCAAAACGCTCTTCCATCGGCGTTTCCTTGTTCATGACAAGCGCCTTGAGCTTTTTGCGCGAAGCTTCCTTTTGCTTCGCCATACGCTTGCGGCGGTTGTTCTTTTCAATCATCGACTTCTTGGCCATTGGTCTTTTTCTCCTTAGCCCTGAAACGGCATGTTAAAACCGCGCAACAGTTCCCGCGCTTCGTTGTCGGTGCGGGCCGTTGTGCAAATGATGATGTCCATGCCCCGGATCTCGTCGATTTTGTCGTAATCGATTTCCGGGAACACGATCTGTTCCTTGAGGCCGAACGCGTAGTTGCCGCGCCCGTCAAAGCTCTTCGGCGACACGCCGCGAAAGTCGCGGACTCTTGGCATGGCGACGTTGATGAGACGGTCAAGAAACTCGTACATCTTTTCGCGGCGCAACGTCACCTTGCAGCCGATGCCAAGACCGCCGCGCAGCTTGAACGTGGCAATGGCCTTGCGCGCCTTGGTGATGACGGGCTTTTGCCCGGCAATCAACGCCAGCTGTTCCGCCGCGTTTTTCGTCTTCTTGCTGTCGTTGACCGCTTCGCCAACGCCCATGTTGATGACGATTTTTTCCAGCTTCGGAACCTGCAAGCGGTTCGTGTAGCCGAACTTTTTCATCAGCTCGGGCATAAGAACCTCGCGGTACTGCTGCTCAAGACGCGGTGTGTATTTATCTTTGGTTTTGGCCGTCATTTCACTCACTCTCGCTTATCTAGGATCATTCATTTGACGACAACAATTGCGTTTATACTTGTAACGGGCATAAACACTCACTCCAAGCGCAGCAAGCGATGCTGCCCCTACCGCGCCGCAGATATATGGAGTAGCCTGCAAGAAGAGATCATTACGTCGCAGAACCTCAGAGGCTATCGTTCCAACACAAATTGCGGCAGCAACCAGTCCAAACGCATACAATCTAGCTTGTGATTTAGTCATCATCTGTAAACCTCACTCAATCACTTCGCCGGAACGCTTGGCGAAACGCACCTTGCGGTCCTTGATCATTTTGAAACCCACGCGGGTCGCCTTATTGTCCTTCGGATCAGCCAGCGCGACGTTCGACACATGGATCGGCGCCTCGATTTGACGGCGGCCGCCCTGCGGATCGCCTTGCGACGGCTTTACGTGCTTCATGATGCGGTTCACGCCGACCACCAGCACGCGGTTGTCCTTCGGGAACACGGCCTTGACCATGCCGGTCTTGCCCTTGTCCTTGCCCGTCGTGACGATCACGGTATCGTTCTTTTTGATTTTGAGTTTCATAGCGTACATTCCTTACGATACAGTTCGGCTGTAATCACCGGCCCGTCATAACACTTCGCAGCTTTCATCCATGCCGGGCCAAAACGTTCAAGGTTCGTTTCCGTAAAACGAACGCCATGCCGTTCAGCTATACCCATAACGGCCTGCATAGCCTTTCCTGTTTCTTCCGCATCCGACACTTCGCATACAACCCGACCTACTCCCCTATACTGGAATTCATTCGGGTTGACAGGCTCTCGCTTCGGTCTCAGGCCCATGCTCGTCAAGTTCGCCAGGAATTCTTCCGTGATCGTTTTTATCTCTCTTTCAACTCCACAATAGGGCTGTTTCCATACCTTGATTCGTAATTTGGCCATCACAGCACCTCTTCCGCCAAAGAGATAATTTTCATGAACCCGAGGTTGCGCAGCTCGCGCGTCACCGGCCCAAAGATGCGGGTGCCGATGGGCTCCTTGTCCTTGTTGATCAGCACGGCGGCGTTCGTGTCGAAGCGGATCAGGCTGCCGTCGTCGCGTTTCAGGCCGAACTTTTGGCGCACGATCACGGCCTTATGGATATCGCCCTTTTTCACGCGGCCGCGCGGAATGGCGTCGCGGATCGACACCACGATGATGTCGCCGATCCCGGCCGTCTTGCGCTTCGAGCCCCCGAGGACCTTGACGCACAACACCTGCTTCGCGCCGCTGTTGTCCGCCACATCAAGGACAGATTCCATTTGAATCATGGTTTTACCCTTACCCTTTTATCAACTGCACCAGTCTGCCGACCCCGTTGTCCTTCGTTGGACCGTGATTGGCAGGAGGCTTTACCCCCTGAAACTCAACCTGCGCTGCCACGCCATCGACCTTTTTAATCATGCGCCTTATGTTCTGAAGCATTTTGTTAAGCTGTTCAGGATCCGGCGGTAAAAACAGCATTGCGGAATTTTTAAATGTCACAAATTTCAAACCAGCTTGCTCAAAAGCTTTTGTCAGGCACGACGCAAGACCGGGCTGATGTTTTGCTAAATCAATCGATGCAAATTTATACATTCTCTCAGGCCTCCTTCTTCTTCGCTTGGCCGTTATCTTCCATAACCATCCAGCGCTTGCGCTTGCTGATCGGCGCGCATTCGATAATCGACACGGCGTCGCCAACCTTCAGCCGGTTCTGCTCGTCATGCGCCGCGTACTTTTTCGCGCGGCGAACATACTTTTTATAAATCGGGTGCATCACGCGGCGTTCCACAAGGACCGTGACCGTTTTGTCACCCTTGTCGCTCACCACTGTACCCTGCAACACACGACGCGGCATTTTATCCTCTCATCCTTCCTGGGCCGCTTAACCGGCGGCCTTACGTTGACGTTCGCCGATCACGGTCATGATCTTGGCGATTTCCTTGCGCACTGCCGTCACGCGCGCGGTATTCGCGAGCTGGCCGGTCGCTTTTTGAAAGCGCAGGTTAAACTGCTCCTTGCGCAGCTCAATGAGCCGCGTCTCAAGCTCTTTCTCGGTCTTCGTCCGCACATCGGCGGTTTTCACAGTGTTCTTTCCCATCTTTCAAACCCCTTCACGCCGCTTCGCGCTGGACGAACTTGGTCTTGATTGGCAACTTCGCCGCGGCTAATCCGAATGCTTCTTTGGCCGTCGCCACCGACACGCCGTCCAGTTCAAACATGATACGGCCAGGATGCACACGGCATGCCCAGAACTCCGGCGAGCCCTTGCCCGAACCCATCCGGACTTCGGCGGGCTTGCGCGACACCGGCACATCCGGAAACACGAGAATCCACAGGCGTCCCTGACGCTTGATCGCGCGGGTAATCGCGCGGCGCGCGGCTTCGATCTGGCGCGCGGTAACGCGTTCCGGCTCCAAAGCCTTCAGGCCGAAAGCGCCGTAGCTTAAACGCGTGCCCCCCTTGGCCGCGCCGTGAATGCGCCCCTTATGCGCTTTGCGGTATTTCGTTTTCTTAGGCTGTAACATGTTTAGTGTCCCTTAAATCTCACGTGCGTACCGGCGCGCCTTCAAGCGCCTTCTTTTCCTGCGCCATCGGGTCGTGATCGAGGATTTCGCCTTTAAAGATCCAGACCTTCACGCCGCAAGTTCCCATTGTGGTGAACGCCGTCGCTACCCCGTAATCAACATCGGCGCGCAACGTGTGCAACGGCACGCGGCCTTCGCGGTACCATTCCATGCGCGCGATTTCCGCGCCGCCCAGACGGCCGCTGCAATTAATACGAATGCCCAAGGCGCCTAAACGCATGGCCGATTGCACCGCCCGCTTCATGGCGCGGCGGAAAGCCACACGGCGCTCCAGCTGGTTGGCGATGTTTTCGGCCACGAGCTTCGCGTCGATTTCCGGCTTGCGGATCTCGACGATGTTCAGGCTCACTTCCGCACTGGTCATCTTCGCCAGATCGACGCGGAGCTTTTCGATGTCGGCGCCTTTCTTGCCAATAACGACGCCCGGACGCGCTGAGTGAATGGTGACACGCGCCTTGCCTGTCGGGCGTTCGACGATAATCTTCGCCACGCCAGCCTGCTGGCCCAGCTTCTCGGACAGGAACTTGCGGATTTTCAAATCCTCATGCAACAGCTCGCCGTATCCCTTGGATGCGAACCACCGGCTGTCCCACGTCCGGTTAACGCCCAGACGCATGCCGATCGGATTAGTTTTTTGCCCCATGCTTATGCCCCTGCGCCGGCCTTTGCCGCGCCTTTCGTGGTTGTCTTTTTGGCTGTTCCCTTGGCCTTGGGCGCCGCTTTCGGCGCCGCCTTTTTCTTCGGCGTTTCCTTAGCCTCCGGTTTTGCCGGTTCAACTTTTTCCTTCTTGTCCTGCTTGCCTTCGCGCTCGCGCACGATGATCGTCAAATTGCTGTACGGCTTTTCGATGCCCGCGCTTTTGCCGCGGCCGCGCGCATGAAAGCGCTTCATCACGAAAGCGCGGCCCACCCAAGCTTCGGCGACATAAAGCTTGTCAACGTCCAGCCCATGGTTGTTTTCCGCGTTCGCCACGGCCGACTGCAGCACCTTCTTTACTTCCTCGGCGATCCGGCGCTTTTCGAACGTCAGCTGCGTCAGTGCCGCTGCCGCGCCCTTGCCCCGGATGCTGGCCGCAACGAGATTCAATTTGCGCGCGCTCGAACGCACCGAGGAGGCTTTCGCCATCGCGGCATCTTTTGGCAACCGTCTTTCGGACTTTGGCTTACCCATAACGCTTGTTCTCCTTAACCCTTACCCGCCGGAGCGGCAGCCTTTTCGGCCTTCTTGTCAGCCGCCGTATGGCCCTTAAAAAACCGTGTCGGCGCAAACTCGCCAAACTTATGGCCGATCATGTTCTCGGTCACGGAAACCGGCAGAAACTTATTGCCGTTGTACACGCCGAATGTTAGGCCGACGAACTGCGGCAGAATGGTCGACCGGCGCGACCATGTCTTGATGATGTCGTGACGGCCCGAAGCGCGCGCCTTCTCCGACTTCTTCAGAAGATACCCGTCTACAAACGGGCCTTTCCAGACTGAACGTGTCATGTGCTATCCCTCGTTAAGCCGCTTGCTTGTCACGACGCTTGTTCGCGCGGCGGACAATGAAATGATTGGTGCGCTTGTTGTTGCGCGTCTTGGTGCCCTTGGTGCCCTTGCCCCATGGCGTCACCGGATGACGTCCGCCCGATGAACGGCCTTCGCCACCGCCGTGCGGGTGATCGATCGGGTTCATGACAACGCCGCGCACCGTCGGACGGATGCCCATCCAGCGCTTGCGGCCGGCCTTGCCGAGCTTCACGTTCAAATGTTCCGCGTTCGACACCGCGCCGATGGACGCCATGCAGTCCTGCGGCACCATGCGCAATTCGCCCGAGCTGAGCTTCAGCAGCGCGTGCCCGGAGTCACGACCGACGATCTGCACGTACGTGCCTGCGGAACGGGCCATCTGGCCACCCTTGCCGGGACGCATCTCGACGTTGTGAACAATCGTGCCAACCGGAATGTTTCGCAGCATCATCGCGTTGCCAGGTTTCACGTCAACCTTGTCGCCCGCGACGACCTTGTCGCCCTTTTGCAAACGTTGCGGCGCGAGGATGTAGGACTGTGTGCCGTCGGCATAGGTAATCAGCGCGAGATAAGCCGTGCGGTTGGGATCGTACTCCAAACGCTCAACCGTCGCCGTCATGCCGAACTTGCGGCGCTTGAAATCGACCAAGCGATAACGCTTCGCATGCCCGCCGCCAATGTGGCGCGTGGTAATGCGGCCCTTGTTGTTGCGGCCGCCCGTTTTGCGCAAACCTTCGGTCAGCGTCTTGACAGGCTTGCCCTTCCACAGTTCCGAGCGGTCCGTGCGCACAACCTGCCGGAGGCCGGGAGTTACGGGTTTATATGTCTTCAGTGCCATGATCTTTTTCCTTAAACCTTAAATGCCTGTCGTCACGTCGATCTTGTTGCCTTCGGCCAGCGTCACCACCGCAAGCTTCACGTCGCTGCGCTGTCCCTTGCGGCCGCGGAAAACTTTCGTCTTGCCTTTGCGGTTCAGCGTGTTGACGGCCACCACCTTGACCTTGAACAGACTTTCCACCGCCGTTTTAATAACCGGCTTTGTTGCGTTACGCGCCACGCGAAACGTTACCTGATTAAAGCCGGAGTTGTTCGTCGCCTTTTCCGTAATCACGGGCGCAAGGATCACTTGATAGTGCTCCGGCAGCAGCTTGGTTTCTTCGGTTTTCTTGGCGTTTTTCATCATCAACCTCTATCCATCCCAACCGGGTTTCAAACCGAATTGACGTTCTTCTCGGCGCAATAACCTGTGGAATAGTTTTCCGTTCTCGCTTTCCGTTTTCCCGTTCACCATCAGATCAACGCAGTAATCATTCACGCCCTCAAAACTAACGCCGGGAGCTAACAGGAGATAATTCATGACTGCAAAAGCTCGAACGGCGGCGTTAAAAGCCTCGCTTTTCTTTTTATCAAGCCGACACAATTCAGCCTCTCTTGCAGCTGCTCAACCGCGTTTTTGGTCAGCACCAGCACGTCGCGGCGCCGGATGTCGTACACGTTCGCGCCCTGCTCCGGCAGCACA
>CAYNLV010000018.1:0-3300 GCA_964398175.1 uncultured Rhodospirillaceae bacterium
AGCATCGGTTTCCTAAACCGGGGGTCGGAGGTTCGAATCCTCTCGGGGACGCCATTAGATTTTCTTGGCGAATAAAGTGAGCCTTAGAAAATCTTATGCCCGCCGAATCTTTAGCGTAGGCGAGCTATCCGCGGACGCATAAAACAAAAGAGTCATGGCACCGTGAGAAAGACCTCACGCACGTGCGCCTTTATATTTAATAAAGCCCCCATTATAAACATCACCACCAACCAACGGGATAATCAGACGATCATGGAGTCTCGGCCGCAAGAATGAATATAGAACAAAAGTTTTTGGACTCGGCAAATCGTCCTACTGGTTTTGATTATATGCGCCTGATCCTGGCCTGTTCGGTCATAGGCATGCACAGTGTGCGCACCTCCTATGGCATCGATATCGATAGTGCTTTATGGGACACGCCACTGCGTCCATATTTGAAATTAATCCTTCCCATGTTTTTTGCCCTCAGCGGGTTTCTTGTTTCGGGAAGCCTGGAAAGAACCCGGACATTAGGGATCTTCCTGGGGCTGCGCTTCCTCCGCATTTATCCTGCCCTTATCGTCGAAGTTTTGTTATCGGCCTATTTTTTGGGTGCTATCTACACAACACTTCCATTAGCCGACTATTTTAAGGATCCAGGATTCTTTCAGTATTTAACCAACGTCACGGGCATAATTCATTACTTTCTTCCCGGCGTTTTTAAATACAATCCCGATGCGGGCAATGTAAACCTTCAGCTATGGACCGTTCCCTATGAGCTGAAATGTTACATTCTTTTAGGCTTTCTCGCTTTGATCGGCATAAAAAAATGGCGAGCGCTTGCCCCACTGGCCTCATTCGCCCTGATCTTCTTCATGATGATAACCGGTTATATAGAAACGGGCAGTCCGTGGGGGAATATCGGCAATACAAACGTTCCGGGGCTGGTGTTGTTGAGTTGCTTCCTCTTCGGTGTTTCGATTTATCTCTACCGAGACCGGTTGCCTTACAGCCAGCCAATTTTTATATTTTGCCTTCTTTCATCGGTTGGTCTCTATTTCATCAGGGGGCTAGGGGACGAGATAACTCCGCCCATGGTTGCTTATATCACGGTATATCTGGGTCTTTTATCGCCACGAAAAATCCATCTTTTACAAGGCGCTGATTATTCTTATGGAATGTTTTTATATGGCTACCCGATTCAGCAGGCGTTTTCCGCTCTCGGCAATTGGACTCACCACTGGTATCTCAACATTGCCGTATGCCTGCCGTTAGCCGCACTTTTTGCGGCACTGTCATGGCATTTAATAGAAAAACCGGTTCTCGCTTTAAAACCCGGATTAATGAATCTCGAAAAGGCTTATCTATCATGGAAAACCAAACGATCAGGCCAGATATCTTAGGATAAAGCCACTTTCTCGTACTTAGATTCATCCTCTCAATTTATTATGGGAATAACTTCGCAAAAACTACATGCTCACTTGCAAAATAATAACGACTGAAGCCGAAGCGTATGGGCTGGCTGAAGACCGGGACAGGCTTCACGAACTGCCGGGCCGCAACCAAATCGCAAGTTTCGCGTTTTTCCGCGCATGGTGGAAAACCGTGCGCCGGGGAGATGCGGAACGCCGTGGTTTACAAAAAGCCCGGGTCGGTTGGGATGAACATAAAAAAGCTTTTGACTCAGCAAAAACCGTAATAAACAGATTGCAGGCTGCATACCTGAGCCGGCACACAACAATGTTAGGGAAGCAAATGCGAAAGACTATTTTTAAAACAATCAGTTACGCCATAATGCATATGAGCATTGCCATCTTGATCGCTTATATTCTAAGCGGCAGTTGGAAAGTGGCGCTTGCCATCGGACTGCTTGAGCCGTGCTTTCAAACCGTCGGTTTTTTCTTTCACGAGCGGCTGTGGCACCGGCTTGAAAACAAACAGTCCCGACCGCACTATCATGACAGCGTCATTGACAGCGTCTCCCCCGCCTCGCCCATAATTGAGGACATGCTGAACCGCAAGGGTTAAGCTACTTCCCTAACGCCCCTTCGAGATCCATCGCGTGTTCCTGCTCAACGGCGAGGATGCTGCGCAGCTGATGCGCGAGATGATAGAGGTTCAGTTCCTCGGCCTGTTTGATGCGCGTGATGTAGCGGTTGATGGCGTCGTTTTCACCGGCAAGGTCCTGCTTCAGCATCGTCTCGTTGTTCCGCGATATTTTCGGCGGCGGCATATCGATGGTCGGAATCCCGCCGAGGTAATCGATCTGGGCCGCGAGGATCGTGGCGTGCGCCAGTTCTTCCTGCGCGTGAACGACAAGCTCTTTCTGGATGGATTGATATTTCGCGCCTTTGAGCACGCCCTGATGCTGTGTGTACTGGATGCACGCCGTGTATTCCAGCGACAGATCCCGGTTCAATAAGTCGATGAGTTGTTTCTTCGTCAGAGGCCCTTCTTTCGCCTCGGGCATTTTTTTCTTTGGAGCCGCCATATAATCCTCCTTGGGTTTCCGTTTCGTTGACCCTCTCAGTTTAGAAAAGTTTTCCGGACAAGGCCAGACCGGGCTGCCCGGCGCGTGAGATCGGGATGTTTTGAAACTTGCTGTAATCCTGCTTTGAACATGCCTGAAGCTGTTCTGAACCCATCCTGAACACGCTCTGAACACGCCTTGACCTGGTTTTAAACACGCTCCGGTCTCGTCAAAAAGCGTTTCCGAACAAGCTGTTAACCCCTTGCGAAGCGGCCAAAAGGCCCTCTTTTACCGCGTTCAAGGCGTTTTTAGTCCTCACATCCCAACCATGCCGCCATACGGGCGCGTAAAAGGTCTGGATTGCCGCGTATTTCCACGATTTTCACGCGGCCGGCAGCGCCCGTTTTGATATCCAGATCCGCCTTCTTAAGCCCCAGCCCCTCGGCCAGCATAGCCAAAATGGCCTTGTTGGCCTTGCCGTCCTCGGGGTGGGCGGCCACTGCGATCTCAACGGCGCACTGTCCCTCGCCCACATTGACAAGGCGCGGGCGGCCCGTCTTCCGCGCGCCCGGCTTGGCCTTCACCACGAGTCGCACGCCTTTATCAAACGGCGTCAGAACACCCTGTAAACCGCTCATTTTCCTGCTCGCTTTCTGCGTGAATATTCGGCGCAATTTAGGATCATTGTCAATGCATTGCCTCAGTGCTTTAACCCTCTACCCTCACGCGCCCGATTGGAGTAGAATAGCGTTACCCCTTGGCAATCCTTCAGCATAAGGAGGTGTGGCGATGTTGTTCCAGAGCGTGCTCAAACACATGATCCACGACGGTACGCTGCGCCTTCAGACGCC
>CAYNLV010000018.1:3310-11893 GCA_964398175.1 uncultured Rhodospirillaceae bacterium
TCAGACGCCTGGTGGCCGCATTTATACCTACGGCAACGGTCTTCCGCCCCGCTCCACTATCAAGCTTCACCGGCGCATTCTCGTGTGGACTCTCGCGTTTAATCCGCAGCTAACCGTTGCTGAAGCGTACATTAATGGCTCTCTAACCATTGAAGAAGGCAGCTTACGCGACTTCCTTCACGTCGTTTTTCTGAACCTGTCGCGCCTTGACCGGCACCCTCTAGTGCATTGGTTTGACAGGCTCTTTTATCACACGCGTCGCCTGAAACAGTTCAATCCGATCCCCCGCGCGCGTCACAATGCATCTTTTCACTATGATTTATCAACAGAGCTTTACGATCTTTTCCTCGACGCCGATCGGCAATACTCCTGCGGCTATTTCTCAAGCCCCCTTGTCGGCCTCGAGCAGGCCCAACACGACAAAAAACGCCACATCGCCGCAAAACTTTTCCTTAATCAGCCCGGCCTCAGGGTTCTCGATATCGGCTCAGGCTGGGGCGGATTAAGCCTTTATTTGGCGCGCGAAGCGTTCTGTAACGTTACTGGCATAACGCTCAGCGCCGAACAGCACAAACTCAGCCAACAGCGCGTTCAGTTCGCAGGCCTCAGCAAAGTCTGCCGCTTCGAACTGCGCGATTACCGGAAAGAAAAAGGCCCTTACGACCGTATTGTTTCCGTCGGCATGTTCGAGCATGTCGGCAAGAAAAATTACGACGAGTTTTTTGCGAACATCCGCCGCCTACTGACAAATGACGGCGTGTGTTTACTCCACTCCATTGGCCGTTTTGGGGAAAGCATGGCCATCAACCCGTTCATGCGGAAACACATTTTCCCCGGTGCGGATCTTCCATCCCTCTCTGAAGTGCTGCAAGCCGTCGAACGATCGGGACTTTTCGTCACGGACATCGAAATCCTGCGCTTGCATTACGCGGAAACGCTGAAACACTGGAACAAGCGTTTTCAGGCACGCCGCCACGAGGCCGCCCAGATTTATGACGAGCATTTTTGCCGGAAATGGGAGTTTTATCTGATCGGTTGCGAATTAAGCTTCCGCGCGGGAATTCTAATGGTTTTCCAGCTTCAATTAGCCAAAAAACTCGGCACGCTGCCCATCACGCGGAATTATATGATGGATAAAGATGAACGCGCGGCCCATGTCCCTGATCCTCTGGCGTCGAAAATACGCGCGCGCGCCTAGAGTCTCCAAAAAAAGAACCCCACCGGACATTCTGTCCGGTGGGGCGCAATAAACTGGACTTAATCGTGACGTTTCAGTTTACGGTTTTATTTTTTCTCCGGCGTATTGATCGTCAGGCTATTCTTGACCGACTTCATGCCTTCGACCTTTTTTGTCAGCGCCAAGGCTTTTTCCTCTTCGGCCTTCGTATTTACCTTACCAGTTAGTTGAACCTCGCCTTTCATTGTTTCAACCTTAATTTCCAATCCCTTCAGTTCCGAATCAGCGGCGAAAGCTTCTTTCACCTTCGCTGTGATTCCGGCGTCATCCAAGGTTTTAACAGCCATTTCTTTAGCGGCTGGAGGAGCGACCATCGGGCTCGGCGCGGCAGGCGACGTGCCGCCCTGCGCAAAAGCCGGAGCCGCCGCCAGCGTCGTAACGAACGCCGATACAGCTAAAAGGTTGTTTATCCTCTTCGTCTTAATCATTAATGCCTCCATGAGGGCTAGGGTTTCAGAGTAAGAGGTAGGGTAATCTCGGGGTCGGGCAAAAACGGGGCGTAAGCGCGATGTTGTTTTGACATTATCGCGTCAAATTCAAGGCAGCTTATAATGGGTTTCCCAAGCCATTCACTTTCTATAAACTAAGCTTTATGCAAGATTTACAGCCTTTCCTTTTTATCGCCGTTTTTATAGCCGGAACACTTTTGGGCGGTTTTGTGGCATGGCTCATATTCCGGGCACGCTTGGCAGCCCAGGAACAAATGGTCAACACCTTTAAGGCGCTGGCTGCCGACACGCTTCACCAGAACAGCGCGGCCTTCCTGCAACTTGCCGAAGGAAAACTGCAACAGCGCGAACAGGCCGCGCAGGCCACGCTGGATAAAAAAACCGTAGCCATCGATGAGATGGTAAAACCCGTCAAGGAAACGTTGCAGCGCATGGATGCGCAGTTGCAAGCATTGGAAGTGAAGCGCGAAGGCGCTTACCGTGAATTGGCCGAAATGGTTACGGCCTCACGCGAAACTCAACTCCAGCTCCGCAACGAGACCAGCCAGCTTCTGCAAGCTCTCCGCGTTCCCACCGCACGAGGTCGCTGGGGCGAAATCCAGCTTCAACGCATTTTGGAAATGACCGGCATGTCGTCGCACGCGCGCGATTTCCGTACACAGGTTATTGTCAAAGGCGATGATGGTTCAATTCGGCCTGATGCCGTTGTCGATTTACCAGGTAACCGCTGCGTCATTATCGACAGCAAAGTGCCTTTGACGGCCTATCTGGATTCCGTCCAAACCGCCAACGATGCTGACCGCCAAAACGCCTTGAAATTACATGCCCGACAAGTGAAAGATCATATCAAGCGCCTTGGTGATAAAGCTTATTGGGATCAATTTGAAACGCCGGAGTTTGTCGTCCTTTTCATGCCCGGCGAGCATTTTTTGACCGCTGCGCTGGATGGTGACCCCGACCTTATGGAGTACAGTTCCGCGCAGCAAGTCGTCCTAGCCACGCCTATGACGCTTATCGCTTTACTACGCACGGTGGCTTACGGCTGGCGCCAAGAATCTTTGCGCAAGAACGTCCATCAAATTGCCGAGCTTGGCCGTAGGTTACATAGCGCGGTTGCCGCTTTCGCCAAACATATGGGAACGCTTGGGAATAAACTGGACGGAGCGATTGCTTCTTACAACAGTGCCGCAAGCTCACTGGAAAGAAATGTAATAAGTAAAG
The DNA here is from genome assembly GCA_964398175.1 of uncultured Rhodospirillaceae bacterium. Classification (GTDB taxonomy): domain Bacteria; phylum Pseudomonadota; class Alphaproteobacteria; order UBA9219; family UBA9219; genus JAXGVG01. The sequence goes on from CAYNLV010000018.1 coordinate 6,218, forward strand.
CCCGGCAACTCAGCGACTTTGGCGCAGCAACGCCGGAAGAAGAGCTGCCTTCGCTGGAGCCCATTGAGCGCCAGCCACGGGGTTTATCTATTGTAGCACCCGGCAAAGAACCAAATGAAGACGCGGCCTGAATTATCCCATAGGAATAATAACCAGCCCTTTATTGCGTTTTAACGACAACTCATAGCGGTGCGGCCGAAGCTTACGAAGAAACGTGTTAGCGGAGATGCATCGGCCTGCAATAATGAGTTTGTCATCGCGCTTTGCTGCTTTGGCAAGGGCATCATCCGGTTTTTTCGGAAGCTTCAAATCTCTTGGCACCAGAAAGAATGCCACAAAAGTATACGCTGTATTCGATCCAAGATGTTGCGCGGGATAATACCAATGAATAACCTCATCATACCGCAAGGGCCCGTCTTCACCTCTCTTTATGAGAGATGGGGCCTGTGGAGCGAATTTTTCACTCCATGTCCCGTCAGAGTTCATACGCGCGCAATGATAGTCCTTTCCCGGGCAAAGGAAGAGGGCTATTGGATATGAACCGGATTTTATCTCTAATTTCCGGCCAGTATGCTCCAATCCGTCCGTTATACAAAAATCAACGACTTTATGAAGCGTATTCTTTGTTAATTCATTTCCGCTTAACGCTCCGGGATTGGAATGGCCTGTCGCCTGAACTTGGGCAAAATAAATGTCGCCTATGACGTATTGCCAGCAGTTCGCAAATTCTACTAGAACTGGGTCCTTACCCCATAAATCCGGATTAAACGGAAGCGCATCGTTTGTTAAATATGAACTCATGAATATAACGTGTTAAAAAGATTGCCCCTGAGACCGCCTTTACTTATAGCAGGCAACAAGTGAAACTATTTCCCTTTTTTCAACCATCCTTTATAAAGGATTTAAGAATTAACCGCTAAGATTAACCATACCATGACCCTGTTACGCCTTCGCACCATCCCTGACCCCGTATTGCGTGAGAAAGCCTCACCGGTAAAAGCCGTCGACAAGCCTGTCGTCAAGCTCATGGAAGATATGCTGGAGACCATGTACGCGGATAATGGCATCGGGCTTGCCGCCAATCAGGTCGGCATTCTGGAGCGTGTTATTACCGTCGATATTTCCGAAGAACGCAACGGCACCAAGGCACTTTTGATGGCGAACCCGGAAATTACCTGGAAATCTGAAGAGCCTTTCGTCTACCGCGAAGGTTGTCTTTCCGTTCCCGAACAATACGCTGAAGTGACACGTCCCCGAGCCATCCGCGTGTCTTATTTGGATAAAAACAACAAAAAGCAGGAGCTTGAGGCTGAATGTCTTTTAAGCATCTGCATCCAACATGAAATTGACCACTTGAACGGCGTTTTATTTATCGACTACTTGTCACCGCTCAAACGTCGAATGTTGACGCGCAAGGTCGAAAAGGCGCAAAAGCAAAAAGATAACGAAAACGGGAAAGTCCTATAGCCTTATGCCCCCGCTTCGCCTCGTCTTCATGGGAACGCCGGATTTCGCGGTTCCGGCCCTGCGCATTTTGCATCAGGCAGGCCATCATATTGTCTCGGTTTATTGCCAGCCGCCCAAACCCGCCGGACGCGGCAACCACGTGCAAAAAGCTCCCGTTCATATGGCCGCCGAGGAACTCGGTCTTCCGGTGCGCACGCCTAAAACGCTGCGCAACAAGGCCGAACAACAGCAACTTGCCGAACTCAAACCCGATGCGCTTGTCGTAGCCGCCTATGGGCTTATCTTGCCCCAAGCCGTTTTGGATATGCCTCGATTTGGAGGAATTGTCATACATCCTTCGCTTTTGCCGCGCTGGCGGGGAACGGCCCCCGTTCAACATGCCTTGTTGGCGGGGGATACCGAAACCGGCGTAACCATCATGCAAATGGACGCCGGTATTGATACGGGCCCTCTATTGCTTAAGAAAACAGTTCCTATAGAACCGGCAACAACCTCTGTGGCTTTTTATCCTCAGCTGTTTACGCTGGGCGGGCAAATGACTTTGCAAGCTCTTGAAGGACTCGCTGATGGCAGCCTTAAGCCCGAGCCTCAATCACAAGAGGGCGTGACCTATGCCCCCAAACTGACTCGCGCCGATGGCCTCATCGACTGGCGGCAAACAGCCGTAACCATTGAGCGTCAAATTCGGGCGCTCACCCCTTGGCCGGGCACTTTTTTCAACCTTGAAAATGAACAGATTAAAGTCCTTAAAGCTGCAATCGTTCCCGGCCAAAAGGCTGTTCCCGGCACACTGTTGGATGATCAATTTACCGTCACGTGCGGTCAACAAGCGCTGCAACTGGTAACTGTGCAAAGGGCAGGCAAAAACGCCACCGATGGGGCCGCTCTCCTGCGGGGCTTGCGCCTGCCAATAGGCCATGTTTTCTCATGACACGCTGGAAGATCACGCTTGAATACGAAGGCTCCGGATTCTGCGGTTGGCAACGCCAAGCACATGATTTATCGGTCCAACAGGTCGTAGAAGAGGCTATTCAAAAGTTTTCAGGAGAAACCGTTAACCTTTTTGCGGCGGGGCGCACAGACGCAGGCGTACACGCGCGAGGCCAAGTTGCACACTTTGATCTTGTCAAAAACACCGACGCCGACACAGTACGTGACGCGGTAAATTTTTACGTTAAGCCACATCGTGTTGCTATCCGTTTGGCTGAGTGCGTAAATGAAGATTTCCATGCGCGTTTTAGCGCTCTTTCGCGAACTTATCGCTATCATATTCTCAACCGCCGCGCTCCACCGGTGCTTTTGGCCGAACAGGCATGGCATGTTCCGAAACCGCTCAAGCTAGAACCGATGCGTGAAGCGGCTAAAATGCTGATCGGTAAACACGACTTTTCAACCTTCCGTGCTGCGAATTGCCAATCGAACGCGCCTATTAAAACGCTTGATTTTCTTGGTATCGTTCAGGAAGGCGAGCTCTTCACCATCACGACGCGGGCAAAATCCTTCCTTTATCACCAAGTGCGCAATATGACGGGCACGCTCGTTTTGGTGGGGACAGGACAATGGAGCCTTGCCGATTTCACGGCCGCTTTTGCCGCCGCGGACCGCACAAAAGGCGGGCCCACAGCGCCCGCGCAAGGTTTATGTTTCTGGGAAGTTGAATACCCGGCGACGTAAAATTCAGGTTGGTTTTTTTCTGAATTTATCGAGGCTAATAACCTCACCACGTTTTTCTTCCTTAGCTGTTTCGCCATCGGCCACTTTGGCTTTAGCGCTGGACCGTCCAGATTTAGGCCCAGCTTCTTCGTCCGCAACGTCATCACTAACGGACTGAAACTGTAAAGCAAAGTTCACCGAAGGATCGGCAAACGTCGTAATGGCCGAAAAAGGAATGCCAAGCCGTTCACGCACATTCTTAAAGCTGAGCGACACGCTGAAGCCTTGTTTGTCTACCTTCAGGTTATAATATTGGTGTTGAAGGACGATCGTCATCTCTTCCGGATACTGCTCACGTAAATAGTCTGGAATCTCAACGCCCGGATCGCGCGTCAAAAAGGTGATGTAAAAATGATGCTCGCCGGGCAGCCCATCTTTCGCGACTTTGGTCATGGTTTGATACACAACCTCGCGCAGAGCAGTTTCAATCATCAAATCATAACGCAATAGATCTTCGGCCATAGGAGCATTCAGGGGTCAGAGATAGCCTTCAGGGAATTCTTCTATAACTTAACCACAGCTCATGAAACAACGAAAGTCCGAATTCAGGAGTCCCCGAATACAGGTCATAAGATGCCCACGGTGAAAAGTGGGGAGCTTCTGTTGCCCGGTGCCCCCCGAACCGCGTACTTGCGTACTACCTTTTAGCCGCTAGGCGGCGATTAGGCAGCGATCGCAAATTCAGTGGCAACGTTATCGTTGGCACTTAGTGAATTGACCCGATAACGGCGGAATCATGCCGGGCAAAAACCTTGTCTTTATTGCGCACGTCGATCCTGTTTCGCCCCCACAACAAAAGCCCGAAAAGACCCATTATGTCCGGCTTCTGATGGTGGAGGCGCCGGGTACCGCCCCCGGGTCCGTAGCGCCTATGCCACAAGGCGTTTATCGCCATAGCTGGCAAGCCAGCTCTTTATATATAGCACGGAATACTTAAAGAAAAAGGTGAAGAAAATAATTTCCTTTTAAAACATGGGATTGTGTCCCTTTATTCAACCCCCAAATGACTTGATCTCGGCGCATTTTCATGGCGAGGTGGTTGGAGTATTTCATCATTAAAGGATTGCCTATGACCCATGAGATATTTGTCGTCGACGACCAGCACCCGGAAGACTTGGCTATGCTTCAAGCGCTTTACTCGCGCAGCCCGGCCAGCGTCATCACACACCTTGAAAAGCTCAAGGAAACGGGTAGCGGCAAGTTCATGGACCAATTTTATGTGGGCTATGGCCATGCATCAATCGGCGATTGTGGCGTGACAACATGCTTTATCGAGCAAGTCTCGATGCTTGTCGCCAAAGCCGTGCAGGACAATCCTCTTTACAGCGGTCAGGAAGCCTCGACACGTTATCTCAGCTATTCACAACAGGCGATCGTCGATCCTTACGCGCACCCCACCAGCACAGCAATTCAGAACCGCTGGATGGCCATTTACAATGAAACATTGCAACGTTTACTGATCGGCCTTCAGGAGAAATATCCTTTTGATCCCGTCGAATACAAAAATGAAAAAATTTGGCAAAATACGCTCAAGGCTCGAGCCTTTGACATTGCGCGAAGCCTGCTGCCCATCGGCACAACGACTCTGCTGAGCTGGACAACGTCCCTCCGTCAGGCGCGCGACAACCTGCGCCGCCTCAAGCATCATCCTCTGGCGGAAGTGCGAAACGTCGCGCAATCAATCCATTCCAAGTTACTGGAACGCTATCCGCACAGCTTCCGAAGCGACGACATGAAAACGGACGATGGGACTCCTGCGAATCTATACGCGGCAAAATTCACGGAACAAAACAGCTTCTTCTCTGTAGATGATGCTATCAAGCGTTTTAAACTGAAAGCCACAGAAATGAAGCAGCTTATCTCTGGTGAACTTGTTGTTCGCCGCGATGCCATAGATTTGCAAGGCCTTCTCTTTTTTGAAAGAGAAACACTGGCATCTCGTCCCTCGGCTACCCCGCTGCCTTGGCGGCTGGAAGCATACGGATGTTATAATTTCCTGTTTCTGCTCGATTTCGGGTCTTTCCGCGACATCCAACGCCACCGCAACGGCGTTTGCCGGATGCCTCTTATCGACGGACGTTTCGGGTTACATCCATGGTATCTCATCCAAATGAAAACGCTGTTGTCCGCCTCTGATTTCGCGGCACTCGAAAGAAACGTTGCGGGGCAGTTTGAACACATTCTCAACCTCAGCAAAGAAGGTATTGAAACTTCACCTCTCTACAGTCAGTATCTCTATCCTATGGGCGCGCAGGGGCTTGTTCACGTGGCCTATTCGGTTCCCGAGACAGTTTATGTTGGTGAACTGCGATCGTCGAAAACCGTGCATCCCTCATTGCGGCCTATTGCACAGAAAATGCTTCGCGTTCTTGAAAACGATCTCCCGGGGATCGCTTTGCACGGAGATGTGGATGAGGAATGCTGGACAGCCAAACGCGGCGAACAGACGATATCTGTCAAAGCTTGTTAAATTATTAGTGTCCAAAGGCGTCGGAG
>CAYNLV010000018.1:11903-15630 GCA_964398175.1 uncultured Rhodospirillaceae bacterium
TCTTAAATTGATTCCCACAAAAGGCAAAACGGCAGCAATAGCCAGAACAATAAACGCGCTGATTAAACCATACTCAATCGCGGTCGCGCCCCGTTCGTTGCGAAGAAAACATAATGCTTTTTGAAGCATGCCAAACCCCGTACCGACTATTATGCTGCCGCAGGACTAAATTCGCAATTAACTATTACGATAATTTTAAACAGGTTTAATTGGATTTAGGAAACAAAATGGTGTTGTTCCCGCGCTTTTAGGAATTTAAGTCCCGGATTTTCCTCAATTGTACGGTTCAGGTGCCACGCATTACGTGCCAAGAACACCAAAGCGCCATCATGATCTTCGGCCAAATTGTTCCGATTCGTGTCAGTGAATTTTTTCAGAATGGCAGGATCGGAAGCGTCAATCCACCGCGCAGCCTCTAGGCCTGCGCCTTCAAAATGCGCCGGTAACCCATATTCAGCCTCCATGCGAGCGGCAAGGATTTCGAACTGCAGTGCCCCGACAACGCCAACGATCCATTCCGCGCCCGTCAGAGGCTTAAAAACTTGGCTAGCCCCCTCTTCCGCAAAATGTTCAAGCGCTCGGCGCATATGCTTGACCTTCATGGGGTCGCCGATATGCACGCGCTGAAGCAATTCCGGCGCAAAGCTTGGCACGCCTACGAAATTGATTGCCTCGCCCTCTGTTAAAGTATCACCGATACGCAGCGTGCCGTGATTAGGAATGCCCATAATGTCGCCAGAAAACGCATCTTCGGCAAGCTCCCGGTCGCGGGCCAAAAACAGCACGGCATTATTAATAGCCATCATCTTACCGCTGCGCCCATGAAATAACTTCATCCCACGGCGGAAATGCCCGGAACACAAACGCACAAAAGCGATCCGGTCACGGTGATTTGGGTCCATGTTCGCCTGAACTTTGAACACGAACCCCGTGACCTTATTTTCTTCCGGCTCGACTATGCGTTTGTCGGCTTTTTGTGAGCGTGGTGAAGGCGCATGTTCTGCCAGCCCCAAAAGCAGCTCGCGTACGCCAAAATTATTGATGGCGCTGCCGAAATAAACGGGTGTTAGGTGCCCTTCGCGATAAGCTTGCAAACTAAATGGCTTGCAAAGCCCACGCACCATCTCGACTTCCTCGCGGAGCTTGGCTGCATCTTCCTTACCCAACAATTCCTCAAGTTTCGAATCGTTAAGGCCATCGCAAGCCATGCCCTCGCTCGCCCAGTCACCCTGCGTACGATCCATTAAAATCAACCGGTCACGGATCAGATCATAACATCCTTTGAAATCGCGTCCCATACCGATGGGCCAGCTTGCTGGCGTAACATCAAGCGCCAGTGTTTGCTCGATCTCGCTCATGAGATCGAACGGGTCACGCGCTTCCCGGTCCATTTTATTAATAAATGTTATGATCGGCACGTCGCGCAAACGGCACACTTCAAACAATTTCCGTGTCTGGCTTTCAATACCCTTGGCGGCATCGATCACCATCACAGCGCTGTCCACAGCCGTTAGCGTCCGGTAGGTATCTTCAGAGAAATCCTCGTGCCCGGGCGTATCCACCAGATTAAAGCTGCGTTCCGCGTAATCGAAACTCATGACAGAAGCGGTGACCGAAATGCCGCGTTCGCGTTCCACTTTCATCCAGTCGGAACGTGCGCGCCGCTGTTCGCCTCGCGCCTTCACGGCACCGGCCATCTGGATCGCGCCACCAAAAAGAAGCAGCTTTTCGGTCAACGTCGTCTTGCCCGCGTCGGGGTGTGCGATGATCGCAAAAGTGCGGCGCCGCGATACGGCTATGTTCATTTCTTGGTGAGCCATGGGGAAACGTTGATAGCAGATCCAAACATAGAATGTCAGAAATTAATCCCGGTCGCCCTCCCGTTGAAAAATTGGGTGTTGCGGCATTGGCTCAGGACGCACGATAACCATCTCCTCACGCCCGAAATCATAGTTTGGATGCAAACGGTCAAAAACATCCGCGTCTGTCTCCAGCACAGGGGGCACTTCTGGTATCATATCCTCGCCACGGGCAATGTCGCTCGGGACGGCAGGGCGTTCCGTAATGTTCCATCCGCCTTTGGCATACATATCGCCCGGCCGATCCGTCTCTGCAGTCGCCGGAAAAGTTACCAAAAGAAACATCAAAAAAGCTAAAGCTGTTGTCCTGGTTTTCATTTATTTATGCCTTAAATTTACCCGTTTATTTCTGTCTCACTGACAACCTTATTACGGCCTGTTTGCTTGGCTTTGTAAAGGGCCTCGTCTGCACGCTTGAGAAGAGCTTCAGGCGTATCACCACCTTCAAAATCCAGCGTTGCTATCCCGATGCTGATCGTCACGGACAGCGGCTTGTCATGGCCAGGCATGAAAAAAGGAATGTTGGCAATGGCCGCGCGAAGACGTTCGCCAACGGCCAAGGCTGTCTTAAGTTCACTTTCGGGCATAATGGCGACAAATTCCTCACCACCGACACGCACGACAAGGTCAAGCGGCCGTAGACTCTGTATTACGCGGCTCACGACCTCTTTCAGAATAACATCACCTATAGGATGGCCATATGTGTCGTTAATGCTTTTGAAGAAATCGATGTCAAAGAACAAAACGGACATGCAATGCTTGTCCGTCAGGAAACGGGCCATCATCTTTGGCAGATGCGCGTCGAGATAACGGCGGTTAAATGCGCCCGTCAGCGGATCAACGAGCGCCAAGGCTAAGCTTTTTTCATAATTCTGGCGCAAGCGGTCGTAATGGTGCTTCTGTTTTAGCTGCGTGCGCACGCGAGCGATCAACTCGCTTCCTTCCAGTGGCCGTAAAAGATAATCGTTTGCCCCCAGGTCTAACCCTTTAGCAACGAAGTCGATTTCACCCTCGTTTGCCATAAGGAGGATAGGCAGTGTTCGCGTGTTATCGCGCGCGCGCAATTGGCCGCAAAGAAGCAAGCCATCTTCGTTCATCAAATCGATGCTCGTCATGACTAAATCATAAGCGCCTGTTTGTGCTTCATCAATGGCCGCTGTTACAGAATTAATATGCACAACACGAAGACTAATGGATTGCAGGACACGTTCAATCGTACGGCGATCCTCCGGATTATCTTCTAAAAGTAGCACGAGCTCGCCGGAAACAGGCTTATCTTCGGTTTCGGAAGGCAAGGCAAACTGCGCAGCCGTCGCTTCTCGACGCCGCCATTCGTCCATCATCATCTTAAGGCGCAAGAGTGAACGCACGCGCGCCATTAAGGCAATATCGTTAATAGGTTTAGTCAAAAAATCGTCGGCACCGGCTTCAAGACCATGTACGCGGTCGCTTCTATCTGAAAGGGCTGTAACCATCACGACGGGAATATGCGCCGTTTTGGGGTTTGCCTTCAGCATTTTACAAACCTCAAAACCGTCCAGTTCCGGCATCATAACGTCCAGAAGGATCAGGTCTGGCTGATCGGCTTCCGCCATCTTAAGGGCTTGAAAACCATTATCGGTAGTGCTGACAAAATAATAATCGCGGGTAAGTTTCGCCGCCAGCAACTTCACGTTAAGGGCATTGTCGTCAACAACAAGCAAACGCGCCGACATAACTTACCCTCATATCATGGGGTCCGCTTCAAGGAAGCGTTTAATCGTACCGACAAAACCCCCAACGGAAATCGGTTTTGCCAGATAAGCGTTACAACCGGCAGCGCGTATTTTTTCTTCGTCGCCCTTCATGGCAAAGGCCGTGACGGCTAC
>CAYNLV010000018.1:15640-17616 GCA_964398175.1 uncultured Rhodospirillaceae bacterium
GCTACAATGGGCGTGTCCTTAAGTTCTGGATCGCGACGGATCCACTTTGTAACTTCAAGACCGGATACTTCTGGCAACTGAATATCCATAATAATCAGGTGTGGCTTGTTTTTATGTGCGAGGTCAACCACAGACATGCCGTCGCTTGTGGTAATCGTGGTATAGCCTTGGGCTTCCAACAGATCGTGAAAGAGCTTCATGTTGAGCTCGTTATCCTCAACGATCAAAATGCATTTTTTATGCGAGTAAGACATGGTGTCACTAAAACAAGAGAAACGCTATCTATCTAACAGGAAAAACCTTAGCATTTTCTTAAGCTTAGGAGAACAGAATGATAGGGGTTATCTAGATTGTATCTTGCTGATATTAATGCTTTTTTAAGACAAAAAAGTGGTGGCCGTTTCCAGCTATGGCTCGGGAAAACCCCATCCCTCAATGGGTACGTAAACGTGAAAACGGGCTTCGAATGAACCCGTTGCCCGGACGAAACAGGTACGCGGCGCACGACGAATGGGTACGTTCAGCGCGGCATCAAGGTCGAAGAACACGTGCCGTCGCCGAACAGCATCGCCTGCCCACAATATGATCCAAATAAAGCGACCGGATCGTAATCCGCGTTCGGTATAAGCGCGAATGTATGTGATCTTTCAGCGGTTTCGCCAAAACTCATGCGCAGATAACGCTCATAATTCCGTCCACGCGTCAGGCGATCTTTACCTTGAATGGACGCTGCACAGCCGCGCTCAATATACATATCGGTGCGAATTTTCTCACTCAACAAGTACATAACCCGGCGCTCCGGATAACGTAACCGCATCGCATTGGGTCCGCTGCGCCGTGCGTACGGGACCAAATTGTTCAATCCATACGGATAGTCATTGATGTCAGGGCACTGATTTGCATCCGGAATCGCAAAATTTGATCCCACCGCAACAGGACGCAACCTGGTCAGATAAAGATAGGCTGACGGGTTTGCGACAAGAAACCGGACCGGCAAGCCTTGTGCCGCTAACAAATCTGGTGCTTGCCCTGCTGCAGCGTAACGCTGAATAAAATCACCGCCCATGCCATGGCCTGCAATGACGATTTGCTGTAACTGAGGAAAAGTTTGCTGATCGGCAAGAAATAAAAGCATTAAATCTATGGCTGTGAACGAACTGACGCCTCTTTGGCGTCCTTGAACTATGGAATCACCCCCGATATGCCAGCCACTACCTTCCCCACTCGAAACACCACCGATTGGCCAACGGGCGATCGCTTTGCCCTCATCTGGCAAATGATCAGCAAAACGCGTTATGTCGATCTGTAACGGAAATTGGGGCGCCAAAATAAGCGTTGTGCCATAATCATTGCCGGCTAGCGTTGTCAGTATGGCCACACCCTCGCTTGGGTTCCGCGCAAGGTCATGGATAAAGATAATCGCTCGCGTAATCGCGCTATGATCCGCTGTTAATTCACGGTTACTGGCATAAGGTAACCATAGGAGATCCGTGCCATCCGGTGCATTAAGAGGTAACAAGGGGGAAAAACCCGTCGCCAAAACAGCAGCAGGCACTTTAATTGTATCGGGTTGTTGAGCCGGAGGTTCTGAAGCTTGAGCATGTGCCGAGGGCGTCTCTAGTGAAGGTATCGGTATATCTTTATCACTTATTTTATCGTTGTTTTTATCATTCAAAGACAAGGTTGGTGGCTCAACAAGCGCTTTAGATTTTGGCGTAGGCGACCTAAATACCGGATCGTTAATTTGGGGCACATAGGGCGACGGATAAACAAGATACGGTGCGGGGGGTGCTGTTTCAGCGGGGGTTACCGGGGGTTTAATTATCAGTTTTGTTTGTGTTGCTTCCTTTTTCTCGTTTTCCTTTACCTCTTTTTTGTCAGCTTCAGACGAAGAATCGCCCGAAAATATGTCGAACAGATCCCAGCCTTTTTTCGAAGACGTTTCGAGCCGTTCAACCTCCGGTTTGGCCAAAACA
>CAYNLV010000019.1:0-4892 GCA_964398175.1 uncultured Rhodospirillaceae bacterium
GCATCCCGATCTTTTTCTTTTGCTTCTGACATCGGGATCGACCGGCGGACGGAAAGCCGTACGCCTTTCCTATGCCAACATTGCGCACAATACGAATGCCATTATTGCCAGCCTCGATCTGGCGTCGCAGGAATGCGCGTTGCTGCACTTGCCGTTGGCATATTCCTTTGGCTTGTCCGTCCTCAACATGCAACTGACGACGGGCGGCAGCGTTCTTTTAACCGAATATAGCCTTATGAGCCGTGAAATATGGGAACTCGCGCGCGCACATGAAGCAACCTTATTTGCCGGCGTTCCCACGCATTATGAAATGCTGGCGCGTTTAGGCCTCGACCGTCTTCAGGTGTCAAAACTGAATACTTTTTTACAAGCCGGGGGCAAAATGCCTCTGCCTCTGACGCAGGAAATGCTGAAACAGGTTCAAGCGCGGCAAGGCAAGTTGTTCATTATGTATGGCCAGACAGAAGCCAGCCCGCGTTTAACTTGCTTTCCGTTGCATAAGATGCCGGAGAAAATCGGCGCAGCAGGTTATGTGCTTAAAGATGGAAAGCTTTCCATTGAAGACGGCGAGATTATTTATACTGGGCCGAACGTTATGATGGGTTACGCTGAAAGCCGGGCCGATCTTTCCCAAAGCGATACACAGCGCGGACGGCTCGCCACGGGCGATCTCGGTCAATTGGATAACGACGGCTGCCTGCGAATCACGGGACGCAAGCAGCGCTTTGCCAAGCTGCATGGCGAACGCATTGCGCTTGACGATCTGGAATTGTTGGCACGTATTGTTACAGCAGCCTACGCCTTGGAAGACATTGATAAAATCGTTCTCGTTACGACCGATAAAAATCCCGCAACACATCAAAAACTGAAGGATCACCTTATTAAAACAACAGGATTGGTCCCGACATGGCTTGAAGTTCGGGCTGTCGACGCTATACCTTATCAAACGAGCGGTAAGGTCGATTACCGCAAAATACGGGAATGGTTATGATAGCGGAACCGGTACGCGACGCGCTTTTATGTCAACGGCCTTTCAGCATCAAACAGGCTGATAAAGAACACACGTTGCTGATGCTGCTCAGGGACCTGACCCAACATCACCGCGATCACTGTCCGGCGTATAGGCAAATCACCGATCTGGCAGCCCCAAACGGGGTAAATGCGAGAATATTGGAGGATCTTCCTTATCTTCCTGTTTCACTTTTCAAATGGCGCACATTGCGCAGTGTCCCGGAATCGGAAATCCGCACGACCATCACCTCAAGCGGCACAACAGGCCAACAGTTGAGCCGTATCGATCTTGATGCGGAAACCGCAAAACTGTCGGCCAAGGCGCTTAGCCTCATTATCGGCAGCATTACGCAAAACCAGCGTTTGCCTTTTTTGATTATCGACAACGAATCCGCGCTTAGCAACCATAACACAGTCGGCGCGCGCGCTGCGGCCATTCTTGGGCTCATGCCTTACGGGCGCGATCCCTGTTTTGTTCTTCACGAAGATTTCTCCGTTGATCACGCCAAGCTTGATGCTTTTCTGGAACGCCACCCCGACGAACTTATTCTCGCTTTCGGTTTCACTTATCTGATATGGCAATATTTCATTCCTGCGTGTGAACAACATCTTTACAACTTGTCCCGCGTTATAATGCTGCATAGTGGCGGCTGGAAGAAGCTGCAAGACCAAGCCGTCGACAATGCAAAATTCAAAAACAAGCTTAACAACGCCGCGGATATAAACCGCGTAATTAATTTTTACGGTATGGCGGAACTGCCGGGGACCATATTCCTGGAAAACGAAGACGGCCTCCTATATCCGCCATCTTTTGCCGATGTTATTATCCGCGATCCCATAACGCTGGAAACCTTGCCGAAAGGCCAGCCCGGGCTGATCCAGATTGTGAGCGCCTTGCCGCGCAGCTATCCAGGCCACTCTATCCTGACCGAGGACATCGGTGTGATCGAAAAAATCGACGGCGGCGTGAATGATGTATTCGGCAATGGTTTTAGTGTTCTCGGCCGCGCACCACGCGCCGAACAGCGCGGCTGTAGCGATGTGCTGGCCGGCAAAGAGGTCGTAGCATGACGGTCATTCGCCAGCTTTTGCCAACCCAAGGTGATGTTACGGCCAGTGACATCATGTGTTCGGCACAGGCAACCAATAAGGAACCGCTTCGCCCTGCATCCCCTGAGGCCCGCGCCTTTTGCGCATCGCTTTCCCAACGCCTTCTGAATGATGCGCGCACGCTTCCTTTTCCGGCCCTGCAGTCGCTTGGTTATTGGCTCCGCCCCGCTATGCTCACGCCAATGGTCGAAAATTATCTCTATGTGCCGACAGATACGCAACGTGTTCCAGCCGGCATTGTTTTTCAAATTCCCCCCGGTAACGTCGATACTCTTTTTGGTTATACGGCAGCCATTGCTATTTTAAGCGGCAACGCCGTCATCATCCGTTTGCCAAGCGCCGAACGGCCTGAGCAGGTATTGCTTCTCAACCTGATTACAGAATGTCTTACTGAGGCCGAACCTTGTATACAGGAGCGTTTGATTATCATCCGCTATGACCATGATGACGATATTACGTCACAGCTTTCATCTGTTTGCGATGCCCGGCTGGTATGGGGCAGTGATGAAACGGTGGCACATATCCGGAAGATTCCCCTATCGCCTCTTGCACGGGAGGTTTGTTTTGCCAATCGTTTTTCGGTTATGGCACTGAATGCGCGTAGCTACGCTGCGTCAATTGGGCGCGATTTTTCGACCCTCATTCACTGCGTTTACAAAGACATTTACCTGTTTGATCAAAAGGCGTGCTCTTCGCCGCGTCTTTTGATATGGGTCGGAGACAAGGATTCCGTAACGCAGGCTTCAAAAGATTTTTATCCAAGACTTTCTTCTCACGCGATTGCCCATCATTATCGGCCCGGCTTTGCGGAAAACGTTGCTAAACTTAATGCCTCCTATCTGGCAATGTACGACCTCAATCCTGTCAGCTATGAAGTTTTCAGTCCTGCGTTAAGTGTCATTACGCTTGACAACATGGACTCCCTTTCCGCATTCAAACGCATCAATTATGGATCCGGTCTGCTTCTTGCCATACAGCTGAACAGCCTTCCTGATTTGGCCGCCTATGCTGAAAGACGCGATCAGACGCTGACGCACTGGGGATTCAAGCCAACGGAGATTCATGAGTTTATGGCCATCACACAAGGACGGGGCTTTGACCGCATTGTGCCTATCGACCATGCGCTTGTGTTTGATCCGGTGTGGGATGGATTCAATTTGTTCGATATCATGACGCGGCTGGTACAGGTTCTGAAATGAACAATCTCATTATCGTTGGCGCAGGCGGGTTTGGCCTTGAGGTTGCGGCGTATGCCGAAGATATCGTGCGCGCAGGCCAACAGTCGTTCACGCTGAAAGGCTTTCTCGACGACACGAAAGCGCCGGGAACGAAACATGGCGGTTATCCCATCCTCGGCCCCACCGACATGCCCCCGGTTTGCAATGCTGTTTATGTGATCGCCGTAGGCACCCCTGAGAACCGCAAAATACTTTATAACCGTCTGGAAGGCGTTGGTACCCGCTTCGCCACCCTCGTTCACCCGGCCTGTCACGTCGCCGCCACCGCGCGGCTTGGTGTCGGCACCGTACTCGCCCCCTTCTCGCTCGTGGGACCAGAAACGCAAATCGGCGCGCAATGTATTCTCAATGTTTACACGACTGTAGGCCATGAAGGCCGCATCGGCGACTTTTGCGTCCTCTCGCCGTATGCAAGTGTTCACGGCGCCGCTGCTCTGGGTTCCGGCATTTTTATGGGCGGCCAAGCCTTCGTCACCGCGCGCATTCGCGTGGGGGACAACGTCAAAATCTCCGCCGGATCTGTCGTTTATAATGATATTCCCAACGACGCTATGGTCATGGGCAATCCGGCTGTTTTCCGCCAAAACGGCTAAAAAAGCCTACCATTCCTGAAAACATGATAGATTCCGCATCCGGCATTACTGGAACAAAAACGGAACTCCTGTTTTGTTCTCTTTTTGTTTACTTCTATTATTTGGGCAACAACTGTTCGGCATAGATTTTATTAATAAAGATTCCTGTGGATTAAGACATTTTTATTACATATTCCCTTGATTCCCCATATCTACCCATGATATCCCATAGTTACCCAATTGAGGCCAGGGGATATGCGGGAGCATTCGACGGCCTAACTTTTTGAATTTCCGGGGTCTTTTATGACCGTTTTCCTGTCCACTTTTGTCAACCGAATTGACAAGAAAGGACGGGTGTCTGTGCCAGCCTCCTTTCGGTCCGTTCTGGGCCCAAAAGCGCCGGGAATCGTGGTTTTCCGCTCTCTCCAGCACGAAGCGCTCGAGGCCTGTTCAACGAACCATCTTGAAATTCTTAGCAATAGTCTTGAAAAACTCGACCTCGCACCAGAAATGTACGAGCTGATCGAAACCACCATTTTTGGCGGTTCGGTTCAAATGCCATTCGACGGCGAAGGCCGAATCACCCTCCCCCCACACCTTGCTCAACCCGTCGGCATTGTCGACGAAGTCGCTTTCGTCGGGCGTCGCAAAACCTTCCAGATCTGGGAACCTGAAAGACTGGCTGCACACGAAGCAGCGGCTCGTTCTGCGGCGCGCGCTAAAGACATTTCGCTCAGCAAAATCATCGCACAGGCCGCGAGCCGCCTCGAAGATGGGAGTTTCTGATGAAACTTTCCGGCGGCCATATCCCCGTAATGCTGAATGAAGTGCTGAAGGGGCTTGCGCCGCATGATCAGGGCATTTACGTCGACGGCACGTTCGGCCGCGGCGGATACGCTCGCGCCCTGCTCATGGCCGCGAAAACGCAAGTCTTCGGCATTGACCGCGATCCCGACGCCAT
>CAYNLV010000019.1:4902-16885 GCA_964398175.1 uncultured Rhodospirillaceae bacterium
CCGCGCCTTACGCTCCTGCAAGGCACGTTTGGTGAAATGGACCGTTTGCTCGCAACCAAAAGTATCACGGCTGTTGATGGTATTGCGCTTGATCTGGGCGTTTCATCGCCTCAGCTCGATGAACCCGAACGTGGTTTCTCATTCACGAAAGACGGTCCGCTTGACATGCGCATGAGCCGTTCTGGCCCAACGGCTTCAAATATCGTGAATGAGTCTAGCGAAAAGGAACTAGCTGATATTATCCACACCTTTGGTGAAGAGCGTTTTGCCCGCCGCGTTGCTAAACACATCGTCGAAGCGCGCAAAACATCAATCATCAATCGCACGCTCCGGCTGGCCGAAATTATCCGTAAGGCTGTCCCCCGTTCCAGCGACGGCGTTGATCCCGCGACCCGGACATTTCAGGCCTTGCGTATCGTTGTAAACGACGAACTGGGCGAACTGAAGCGCGGCCTTGAAGCCGCCGAGCGTCTCTTGAAACCGAAAGGACGCCTTGCGGTTGTGTCGTTTCATTCACTGGAAGACCGTTGCGTAAAGAATTTTCTACGCGAGCACAGCAGCCACGCGTCGCGGAGATCACGTCATATGCCAGCTAATGAAATGGCACGGCAACCTTGTTTTGTTCTGTTTGCACGTAAACCGCACACACCTTCTTCCACTGAAATTATGGCCAACTCCCGTGCACGTTCCGCCCGCTTGCGCGTTGCCGAACGCACCGATATGCCTCCCGTAAAGGAGAAAATCGCATGAGCCGCGTGTCTCTTATCCTTTTCTGGTTTGCATTGACGATTGCCGTCAGCGGCGCCTTGTATGCGACAAGCTATCGCGTTCAAGAACTCAGCAAGGAACTCCGCACGCTCAATGCCCAGATCGAATCCGAGCAAACAAACATTCATGTGCTAAAAGCTGAGTGGGTTTACCTTGCCAATCCCGCGCGGATCGAAAAGGCTGCCCGTAAGCACCTCGCTATGCATCCGACGGCAACAAAGCAAATCGCACGCCTTGAAAACCTATCGGATATCCTGCCAACCCGCACAGAGGCCATGGCTGGTGTAACCGTAGAAAGCACACCTATTGCCAGTGTTAAGACAACGCTTGCTGCGCCTGCGCCCGCCCCTACCATCGCACCCCGCCGCCGTGTCGAGGTGTCTAACGACACAAGGCACGTCAATACACATATAAATATTCAACGCACCGCCTATGCGGCGCCTTTTCCGGGAACTGATCGCGACCTATCAACCGCGCTTGACACAGAATCCCATGACGGCACTTCTCCATGACGGGGTGGCGCTCTTCGCGCAAAAAATACTCCTTCCGTCAGCCCAGTCTGCCGGGTCTTTGGGACACACCTGAAAAAAAGCCCCACCCCCGTCTCTCCACACCGGCTGAACATGCGCTTGAAAGAGCCCGTTTACGCCTTAGTTTTGTTTTTCTCATTTTCGGAATTGTTTATTTGGTCATTGGCGGTCGTTTAACCAGCCTTTCTCTTTTTAATGAAGCACCGGAAGCACCAACAATACATGCGGCCTCTGGTGAGATGCCAACGGCAAGCCGGGCCGATCTTGTAGACCGCAATAATATTGTGTTGGCTACATCATTACCAACCGTTTCACTTTGCGCGGATGGAAAAAAAATTCTCAATTCGGATGAAGCTCTCGAAAAACTCCAAAGCGTTCTACCCGATCTTGACCGGAATAAATTGAATGAAGACCTCCATAGCACAAAACGTTGCGCCACGATCAAGCGTCACCTCACCCCCCGGCAATATTACGCTGTTAACAAGCTTGGCATTGCTGGCTTGGAATTTAGCCCGGATGAAGCACGCACTTATCCGTCAGGCCGACTTACAGCCCATGTCCTGGGATACACCGACATCGATAGCAATGGTATTGCTGGACTTGAAAAAGGGCTGAACGATCGCCTGCAACAGCATCCTGATCCGGTCGTCCTCTCGCTTGATCTAAGGTTACAGACCATTTTACATCGCGAGCTAAACAACGCTCTTGATGAGTTTCATGCAATCGGAGGCGCTGGCCTCGTTATGGATATTGCGACTGGCGAGATATTGTCTCTTGTTTCATTGCCGGATTTCGATCCTATGCAAGCTGGCAACGCTGATGATGACGCGAAGTTCAACCGGGCGACACTTGGCGTTTATGAAATGGGCTCGACGTTCAAAGTCTTCAATACTGCATTGGCGCTAGACTCCGGCCTAATTAAGCCTTCAGACCGTTTTGATACGCTTCATCCGATGCAGGTTGGTGATCGAACCATACGTGATTTTCATCCATCCAAATACCACCTTAATGTCGCAGAAATATTTATGGAGTCATCCAATATCGGTGCAGCACGCATGGCAGAACGCATAGGAGCGACACGTCAACGTGCCTTTTTCAGCCGCCTTGGCCTGACAGAAAAGGCGCCAATTGAAATTCCGGAAGTCGGGCTTCCTCTTTTTCCTTCCCCCTCTAACTGGAGTCATGCCACCACACTAACTGTGGCTTTCGGCCATGGAATCGCTGTAAACGCTGTCCAGCTCGCAAGCGCCGCGGCAACTGTTATCGGTGACGGTCGCCTCGTCCATCCAACATTATTAAAAGTTACCAGCAACCCTTTTAACAGCAATGAACGCATTGTATCTCCTCAAACGGCAGCCCAGATGCGCGCTCTAATGCGCCTAGTGGTTACGCACGGCACGGCAAAAGCGGCTGAAGTGGCCGGCTATGTCGTTGGGGGGAAAACAGGAACGGCGGATAAAATAATGGGCCGTCAGTACAATAAAAACGCCCGCCTATCATCGTTTATCGGGGTTTTCCCGGCACAAACGCCGCGCTATCTTGTCTTTGCCATGCTGGACGACCCTAAGGGCAATGCCAAGACATATGGCTATGCCACAGGCGGCTGGACCGCTGCGCCTGTTGTGGGCAGGGTCATTGGACAGATAGGCCCCTTGCTCAGTTTGCCCCCGCTTGAGCCGGACATGCTGGCAGCAGCCGAACGCCAATTGCTAAAACCGCTTGGCGCCGAAGTGTTGAATAGTTTGCAAGTGAATAAGGAAGATGACGATTATGCAGCTGTTGAATCTAATAGCGCCCAATGATGGGATAAAAAGATATGGTGACGATCACGACATAAGTGGCATCTCGGCGGACTCCAGAAGCGTAAAAGCCGGCTATTTATTCGCCGCCATTCCCGGAACGCTACAGGACGGTCGTGCGTATATCAAAGACGCTATCACGAAAGGTGCCGTTGCCGTTCTTGCGCCGGAAGATACGGATCGTTCAACGCTGCCGTCAAACATCAGCTTTCTAACAGCAACGGATACACGGAAAGCATTTTCATGTATCGCGTCACGTTTCTTTCCGCGCCAGCCGGAAACGATTGCGGCCGTTACCGGTACAAGCGGCAAAACATCAACGGTACAATTCACACGGGAGCTATGGGAGTCTATTGGCCATACGGCGGCAAGCCTCGGCACTTTGGGAGTCGTGACAGCCAATGAAAGCCACTATGGCTCTTTAACGACGCCTGATCCCGTCACTTTACATCAAATCCTTCATGAAGTGACAGGCAAAGGCATTACCCACCTCGCAATGGAAGCCTCAAGCCACGGGCTAGAATTGCACAGGCTTGATTATGTGCGTCTTAAGGTTGCCGCTTTTACAAATCTTTCGCGCGATCATCTTGATTATCACCACAGCATGGAAGAGTACTTTGCCGCCAAGTTGCGCCTGTTCAATGATTTATTGCCCGAAGGAAGCACGGTTGTTTTGAACGCCGACGTTCCAGAGTTCGAGGAACTGTTCCGGCATTCCAAAGCGCGCCGGCATCGCCTTATTTCTTACGGCAATAAGGGAAAAGAAATTCAGATTAAAAGCTATGAGCCACGGCCCAATGGACAAAAAGTTAGATTCTCTGCCATGGGAAAAGACTATGAAATTCTTCTGCCGATCGTCGGCGAGTTTCAGGTATGGAACAGCCTATGCGCATTAGGCATGGTTCTTGGTAGCGGTGAGAAAGCGGACAACACCGTGCCTGCGCTGGAAAAACTGAGCGGCGTTCCGGGACGATTAGAGTTAGCAGGCACAACAAAAACTGGTGGCACTGTTTTTGTGGATTATGCGCACAAGCCGGGGGCGCTGGAAAATGTACTGACGGCGTTACGTCCTCATGTCGCGGCGCATCCCGGCGCCAAGCTGCATGTTGTGTTTGGCTGCGGCGGCAACCGCGACAAGGGCAAGCGCCCTATCATGGGCGGTATTGCCCAACGGCTAGCCGACGAAGTTATCGTGACCGACGACAACCCACGAAAGGAGATTCCCTCAACAATTCGGCAGGAAATACTGGCGGGTTGCACCGCGGGGCCGAATCTGCGTGAAATCAGCGACCGGGCTCAGGCGATTCAGGCCGGCATCGCGCAACTGCGCGCCGGGGACGTACTCGTCATTGCCGGAAAAGGCCATGAAAAAGGCCAAATTGTTGGCGATCAAGTTTTGCCGTTCGACGATGCCGATGTGGCACGCCGGGTGTTGCGTGGGGAAGCGGTATGATTTTGAACTGGTTGGCTGAAGATGTGTTGCGCGCCGTGAGGGGACAAAGCTTGCACGAGCAGTCTTGGGTTGCGCATGGCGTTTCCATCGACAGCCGCACCACACAGCCAGGCGATCTGTTCATTGCCATTGTCGGCCCTGAACAAGATGGCCACACGTACGTTAGCGCCGCGTTCGCTGCCGGGGCTATCGCTGCGATTGTGCAAAAAACGCCATCGCAAGTGCCAGCTGATGTGCCTCTTATTTTTGTCGAAGATACTTTTATCGCCCTGCAGGATTTAGGGCGCGTCGGCCGTCAACGCGCGAAAGCAAAGGTTGTTGCTATAACCGGTTCCGTCGGCAAGACGAGTAGCAAGGATCAACTTCGGCTTATGCTCGGCACAATTGCTGATACTTATGCGAACGAGGGAAGCCTGAACAATCATTGGGGCGTGCCTTTATCATTAGCGCGACTCCCGGTCGATGCGCGTTATGGCGTTTTTGAAATCGGCATGAACCACGCAGGTGAACTCGGCCCCCTCTCCCGCGAAGTCCAGCCGCAAGTGAGCCTTATTACAAATGTCGAGGCCGTACATCTCGAATTTTTTTCATCGGTTGAAGCCATTGCAGACGCTAAAGCCGAAATTTTTTTGGGCATGGATGTTAATGGCTCGGCCGTGCTTAACTTTGATAACCCGCATTATGCGCGCCTTCTTGCCGCGGCACGAACACAAGGCCTAAAGCGCATTCTTAGCTTCGGCACTGGCGCCAAATGCGAGGCGCGTCTTATTGATTGTCATGCCCTGGACGACGCGAGCGAGGTTCAAGCCGAAATCCTCGGCCAGAAAATTACTTATCGGGTGGGCGCGCCCGGCCCGCATATCGCGTTTAACTCACTCGGGACCCTTTTAGCCGCTGCAGCCATCGGCGCGGATGTGCCCGTATGCGCGGAAGCGCTTGCGACCTACAATCCGCCCAAAGGACGCGGCACACAGAAGATTGTCAATCTTCCTGATGGCGGCAGTTTTACCTTGATCGACGAAAGCTATAACGCCAGTCCTGTCGCCATGCGCGCGGCCATTGAAGTGCTGTGCCGGACGACGGCAGGCCCCAAGGGACGGCGTATTGCCATGCTGGCGGATATGCGCGAGCTCGGCGATGCATCGCCTCGCCTTCACGCGGGTCTTGTGGAAGACCTGGTCAAGTCAGGCATAGATGTTGTGCATTGCTGCGGCGAGATGATGACTTATCTATATGAAACCTTGCCGCCTCATCTGCGTGGCGTTCGAACAGCCACCAGTTCCGAATTGGCCGCCGCCGTCGCAAAAGACATTCGGGCGGGAGATGTTGTCATGATCAAGGGATCACATAGCATGCACATGGACCGCGTTGTCGACGCGTTGCGCGCGCTGGAAAATAAAACGGCAGCGCCGCAAAAAATGGCATGTTAATAACCAAGAAACGCAAGAGAGTTTAGGTCTAACGCATGTTATATTATTTTCTTCAGCCTTTCGCCCGCGACTTCATCTTTTTTAATCTGTTCCGTTACATCACATTTCGGACCGGCGGTGCTTTGCTGACTTCTTTAATAATATGTTTCATTCTCGGCCCGCGCATTATTCGTTGGCTCCGCACACAGCAAGGCGAAGGTCAACCTATCCGCGAAGACGGCCCCGAAACGCACCACAAAAAAAAGGGAACGCCGACGATGGGCGGCCTCATGATCCTTATCGGGGTCATTGTCAGCACGCTTCTCTGGGTTGATATTTCGAGCGCCTATTCATGGATTGTTCTTTTTGTAACAACCACTTTTGGCTTTATCGGATTTGCCGACGACTATAAAAAACTTACACGGCGTTCCGCCTATGGCGGCGTGCCGGGAAAAGTGCGTCTGCTCTTGCAAGCCATCATTACGACAGCAGCTGTTCTGACCATCGTGTACCTTGCGAATAGCGATCAGGCTACACGCCTCGCCCTTCCCTTCTTTAAGGATTTTATGCCGCAACTGGGGTTTATGTTTATTCCTTTTGGTGTTTTCGTGATCGTTGGCGCTGCGAACGCAGTCAACCTGACGGATGGACTTGACGGCTTGGCGACGGTGCCCGTTATGCTTGTGGCGCTTTGTTTCGGCTTAATTACGTATCTTGTCGGCAATGCCGTTTTTTCTTCCTATCTGCAAATCCACCACGTGCCCGGCAGCGGCGAGTTATCGGTATTTTGTGGGGCTTTGGTTGGGGCATGCCTCGGTTTCCTGTGGTTCAATGCGCCGCCCGCGCAGGTGTTCATGGGCGACACGGGCTCACTTGCGCTTGGCAGCGCCATCGGCACAATCGCCGTCATCATCAAACATGAAATCGTCCTTGCTATCATCGGCGGTCTATTCGTCGTCGAAACCGTTTCCGTCATTTTGCAAGTCGCTTCCTTCAAAACAACGGGCAAACGCATTTTTAAAATGGCCCCCCTTCACCATCATTTTGAAAAATTGGGCTGGTCGGAACCCACGGTTGTAATTCGCTTCTGGATCATTGCCAGCATTCTTGCGCTCGTCGGGCTTTCGACGCTTAAGTTGAGGTAAGTTGTGAGCGGCGAAGCGTTCACCACCTTCTTCAAAAATAAAACCGTGACTCTCATGGGCCTCGGGCTTTTAGGGCGAGGCGTCGGCGACGCTACGTTTCTGGCCCAACATTGCAAGAAGGTCTATGTCACCGATCAGAAGACCGAGGAAGAACTCCGGGTTTCGGTCGATGCATTAAAAGAATATAAAAACATTGAGTTTTTACTTGGCGAACACGACGAGAGAATCTTTTCCGGTGTCGATTTTATTATCAAGGGCGCTGGTGTTCGCCTGGACAACCCCTACATCGCGCACGCGCAAAGAAACAATACCCCTATCTACATGAGCGCGGCCCTGTTCGTACGTTTCGCCCCGATCAAAACAGTCGGCGTAACGGGCACGCGGGGCAAAACAACCACGGCGCACATGATTGCTGATATTCTGAAACGTGCGGGGAAGAAAGTTCTGTTGGGGGGCAATATTCGGGGCATCTCGACGCTTGCCCATCTTGTCGATGCCGACCAATACGACCTTGCGGTTCTGGAGCTGGATTCCTGGCAGCTTCAAGGATTTGACAGCCTCAAGATCAGTCCGAACATCGCTGTTTTCACGACATTCTATCCCGATCATATGAATTATTATGACGGGAATATGGACCAATACCTGAACGATAAAACGGCCATATTCCGCCATCAAAAACCGGGGGATACTTTTATAGCTTCGGAAGAAGTCGCTGGAATTATCAGTAAAGAACCCCGGTATTCAAACTTGATTATAGTCCAGCCCTTGACGCCCTTATTCGCCCTCAAAGCGCCTGGCGCGCATAACCTTCTGAATGCGGCGTGCGCTCAAGCAGCCGGCAAAGCTTGCGGTATTGATGACAAAACAGTTAATGCCGCATTACATGACTTTGAAAGCGTCGAGGGACGCCTGCAGTTCATTGGCACATGGAGAGACCGTAATATCTACAATGACAATAACGCGACAACGCAGGAGGCTACACTCGCAGCAATCACTTCCTTCCCTCCATCTTCAATCGTTCTGATATTTGGCGGCAGTGATAAGGGATTGCCGATCGATCAGCTCACGGCCTACATTAAAAATAACAATATCCGGTCTGTTTTACTGAAAGGCACTGGCAGCGACCACGTTCGCCAACACTTGCCGGACCTCAAAATTGCTTTGTCTATGAGCGAGGCCGTGAACCTGGCGGCTGAAATGTCAAAAGCCGGTGATAATATCGTTCTGAGTCCCGCCTTCGCTTCTTTCGGCATGTTCAAGAACGAGTACGACCGCAACGATCAGTTTCTTTACGAAGTCAAACGGCTGAGTTAGCAATGCGCAAGATGTATTCTCCAGCCATCACCCGGTCCGACCAATCCGTGCTAGGCCGTTGGTGGTGGACAGTTGACCGCTGGACACTCGCGGCCATTGCGTTGCTTATGGGGTTCGGTATTTTATTGATCCAGGCCGCAACTCCCGCTGTCGCCGTCAAACATGGTCTTGATAATTACTATTTTGTCGAGCGGCATCTCGTCATGTTGGTGCCTGCGGCACTAGCGATCTTAGGTCTTTCGCTTCTTTCGCCGCGCCACGTCCGTTGGCTTGCGGTCGGGTTGTTGATTGTATTTTTGCCTCTTCTCGCCGGCACATTGGTCTTCGGCGTAGAAATAAAGGGCTCTATGCGGTGGCTTCATTTTCCCGGCCTGCAGATTCAGCCTTCCGAATTCGTCAAGCCTTTGTTTACCGTAACGGCTGCATGGCTTTTCTCGCGCCAATGCGAGAGACGCGGTTTTCCGGCGCTGAGTGTCAATATGGCGCTATATTTAGCCATCATCCTCTGCCTTGTCGGACAACCGGATATCGGCATGGCATTTCTTGTCACCGCTATATGGTTTACGCAATTTTTCCTTGCAGGACTCCCTCTTGTTCTGGTTGTCGCTTTCATGGTTTTAGGCGCAGGTGGTTTATTTGGGGCGTATTATTCTTTTTCGCATTTCCGCACGCGTTTTGACGCCTTCCTGAGCCATAGCGGCGATACCTATCAAACGGATCGTGCTTTGGACGCCTTCATTAATGGCGGATTATTTGGCACAGGCCCCGGCTCGGGCACCGTGAAAATGACAATCCCCGACGTTCATGCTGATTTCGTTTTCGCAGTCGCCGGCGAAGAATTAGGATTGTTTGTTTGTCTTCTTATCATTTTTCTTTTCGCCTTTATCGTCATGCGTGGGTTTTGGCGCATAAAAAGCGAAAACAATCTTTTCGTCCTTCTAGCCGCAAGCGGTTTGTTACTTGAGTTTGGCTTGCAAGCTGCGATCAATCTCGCGTCCACCTTGCGCCTGATTCCGGCCAAAGGTATGACTTTGCCTTTCATTTCCTATGGTGGCTCATCCCTCTGGTCCTTGGCGCTCGGAATGGGTATGCTTCTGGCACTTACTCGAAAACGATACGGCTTGAGCGAAATGTAGTTTTCATAAAGGTAACAACGATGAAAAATTGGACTGTGTATGTTACAACGGCTTTCATAGCTTTGGTTATATCTTTGATGATAGGCGCTATTACCGATGTGCCTCCCAAAGCAAATATGGCCGAGACTGTTTACGCACGTGTCGTGCGCACAGGCACACTGCGCTGCGCTTATCAGGTCTGGCCCCCCTTTGTAGCCAAAGATCCCTCAACCCAAAAATTCAGCGGCATTTTTCCCGACATCATCGAAGCCGTTGCCAAACAGGCCAATCTCAAACTTGAATGGGTTGAAGAAGTCGGCACGGCAAGTCCTTATGAGGGATTTAAGACCGGACGCTATGACTTGATTTGCTCGCCCTTTACGCCAACCCCTGCGCGCGCCGTAGCCGCGGATTTTTCGGTGCCTGTCACTTATGTTCCCTATTACCTGTTCGCTCGAGTTGACGATAACCGCTTTGACTCGGCCTATGCGGCAGCAAACAACCCCGCCGTTAAGTTCGTCACCAATGACGGCGACTTGAGTGAAACGATCATCAAGAAAAACTTTCCAAAAGCCGGCATCATGAACTTGCCCAATCTGACGAATGCTTCGGATATGCTGCAAAACGTTGCCCTAAAGAAAGCCGATCTCGTCATCACGGAAGCCTCGATTGCCTATGGATATATGAAAAACAACCCCGGCAAAATCAAACAGGTGATGGGCGATCCCGTCGCGACACCTCCGGCTGCGTTTCCCCTGCCCCCGGATCAATACGCACTGGCCGCCATGATCAATACATCTCTGCAAAGTCTCCGCGATACAGGCGAACTGAACAGCATTCTCCAGCACTACGAACAATATCCCGGAACTTTCCTGCGACCGGCCAAACCCTACACAACGCCATGAAGCAAATATGTCATTTGCAGGCTATATACCGCCGCCGATTTCAACAAAGCCATCTTTAGCTTTTCAAAAACCAACGAGTCCCGCCTGTAAAAGTGGAATCAAATTTTTTTTTGCATATTTCATTAGAATTCTTGCATGAATGAGCTTTTCCCTTCCCAAGATAACGCTATTATATTATTGACGCTCCGGCAGCCTAACGCCAACATAGCCGCATCCGAACATACTCCCTGAAACCATGACCAATCAGCCCCAACCTCCCCTCATCGTTCTCGCCGCCGGCGGCACCGGCGGGCATGTGTTCCCAGCCGAAGCGCTTGCGCGCGAGTTGCTGGGACGCGGCATGCGTGTTGTCCTTTTCACGGATCAACGCGGCAATAAATTCAGCGTCGACCTGTCTGTGCAAGTTTATCGTGTCCGCGCCAGCAGCCTTGGCAAAGGGGTTTTTGGCCGCGTGCGCAGCGTTATTGAAATGGGCCTTGGCGTTTTGCACGCCGGGCGTTTGTTGCGTAAACTGAAACCCAAGATCGTTGTCGGTTTTGGCGGTTATCCTTCCGTTCCCGCGCTTTACGCCGCTGCGCGCGCAAACATCCCCCTTATCCTTCACGAACAAAATGCAATTTTGGGACGCGCAAACCGCGCTATGCTGCCAAAAGCACGTATTGTTGCCACTTCTTTCCCGAGTGTAGCCGGGCTGAAATCTGTCGAAGGCGTGCGCGTCATACAAACCGGTAATCCCGTGCGTCCGGCTTTTGCCGCGCTGCGTGCTACGCCTTACACGCCCATCACCGATGATGGCCCTGTGCGCTTGTTAGTGTTGGGCGGCAGCCTCGGCGCGCGCGTATTCAGCCAAATCGTCCCAAAAGCGATTGGTCTCCTGCCCCAACATCTGCGGGGCCGACTTATCATTGCGCAACAGTGCCGTGGCGAGAATATCGAAGAAACCCAAGCCGCCTACGCTGGCGCGGGTATTGAAGCTGAGCTTTCGCCCTTTTTTCAGGATGTGCCCGAGCGCATGGCTCAGGCTCATCTTGTCGTTGGCCGCGCTGGCGGCGGAGCCATTGCCGAACTCACAGCCATTGGCCGCCCGTCCATCCTCGTGCCCTTCCCGCACGGGCATGCGGGGGAGCAAACCGCCAATGCCGAGTCCTTGGCGGAAGCTGGTGGCGCGTGGCTCATCCCTGAACAGGCTTTCACGCCGGAAGCGTTGGCCGTGCGTCTCGAGGCCTTGTTAACCCTGCCGGGCAACTTGGCGAAAGCAGCGGCGGCGTCGCGTTCGTGGGGCACCGTCACGGCTGCGGACAGCCTTGCCGATTGCGTTGAGGCCGTTATCGGCCTATCAATCTCTTCCCGCGTCGGGAAGACGCCCCAATCGGGTCTTTCCTCCCTTGTGGGAAAGTAAACTGGGCCGTCCTATTTTCGCCACCCTTTTCCGTGTAGAAACCGAATATGAACATTCAATCGCAAAAGAATTTTTCGCCTCTTGATATTGGCCTTATCCATTTTACCGGGATCGGCGGCATCGGCATGAGCGGCATTGCCGAAATC
>CAYNLV010000020.1:0-12036 GCA_964398175.1 uncultured Rhodospirillaceae bacterium
AAATCGTTCATCAGATCGTAATTTTCGGCGACGGATTCAAAGACTTTATGCACCCGCGCGGTTTTTTCTTTCGGCGAAACGCGTGCGGCACCAAACCATTCGGCTTCGGGGTTCGGGGAGGCGCGAGTTTTACAGCGGGTTTTCGGCATCGCTTGTCACGCCGCTTTTTGCGGCGTGAGCATCGGGCACGACAGCATGGCTTCGTAAAGGTCGAACATCGAATCCCGCCAGAGGTCATGCGGGAAAAGCGTGTTCACGAATCCGCGCGTTCGTTGCGCGAGATCGATGCGTTGCATCTCCGTCATTTGGGTCGCTTCGGCCAACGCGCCGCGCAGGGCCTCGATGTTATCCAGCGCAACGACCCATGCCGTTTCTCCGCTTTGGACCATTTCCGCGTTTGCCCCGCAATCTGTCACAATCACAGGACGCCCGATGGCTTGCGCGGCCAGCAGTTCAATGGCTTGCCCACGCGGTAGTGTGTTGACGGCAACGACAATCGTCGCAAGCCAGCAAGCCGCCGGCCAATCCGTGCAAAGTTCCGGCATCACGACTTTGCCTTCAAGGCCGGACGACGTTACCAAACGCTCAATCTCCGCGCGCGTACCCGGCGCCACGCGATCCGTGCCCACCATCACGACGAACACATCGTTGCGTTTGATTTGCATCAGGGCTTCGAGCAGCTGTTTATGGCCATAGCCGGGCGCCAACGGCGTCGCCATGATGATGACGGTGGCTTGCTCAGGTAAACGCCACAGCTGGCTGAGCGCGTGGAGCCTTTCCGGCGTGACGCGCTGCGCGTCGTACCAGAACATGTCGACACCTGGCGCGATACGATATAGATAATCGGTCGTCAGATCGAAGTCGTCACGCAGATGCCGCACCATAAAATCCGAGGGCACGCGAAAACGCGCAACATGCGCCACGGCGCTTTGCAAAAGTTTTTTGTTCGTTTTGGTGACGGGAAGGGGATCCGTCAGGTCAATGAGAAGCGGGATGCGCCTACGCGAAGCGACGCTATATGCGGCGCTTAGCGTTTCGATGCCGTGCGCGTGGATCATGGTGGGGCGTTCGCGCTGGACAAGCGCCTCGAGATGCATGCGCGTCCGCCAGTGCGCGATAAAATGGCGCTTGTTCAGCGGCATGCGCGTGTGACGCACGGCCGCGCGTTCGGCTTCCAGAACGAGCGGGCCGCCCGCCGAGGCCACGATGGGCCGCCATCCGGCGCGGTGCGTTTGGATTGCGAGATCGACCACTTCGCGGGATTCCGGGCTGATTTCAAGATCAGGAGCAAGATGCAAGACCGTCGTGCGGGGGGCTCGCGGTGCCGTTGTGCCTTGGGGAGCGGTGTTGTGGCCGGGGTTTTTCCTGCTAGATTGCTGTGGGCTCGACGACATACAAACCTTGAGAGGTGTTAAAAATTATGGACAGTGAAACATGTTTTCTTACTCTACCGGATCGGCGGCTTGCCTATCAACAGTGCCGTGGCGCAGTGGATAAAAATTCGAAAAAGGCCCCGGGTATCCTGTTTTTGGGCGGTTTTGCGTCCGATATGACGGGTAGCAAAGCCAAGTTTCTCAATCAGGAATGCAGGACGGCGAATCGGGGCTATTTGCGCTTCGATTACCGCGGCCACGGCCAGTCCAGCGGCCGGTTCGAGGACGGTACGATCGGTGACTGGTTCGACGATGCGTTAACCGTATTTGATCGTTTGACCGAAGGGCCCCAGCTTGTGATCGGCTCGTCGATGGGCGGGTGGATTGGCTTGCTTTTGGCGCGCGCGCGGCCCGAACGCGTGGCGGGCTTTATCGGCATCGCCGCCGCGCCGGATTTTACCGAGGAACTTATAGTGCCGACACTGACTCCGGTTCAACGCGAACAGCTCGAAAGCGAAGGCGCGATTTATGATGACGAAGCGCCGCCGGATCGCCGCGCGCCGATGACGAAGAAACTGATCGACGAGGCGCGGGGGCGGCTTGTTTTGAGGGAGCCATTGGTGTTGCGGGGGCCCGCGCATTTGCTGCAAGGGCAGATGGACAGGGACGTGCCTTGGCAACATGCCTTAAAAATTGCGGAACGGTTAACGGCGCCTTCTGTGCGCGTTACGCTGATTAAGGACGGCGATCATAGCCTTAGCCGACCAGAGGATTTGAGCCTTTTATGGCAGGTTATTCAGGGCTTTTTTTGAGCTCGAAAGCCTGTTATCACTCTCCGCTGTCAAAGACGACGGAAGGGTGGCCGAGTGGTTGAAGGCGCTCGCCTGGAAAGCGGGTATAGGGTGTTGAGCCCTATCGTGAGTTCGAATCTCATCCCTTCCGCCAATTAAAAAAGGGCCCTAATGGGCCCTTTTTAAATGGTAGATCTAAACCTCCCACCTTCTCCCCAATCTCACTTTCCGTATTGTCTTGGGCGAGGGAGCGGAAGAGAAGCGCCGCATGCTACGCAGTTCGGCGGGGGGTTTGGCCGCGCGGATGAGCGTCAGGAATTTCATGCCTTTGAACTTATTGCTTTGTCATTCTCAATAAACTCAGGTCATAACCCATGTTTGCGGCGCGAGATTTGACGGCTTGCTGCAGTTCCTCAGACGGATGCGGCGTTCTGAAGAGAAGCCAAAGATAACGTCCGGACGGTTCGCCCACGATAGCCCAATCGTAATTTTCGCCGCGATCAAGAACCCAATAGTTTCCGTAAAAAGGCCAGAAGAAACTCACGCGTAATTTGGCGTTTCGGCTTCCCTCGACAACATAAGCCTGGCCTTCTACAGACTCCAGAGGGGCGTCAAGGGTTGCTCTCCGGCAAGAATTGACGACTTTGATCTTGCCATCAGTCCGCAAGCTGTAATCAGCCGTGACGGCTTCACATTCGCGCTGAAAGCTCGCTTCGTAGCGCGCAATCTCATACCAGCGTCCAAGATATTTTTGCGTATCGACGTCTTTGGTGGGCTGGGGAACGGCTGGATTTCCTGTCGGACCTTGGTCAAAGAAGGCGCAACCCGAAAGGATCAGGCTCGCAAGAATAAATATGGGTCTTAATAATTTTCCAAGGATGGTCATTCTCACCTCCGAAATTCTTAGGTGCATTCCGGGACGCCCCATTTATCCGGAGTATACACTGGAAAAACGGTCATACCAGCTTACGCTGGCATGACCGTTTTTCCCATAACCACAGGTCTTACTGCACTCTGTATAAAACCGGCGGGTCGCTGTCAGTGGGTGGTTGTGGCGGCATGCCGCGCAATTCGGCGGCTGTTTTGGCCGCGCGGGCGAGCGTCAGGAACTCATGGCGCGAGCCGTTCGTGTCGTCGCCCAGCGATGTTTCGGCCAGCCTGATCACATCTTCATAGCCGAAGTTCTTGAGCATCGTGCTGTTGCGCAGCAACTGCCCAAAGCCCGCCACGGCCGAGGCGAAACGCAGGTCGGCGTTCAGCTCTTTCGCGTCACGCACCTCCTGCGCCGCACTGATGGGTTGTGTCATCAGTTTGCTGGTTGTGGAGCCGGGCAGCTTGTAACGGATTTTCAGGAACGCGTATTCCTTGCTGTCAGTCTTTACGGCGCTGTCTTCGGCTTTTTTCGGTTGCTCATAGCGTAGGGGATCGACCTGACGGGCTTTGCTGTCCGTTGGCGTGATTTCAAAGATAGCCGTTACCGTCTGGCCCGAGCCCACATCGCCCGCGTCAACCTTATCGTTGTTAAAGTCTTCGCGGCGCAGATTGCGGGTCTCATAACCAATCAAACGGTATTCGGCAACACGCGCAGGGTTGAACTCAATCTGCACTTTCGCATCATTGGCGACGGGCACTAGCGCGCCGTCAACCTGATCGCCGAGCACTTTGCGCGCTTCGTTCAGGCTGTCCAGATACGCGGCCGTGCCGTTGCCATATTGCGCCAGACGCTGCATCAGATTGTCGTTCAGATTGCCTTCCCCGACGCCGAGGATTGTCAGATAAATACCTTTTTCCCGCTTTTCCTCAATGAACTTCTGCAGCTCGTTCGGGTCCGACACGCCGACGTTAAAGTCGCCGTCGGTCGCGAGAATAACGCGGTTCGTGCTTTCCTTATCGAAGTTCCGTTCGGCCAGTTCATAGGCCGTGCGGAGTCCCGCGCCGCCTGCCGTACTGCCGCCAGCGCCAAGAGAAGCCAAAGCCTGCTTGATTTTATCCTTTTCGCGTACCGATGTGGGGTCAAGGGCAACGCCGGACTGGCTTGCGTAGGTTACGATGCTGATGCGGTCATCGTCGCGCAGGCTGTCCACAAAACTCGCCATCGCATTTTTCAGCATCGGCAAGCGGTTGGCCGGAGACATCGAACCCGACACGTCCATAAGGAACACAATGTTCGCCTTGGGGCGTGCTTTGGCTGGAACCTGATAGGCCTTGACGCCGACATGAAGCAATTTGGCGTCGCTGTTCCATGGGCACGGATAGACAGCAACGGTTGCCGCGAAAGGCTCGTCCTTGTTCTCTGGCGCTTTGTACTTATAGGTGAAGTAATTGATCATTTCCTCCACGCGCACGGCATCCGGCGGCGGCAGTTGTCCCATGTTCAGCATCTTGCGGACAAAAGTGTAGGACGCGGTGTCCACATCCATCGAGAAAGTCGAAACCGGTTCCTGCGCAACCTGTTTCACGGATTGCTCGGTCGCGTTGCTGAAACGTTCGTTTCCGGGGAAATGCGGCGGGATGGTAATGTCTATATATCCACCCACAATTTTACCTATCGCCATACTATCCGCAGGCATGGCCTGTTCGCGGAGCATGGCAAGGGGAGCGCCACCAGCCTTGGCCCCACCAACGGACGATTTAGAAGCTTCACTGCTGAACGATGGCGCTGCGAGCTGTTTTAGTTCGGCGTCCACCCTGTTATCAGCCAACTTTTGAGGCGCTGGCACGGGCCGTTGTGGGACCACAGGCGCTGCTTCGGGTCTTGCGGGCGCAGCCGGTGGAAGAGTCGTTACTTCAGGCGGCTGAACAACGTGGATGTTTTCGGGTACTTCACGGCCTGTGGTGCGAACATAAAAGTCAGGACCAAAAAAGGCACCGGCCCAGAGCATAACGGCAACTGCGGCCAGCGTAGGTACGGCAAAAGCCCATTTCTTTGACATAGGAACCCCCTGGTTGTTTGGCGTCTCGAAAAATTGACGCAGCAGGTCCCCAAAACCCCTGAAACTTTTCCGTTTTTTTTCATTACGTTTCTGAATTTCTTTTTTATAAACCATAAGGGCAGCCTTAATGGCTTGATCCTCTTTGGCCGGATCATGGTTAACGGTTTGTTGCCGCAGGGCCGCCTTGATCTTGTTTTCGTCCATAGGTTCTTGGCTCATGAACGGCCTCCCTTCAAACGTTTTTGAAGGCGTTTTTTGATCTCCTGAACGCGCCATTCGATTGTTTTCTCAGCACAATCCAGAATTCTCGCCGCCTCGGCCTGCGTGTAGCCTTCCGCCCACAACAAGATGCAAACTTCACGGTACTTGTCGGGCAGCACGCTAATCTCCCTCCATATTTGACGCTGGAAAACGAGATCTTCCCCGGCAGGATTTTGGGCCGAGGACAGGTTTTCATTAAGCGGCTCCTGCAGCGCGTATTTTTTGTTCGTCCGATGGTAATCCCGCGCGCAGTTCATGGCGATCCGCAGCGCCCATGTCTTAAAGGAAGCTTCACCACGATAGCGGACGAGCGCTTTGACGATATGAATGCATGTTTCCTGCGCCACGTCTTCCGCCGCCGCGCGGTTAAAGGCGAGCAGGCGCAAGGCGAGGTTGAACAGGGACGGGTAAAAATCCCTCAGAAGTATTTCAACCGCACGCTCGTCACCGTTTTGCGCGGCTTGGACAAGTTCGGCTGTTGTTGCGGGGATAAGCATCGCTTGTTCTACGACCAACAAAAATTCAGGGCAATCGAAAGTCGAGAGCCTTAGCACAATTGAGATTAGCGAGGAGGGGCGGCAGAAACAATAAGCCTTTTTCTTAATGTTCTTGCTTGTTCCGTTTTTTTCATTCAAACAAAGGCATGGTCGCTGTAAGTTGGAATGCAGATGAATAGAACCGATAACAACGGCAAGCCGAAAACGGTTCTCGACACGTTGCGTGGGATTGCCGAGGCTGCGCCGGGCGAAAAAATCAGCATCGATGCTTTTTCAAAAGGCCTCGGGCGTCGCGGCTACGGGCTTTTGATGGTGGCGCTTAATCTGCCGAACCTTATTCCTTTGCCTTTGCCGCTTTTGTCAATCATTTTCGGCCTGCCGCTTGCGCTTGTCGCGATTCAGATGACCTTCGGCCTGGAACGCCCGTGGATCCCGCCTTTCCTGCGCGAACGTGGAATTGGCAAAAAGGAAATGCTTTATTTCTGCGATCAGGTGGAAAAACGTTACGGCGGGTTTCACAAATTTATTCGTCCCCGCTTGCCTGTTTTGACACGCCGACGCGGTGTGCGGCTGATTGGCCTTATTATCTTTGTGCTCGCCACTGTGATGGTTCTCCCGATACCGTTCGGGAATCTTGTTATGGCCATTCCTATCGCTATTCTGTCCCTTGGGCTGATCGAACGCGACGGTTTTTTCATGATGACGGGTTTTGCGCTCGGCATCGGCGGGCTTTTCTTTAACTTGCTGGTCGGCTCTTCCATACTGTACAGCATGCTCGTGGCGATCCGGCATTTGTTCGGGTAGCTGTCGCTACCAAACGTCCGGGCCTTCGGCGGTGGGTTTTGGTATGTCGATCGGCCTTGAAGGTTTGGTCACGTCGGGTTTTTGATTTTGCGCCGCCGCGATCATTTGACGGTAAGCCTGAATGTCCGCATCCGTCGGGCCTTTAAAGATCTCAAGGCTGCGGTCGCCGTGACAAACCGCTTTGATAAAACACGGCGGAATATAAAAACCTGTCTCGCCTTGATTGAAGGCCATCGTTTTATCTTCCGGCGGGCCCGGTTTTATTGAAAACATGCTGTCGAGGCGTCTTGAAATGTCGTTCGGCAAGTCGATAATCAGAGCGATGTTTGGCCGGTCGGGGCCGAGACGAAAACGTTCGTCTTCCTCAGGCGAGAAATATTTTTCAAGTTGTTCAACAAATTGCGTGGTTGTTGAGGAAGGCGTAGCCGCGCTAGAAAGAATGAGCTGAGGGCTTTGAAATCCTTTTTCAAGAATGCCGGTAAGATGAGTTTTATGCGTTGAATGAATCCATCTTATAAATCCACACGGCAATGCGAGATCTTGAAATGAAAGCGTGGCCATTTTTATCTTTCAACGAATGGGCTTATGTTACCGCAAGCTATTTAATTTGGCGTGAAGCGTAAATATATATTTTAATACAAGGGGATAGACGCCATTCCCGAAGTCTTAAAATGTTACTTCTCCGCGAATATTGTTAAGGCCGCCGGGCCGAAGCTCAAGCGCCATGATATATTGATCCGGAAAGCCATTCGTATTTTTTATCCCAAAATCTGTAGAGGTCTTAAAGCCAAACCGCACATAATATGATGGGTCACCCACGACAAGCACCGCACCGAAGTTCATGCCGCGCGCCCGTCGAAAACATTCCTCAATCAGTTGCGCGCCAAAACCTTTGTTCCGGCGATCAAGAACAATGCAAACCGGTGCAAGCAAAAGAATGTCATGCTTCTGGTCGCCGTCGATGACCGGTATCTTTGAGAGCATAATATGGCCGATGAGATGCCCGGCTTCTTCCGCGACGAGCGCGAGCTCCGGTATATATCCGCCGCCTGCGCGCAGATGGTTGACATAGTCCTGTTCTTTGCCGTCTTTGACTTTCGCCGTTTCAAAAGCTGTATGGACAAGATCATAGATGAGGCTAAACTCGTCTTTCTTTTCGGGTCGGATGATCATTTTAGGCTCGCGTTAGGGTATCAAAGCGCGTTCCGCATCCTGGGGTGGGCGAGGGGTTAATTCAAAACAAAACACACAAATGGCTTGTTTTTGATGAAGATTGTGTGTTCTGTTATAATATTAAGGTAGAAGGAGGACAATCATGCTGATGCGCGCTGCCTTAGGCATAGGTATGGTTTTCTTGTTTATTCCCAATACGGCTTTGGCATGCAGTTGTGTGACACCGGGAACCCCAGTTGAAGAGATGAAAAAGAGGGAGGTTGTGTTCGCCGGGGAGGTAAAACGCATTTCAAAGGCGGAAGATTGGCAGTATGTGACGACGTTCGAAATAACAAAGGCATTCAAGGGCGTGGCGAATGGCGTGACCAGCATAAAGATATATGCCGATCCTGCCGGGCCTTCCTGCGGCATTGAGTTCGATGTTGGTGAAAAATATATTGTTTATGCATCGACCTACGAGGGAAAACTACAAACAAACCGTTGCACCCGCACACGTAAGCTTTCCGCTGCGGCGGAAGATTTGAAGGCGTTGGAGTGAGGGGCAGGAAAGAACCTTATTACTTTCCCGCCGCTTTCTGCCAAACCTTCAAAAACTCATCGCGCATTATTTCTTCCCAGATGGCGATGTGGGATTGAGCGTAGCGCGCGCCGGCTTGCCGCATGGTAGCCCGCTGAGCGGGATTGGCGGCGAGTTCGCCTAAGGCTTCGGCCCACGCATCCGCGCCTCCATGAACGATGCGGAGCGCCTCGTGCGCTTCAGGAATTAAATCCGCAATGCCGCTTTTGGCCGATACGGCAACGGGCATGCCCGAAGCTAAAGCCTCTGTGACAATAAGGCTCCGTATCTCGATTTCCGACACCAGCGCTAAAACATCACCGCTTGCCATTATGCATCCCAACATGTCCGGCTCGACAAAGCCGGGAACCGAGACATGATCGCCAAGACTTTTTGTCAGATTCTTATCCGCAGGCCCGACACCTGCGGCGATAAGGTGAACCGGCATATTGCGTCCGATGAGTTTTTCCATGGCCTCAATCAGCGTGTAAATGTTTTTGCCTTCGTCCAGGCGTCCCACAAATAGAACTAGAAAACGACCAGGCGGGACTTTGAATTCGCTCTCAATGCGGGCGCGATCGGCCCGGTTCGGGTTGAACCTCTGTTTATCAACAACGGTCCGCATGGAATGCGCATGTTCAGGGCCGAGAATTTTCTCGACAAGCGCGCGGTCTTCTGGCCGGATCACAAGCGCTTCGCGGCAGCAGGCAAGGTGTTTGCGCAGGCGTTTCAGTTTGCTCTGCTCTTCTTTTTCCGGCAGCCGGCAGGTTTCGTTTAAAAAGCGCCCAAGCCCTTTTTTCCCGAAAAGGCTTTCGATCATCTTCCGCGTGAAAACGCGCGAATAAGACGGCGTGTCGGTATGAAACGAAGTCACGAGCGGTATCTTCTTTTTTTGGGCAACACGCTCAGCCGTACGGGCAAAAGCGAAATAGGCATCGGTCGTATGGATGATATCGAACGCGGGCAGTTCTTTCGCCAGCGCAGGGTGATAGGGAGCTAGATCCGTGTGATCGGGCACGTAGGGCATAAAGGTTAGGTGTTTTGTGCTGAATACCGGCGGTAGTTGGCGCAGGCGAACATGCGGAGCCAGAACTTCTGTGTTTTCAGGGCCGGAAAAATAGACGGTCAGATCGAGAGGCATATCGGATGCAGCCACGGCCTTGGCACGGTACTCCCATCCCCGTACATGTCCGCCTGATAGTTTGGAGCGTGGCAGGTCAACGAGCGCGGCAACGCGCAAGGGTCGAAAGTGTGTCATGGGGGTAGTTTCATTTCAGTTTTATAGTTAAAAAGTTAACATATACAGGGTAAAGGGGACAAGTCCTAACCTCTTGTTCTTGCTTTATGGATTAAGTAAAATCCTACGATATTGCGAAGCGTTTTTATTTGTTTATCAGAAAAGTATTTTCATGACGCCCGATAAAATTCGCGAGTTTTTTGTAGCTAAGGCTCCAGAGGCGCTCAGTCGGTTGCCTGCGGAAATTCCGACCCTACCTGCGCCTTATCAGCAGACAAATCTGCACTTCGCTGTTCGACTTTTCCTTGAAGCGCAAGATATCCTGCGGCGCGGCGACTCCCAAATCAACTCCTTTGATTTTAGTCTGGACGACGTTAACGCCATTTTTTTGGGTTATCTGAAAGTCCGGCGCGCGTTTGATCAAGGCGCTTTTGGTGAAGATGTTATCGGCGTGGTTGGGGACTTACCAACATCGGTACGCGCCATCGCCACCTATCATGCGCAAAAAGTGCGGTGTTGCGAAGAAGCGAGCCAAGAAACTAAGGATCTGTATGACGACGAATGTAATAAATATGCAAAAGCCTTGCAGCAAAAGGACTTTACAGCGCTTCTTGCGTTTCACCCGCATCTAACCAGCCTGATTTATGACAATGGCGAGACTGATGTGCCGGAAAATCGCGGCAAAACGTGCTCTATTGTAAGGCCGCGCATGAAAGACAGATTGCGTAGAACATGGGATTCATCTGATCAGAGGGGGTTGCCCACGGCCTTGATGTTTGGTCTGCCGCCGGCCATCCGCGAGTTGGATCATAAGTTATCGGTGTTGGGCGCTAACAAACGCCGCAACGAAAGCGTGCTTGAAGGCATTCAAAGGTTTGCTGAGCAGCTTGAGAATTGTTTCAGGCCGCAACAGTTAACGCCTGAGAAAAGAGGCGCGAAAGTAATTGAATTGTTTGTCTGAAAACTCAGCTTATTTACCGAACCAAGTGCAGGGGTCAAACTTTTAGTTCACGTCGTGCCGGCCACTGCGATAGCCGTAACGGCGATGCCAGCCAGAAGAATCTTTTTCACGATCCGTTCCTTTGTATGGTGTGGTGATTCAATGAGTGAATGGACCAAAAAAAATAACGGATATAATGATATTAGTAAATAAAGGGCTAGAAAATGTTAACTTGTTATGGCTTTTTTAGCGAACGTTTGGATATGCTTATATAAAGTTTATATTACAGCGAATTTCGGTGATTGGCACTATATTCCGCGATCTAAAAAAACTGAGGCCTCCGTTGACCTTTTGAGTCTCGGGAGGCCTCGTTTATTGCCTTAGGCAGTTTTATAGATACTAACCGCCGCCACCGTCGCCGCCACCGTCGCCGCCGCCGTCGCCGCCGCCGTCGCCGCCGCCGTCACCGCCGGGTGGTGGAGCCGGAGGCGAATTGCAGTTATACGAGCGTCCCGTTTCAACGGTATTTCTCTGGCCCGTGTCGTATTGAGAGCCATTGTCACACGAGTATAAGCCATAGATGGAGTAATTGATCGTTGTCGTGCCTCCGTACAGGCATTCATCCGTTGTGGCATAACGTGAATGTGTTTGTGGCCCGATGTAAAGCCAATACTGGGAGCCATGGGGATGGTCACCGCAGGTGGCTGGCGGGTTACATTTCAGGCTATGCGTGACACTGACAACGCGAATGTTGCCGGTCGGCGACTGTACGCCATCGGTGCATAGATACTCAGCTTCTAGCGTTTCCGTGATGGTATCTGTGCCGCCATAGGAACACTGCGCAGGCGTTGCCTGCTCGCCACGTGTACGCGTTCCGGCAGGCAGCCAGTATACTGAGCCGTTTGGATGTTCGCCGCACATGGCCGGGTTGCAGACCTTCGTTGTGTCAATGCCTGTTATCCGGAAATTGCCCGTGCGTGTTTCAACGCCATCGGTACAGAGATATTTAGCCTCGCGGTGCTTTGTTATCGTGACCGTACCTCCTGCAGTACATTCCTCAACCGTTGCAGCGCGTGTCGTGATTTTATCTGTTGCTGGCTTCCAGTAGGTGCTGCCGCTCGGATGGCCGTCGCAAGACGCCGGGTTACATTGAATCTGCGTGCTTACGATAAGCACACGCGTCTGGCCCGTGGCCGATGTCGTGCCGTTATTGCATTGATACTCAGCCTGATTTTGCTTCGTCTCCGTTACTGTGCCGCCATATTGGCACTCCTGAGCGGTTGGAGCTCGCGTTTCGGTATAGGTGCTCCCAACGTTTTCCCAATACTTGGTGCCGTGGGCATGATCGCCACAATTCAATGGATTGCATTGAATGTTGGTATTTACGAGAACCTTTTTCGTGTTGCCCGTTACGGTTTCAGTGCCATCGGTGCAGAGGTATTCAGCCTGATTATCGTAAGTCATCGTGA
Organism: uncultured Rhodospirillaceae bacterium; assembly: GCA_964398175.1. Classification (GTDB taxonomy): domain Bacteria; phylum Pseudomonadota; class Alphaproteobacteria; order UBA9219; family UBA9219; genus JAXGVG01. The sequence goes on from CAYNLV010000020.1 coordinate 12,035, forward strand.
CC
>CAYNLV010000020.1:12046-16846 GCA_964398175.1 uncultured Rhodospirillaceae bacterium
CATTCGTGAACGGTGGCCGCGCGAGACTCCGTGGAATTGCCCATGCTCTTCCAATAGGTCGAACCACTGTCATGGTCGCCACACTTGGCCGGTGTGCAAACACCAGTCGAACTGACTGTGACGAAGCCATAAACATCCCTAACGGTACTTGACTTAGTGGTGGTAACGATCTGTTCGCAGATCGATCCATTAACCTTCGCTTTAGCCAATCCAAGCACTTGCATTGCGCAGTCAATGTGGTCAACGACGTTACAAGCGTACACGTCGTTTTTGCTGTAACCACCAGTAAGCGTCAACGTTTCGTCAGCGGCAAGCGTGGCCGGAAGGTTGGGGGGGATCGCGTTGCATATCTGCAAGTTGGTTGGCACAATACAACATTGCGATTTTAAACGCACGAACAACTCTCCTGTGCCATCCCGGAAAATACATGTTTCCGGCGGTTTGGGTGCGCATTCGCCTTCCCAACGTTCGTTCACGTTCCTTGTGTTGCCGGTCGCTTTTTGGACGCCATTCTCGCACTTGTATTCAGTCTGGATCGTCCAGATTAAACGGCGCGTGCCGACACCATATTCGCACTCTTCCGGAACATTGGCCGGACGGCTGTCGGTGCCAGTGTCGAGGAAATAGACCGATCCATTCGGATGATCGCCGCATGACTTGATCGGCGGCGGATTGACAGGCGGAGCCGGGTTGTCGTGTTCGGCCTGGCATTTCCATTGCGCGCCGTCCATTTTGGCTGCAATACCGGCTTCATTTTTATAAGCAGTACATGAGAACATAAACTTTTCAATCCATGTCGCCGTGTTGCATTCGTTGAAAATGTTGCAGTCCTTGCGATTGTGTTCGAAGGTTTTCGTAATGCGTTGTGTCTTGTCGGCCGGGAATGTCGATGCAGGGAACGAACGCAGGGGTTTTGTGGTTTCTATCTCAGGATGTCCATAGTCCGTGATGTCGAGGATTACGGGTTTTGCGGGATCGTTGTCATACGCTGTCGATTTATATCCCGTATCAAAACCATTGACAGGACGTGCGCAAGGAATGGCGTAGATTGGTTGATTATTTCCTACATTGAATGTGCCGATAAAAGACTGCCATTCGGTCAGAGTTTTGAATGGAATAAAATAACCTTGAACGGTACCACCACGAGGTTGGGCCATTTTGTTGTCGATAAAGCGGCAAACGCCATGGGCATCGATTGGATAACCCGGATTTTCATAAATGAGATTATTAGTACTGCGTGCGCCCCAATAAGTGGAGTAACGAACCGCGCCACTTTCAGCAACGCACTTAGGTACATCCGTAATTGCAGCGCCTGTGATAGTGCAAATGTGCGCATCATAGATTGCGTTTGCCGGGGTGATAAAAGCCAGCAGCGCAAAGAGCGCAAAAAGACAAACGGAAAGGGCGGACTTCATTCTAGAAATTTGCATCATGGTTTCGCTTCCGTAATTAGGGGCTTTTCGCAGCGCACATTAACTTTTTGTTAATCTATTGGGTCATTTTTACCCTGAATGGTATGTTTTTTCCAGATTTATTTTTACTTTCATGGAGTTAAGAGCGGAAACGTATTGCCGCTGGAGATTCTTTTGTTTCAGCCGCTTATATGGTTAACGAGTAATAATCATTCAATTTATTTATGTTAACATCTCATCCGTTCTAATTTTTCTCGCATAGGACAAACCTGAAGAAGTTACAAAACCAAAAAAAGGAAGGAAATAAACACAACTTGACTTCGTCACGAAATGCAGCGCATCGTCAGCCCGGAGTTCGACTGCGGCTCTTAGGGAGCCAGAGATCGCCAAGGATTATTGGTTTGACGGCGTTGGCGATAGCATCTGTGCGATGCCACGATACAATCATCTTATTCCTGGTCGTTTTCTCTGACCTTTCTTAGGAGTTGCCGCGATTGTCGCGGCGGGGAAGACTCATCGCTATCCCCCTAAAGGATGGCGTTCACTACAACTGAGAAGAAGGAAGACACTAATGGCTACAGGTACTGTGAAATGGTTTAACCCCGCCAAGGGCTATGGCTTTATTCAACCGGACGCCGGCGGCGGCGATGTGTTTGTTCACATCAGCGCCGTTGAGCAAGCGGGATGGAGCACGCTCAATGAAGGTCAGAAAATCAGCTATGAGCTGGCAACGAACAAGGGAAAAACATCGGCCGTTAATCTGAAACAGGCCGCATAAAACAGGGATCTTATCCCCATTTTATCTTTTCAACGCACCGGATATTCGTATCCGGTGCGTTTTTTATCGACTCTGGACAAATTCTCGCATTTCCCCAATCATTAGATTCCAATCCTGAGCATGAGCCACCCATGTTTTCCCGTAAGAATACTGTCCGAAAGATGAAAAACGATGCCCCTCGTGCGGTTTCGGTAGTCATTCCCTGCTACAACGAAGCGGATGGTGTGCAAGAGTTGTGGCGACGCGTTTCGGCGGCTTGCCGGGAATGCGTTGGGGAAGATTTTGAAATTATTCTCGTTAACGATGGCTCGAAAGATAATACTTGGACCCAGATGTGTCTCCTGACGGAACAGGATAAGCATGTAATTGCCGTTAATTTGTCGCGCAATCATGGCCACCAGTTAGCCTTAAGTGCCGGACTTATCCTTTCAAGCGGCGCACGCGTGCTGATTATGGATGCCGATTTGCAGGATCCGCCCGAACTGCTCAGCAAAATGATGCAGCTAATGGAACGGGGCGCTGATGTCGTTTATGGTCAACGGCAAGGGCGGCAAGGTGAGACATGGTTTAAACTTGCAACTGCTTCCCTGTTTTACAGATTATTGGGCGCATTGATCGATATCAATATTCCGCCGGATACAGGTGATTTCCGACTCATGAGTCGGCGGGCTGTGGATATTCTCAACAAAATGCCTGAACGAAACCGCTTTATTCGCGGCATGGTGAGTTGGATCGGCCTGAAACAAGTGCCTATAACTTACGAAAGACAGGCGCGGTTTTCTGGAAGCACAAAATATCCATTTCGAAAGATGTTCCGTTTTGCTATGGATGCGGTGACGGGGTTTTCAATCGTACCGATGCGCATCGCTTCATATGTCGGGGCTGCTGTCGGGGTGGTTGGACTTGTGATGTTGTTTTATGCCTTGAACTCATGGCTTTCCGGCGAAGTGGTGCAGGGCTGGACATCCCTTATGGTCGTTGTGCTGGTGATTGGCAGTGTGCAGCTCATCAGTCTTGGCGTTTTTGGCGAATATCTTGGCCGTCTTTATATGGAAACCAAACAGCGACCGCTGTTTATTATTGATTCAATTGTGCGCTCCGGAAATGTCTGGACGGAAGAATCGGAAACGGAAGACAGTTTAGGCGTTTAAATATCATGCCTTCGCCCCCTTGCGTTCTCTTTTACGAAGATCCGGTGACAGATGGTCACCGCTTTATGTGGCGTTTACCGCATATAACGCTTGATGCGCCGATGTATCAAACCCTGAAAAATGGGGGATGGCCCTGCCGGGTGCTATTGAACACGCACTTTAGCGATTGGGCGGTGCGGCAAGGCGTAGCTAAAGAGGATTTGGTGCTGGTCGATGAAAAGGCATGGATTGCTTTACTTGATGACCCGCATGAGGATATCAACACTTTGTTCTATAAATACTTGAATGTTTTGGAAGGAAACGCGGCGAAAAATCCGGGTGACCTCCATGAACAAATAGCCATTAAGGAAAACCACAGAAGACAAAGGGCCATTTCAGAAGTCTTGCGCGATTTTAAACCTGATATAATTATTACTTGGGTACCTTCGCCGTTTCTTCGTCAACTTTTCCCTGATGCGCTTATTCTGCACAGGGAGTCGGGAATCTTCACGCGGTCGCCTTATCCGATGACCTATTTTCTCGATCCTTGCGGCCTTCATCAGTGGGCTTGGCCTGCGCGATACAATGGTACAAATACGGATCGATCGGCGCATAATTTGGTTGATAAATTGCGTGAAACCTTCCTGTCTCTTTTTAAAATTATTGAGCCATTTCCTTCCTTGATTGAAGAGTTGGCTTCTTTCCGGAAATCTATACTCGTTACGACCCAAGTGAGTGGGCATTATTCATTTGACGGCACATGTAACTATCGATCGCAAATGCATCTTTTACTTGATGTGTTGGAAAACGCGCCACCCGATTGCGCTGTGCTTTTGGGTCAGCACCCTGACTATGCCAACAAGTTGCGACCTGGCGAGATTGCATGGCTTAAAGGACGTTTTCCTAATTTCATACATTATCCGGAATTTGTTGGCCAAGAGGGCATATCGCAGCACTTGCTTTGCCACGCCGATGCCGTGGTGAGCATTAGTTCCACCGTCGGATGGCATGCTGCTGTTTATGGAAAATCTATTGTGGCGCTTGGCAAGAGTCAGTTGAATGCTTTGGCGGATGCCGATGAAGCCGCTTCTGTTGGAAGGATATTGGAAACAGGCCCGCCTGATAGACGTGCTGAGGCTGCTTGGCTGATATTTCATTATTGCATTCCCGCGACGTATTTCGCAAAGCGGGACTGGCTCATTTCTTATCTTGAGGGAAAATTACATCATTGGATCGGGCGCGGTGCCGAAGGATATTACGACCAGCCCTTTGCTGCGCCGGATGAAATCGCCAATATTTATACTGATAAAGCGCAGATTTTATTCCATGAAATTCTAGGCAAACCTTTTGGCGAAACAGAAATGGCAGAAGATCTGGATTTTAGAGACAATCGTCATTTCAGACAGGGATGGAGTTATTGCGAAGAAGCTGGCGATGCCACATACAGGTGGATCGAGGGCATAAAAGCGTGGCTCTTTTT
>CAYNLV010000021.1:0-16486 GCA_964398175.1 uncultured Rhodospirillaceae bacterium
ATCTCCTCGGTTGCCGTGACATTTGATCTGGCAGGAAGATTTGTTGTTGTCATGCGTCCACCCTAATGTTGCTGAGAGTCTGCTGCAGGGAAGCCAGCAGTTCATCTCGATTGAACTTGGCGACATAGTCCGTAAAGCCGGCTTGACGCCCCCGTTCCACATCGCGCGGTGACGCGTGCGACGAGAGCGCAATGAAGGGAACGCTCTTCCACTTGCCGCCGTCGCGCTTGACGGAAGTCGCGAACTCAAATCCGTTCATGCCCGGCATCTCGATGTCGCTGACGATAACATCGAAGGCTTCGCCAGATTCCTGCATCTTCAGGGCTGCGGATGCGCTGTCCGCGGTGGTTACGTCGTATCCCGCCACCGTCAGCAACGGCGTGAGAAGATTCCGGAAGAAGGGACTGTCATCCACCAGAAGCACACGCTGCGATTTTTCTTCACCGAAGGAAGACTCGCGCTGCAGGCCGAACCAGTCTTGATAGGCTTGCGAAAGATAGAAGCCCGTATCGACGATGTCCGTCGCGTGCCCCACAATAATGGCGCTGCCCAAGAACCCGGGACGCTTCGCCGACAGATTGACCTGCATCCGGTCTTCGACGATGTCGATGATCTCGTCGACGATAAGGCCCATGCTCCGTTCCTGATCGCTGAAAACGAGAATCGGTTGTGAGCCTTCCTTTTTAAGCTGGAATTCGGTTTCGATCGGCACCAGCGGCATAAGCTTGCCGCGATATTGCACAACGGGCTTCTCGTCGGAGTATTCGACCGTCTTGAGATCGACCTCTTCCAAACGCGCGACAAGCGAGAGCGGCACGGCCTTGGGCGCTTCCCCGCCGGCCTTGAACAGCAACATCGATTGCTTGCCCTCGCCATGCGCATGCGCGACATGGGAGACTTGTTTGGCCACAACATTGGTCGCGCCATGGATTTCGCCTGCATGCGCCGCAATCCCGTTCGGGTCGAGAATCATAATCACGCTACCATCGCCAAGAATGGTGTTGCCGGAAAACATCGAAATGCTGCGCAGCATCGGTGATACCGGTTTCACGACAATTTCCTCCGTGTCGAACACGCGATCGACAATAATGCCGAAAGTCGAACTCCCAACCTGTATAACGATAATAAAAGCGGTGTCGGTCATTTCGCTCTTATCGTCGCCTAGACGCAACGCATGCCGCAGAGAAACCAGAGGCAGAAGGTGATTACGCAAGCGCAAAACCGGCGTGTTATTAATGTGTTCAATGCGATGTTCGCTCTGTGACGAAGCATGGACAAGTTCAACCACGCTGATTTGCGGGATAGCAAACCGTTCAGTCGCGCATTCCACGATCAAGGCTGACACAATCGCCAATGTTAGCGGTATTTTAATCAGGAAGCGGGAACCCTTACCTTCCGTTGATTGCATATCGACGGTGCCGCCAATCTTTTCGATGTTCGTCTTGACGACATCCATGCCTACACCGCGGCCTGAAACAGCTGTGATGCGTGTCGCTGTCGAGAAACCCGGCTTAAAGATGAACTGCATGACCAGCTGGTCTGACATATTTGCTAACTCAGTTTCTGTCGTCAGTCCATTTTGTAAAGCTTTAGCCTTGATTTTTTCCAGCGGCAGGCCACGCCCATCGTCGGATATCTCAATCAGAATGTGGCCGCCTTCATGATAGGCGTTTAGGACAATTGTGCCGACCTCCGGCTTTCCTGCCATAAGGCGATCTGCCGGGATTTCGATGCCATGATCCGCTGAATTACGCACCATGTGCGTAAGCGGATCCTTAATCAGTTCCAGAACCTGCCGATCCAGTTCCGTATCGGCGCCAACCATTTGCAGATCGATTTTCTTGCCCAATTCGATCGACAGATCGCGCACGACACGCGGAAGCTTCGACCAAGCATTGCCAATAGGCTGCATGCGCGTCTTCATGACGCCCTCTTGCAGTTCTGATGTGACATGATTGAGGCGTTGCAATGGCGCGGCAAAAGCGCTGTCTTTTTGGCTGCGCAGAATTTGCATAAGCTGATTGCGAGTTAGCACCAGTTCGCTCGCGATGACCATGAGATTTTCGAGCTGATCCACACTTACACGAATGGATTGGCTGGCTACCGCGGATTCTTTCATTCCATTTTCGTCCACCGGTGAAGCATCGAGCTTCTTGTTTTCTGCAACCTGATTTTTAGTTTGAGACCTGCCCGTCTCGGCAGCCGGAACTGGGGTAAAGTCAGGATCTTCCTCTTCTTCCTTCGCTTTAGCCTTTGCCGTTGGAGCTTCCGCTACAGGGGGCTTAGCGGTTGGCAATGGTTGTTCCTTGCCTTCCGCAAGAGCATCAAGAGCGGCGATCAACTCATCATCATTGCCGGGCGCTTCGGCTTCGGTTTCCTCGAGGACTGCCAACAGCCCTTTAATCGTGTCAATTGAACGCAAGATCAGGCTCACGGCATGAGGCGAAACGGCTAACTCGCCATCACGGAATTTTCCTAATACATTTTCGCCGGAATGAGCCAGCTTTTCCAAACGCGGAAGGCCAAGGAAACCACAGGTGCCTTTCACTGTATGAACCAGGCGGAAAATGCTGCCAAGCAATTCCGGGTCATTTGGGGTCTGCTCAAGCTTCACCAGTTCAACGTCAAGCTGGGAAATGCTCTCGGTTGTTTCTGTCAAAAAATCGCGCAACAAGTCATCCATTTGAGAGCCCTCAGTTTAGATAAGCGGTTAAAGGCGGGATCACGGCGTCATATTGCGTTAGCAAATGTTAAGATTTTCTTATTTCGGGGTATTCTTATCGTATTCAGCTCGCCATAATTGTCAGAGTCATATCAAGGACATCGCCAGTTGTTTGAGAGTGTTGAATTGTCAGACCGAAATGAGTCGCAAATTTTCCTGTAATGTAGGCTTGTATGTTGCGTGGCGTTAACTCATCCATACCCAAAGTGTCTTCCATGGCCCCCAGCAAATTTGAGGACATTTGAGCGTTACGCCCAGCGACTTCGATACGGCATCCTTTTTTGTTATTTTTTTCAAACGTATGAACCGTTATTGTGCCACCATAGGCCAATAGTTCTTCAGCTAATATCAATAAGTTAACTATAGTCTTCAGGCTTCCGCGATGTAGGGCAAATTCCTCGCAAGGCGCGTTTTCAGGCCAGTTTAGGGTAACTTTCCCACCTGTCAGGTACTGTTCAACTACTGGTCGGACATCCTTAACAGCCAAGTTTTCTTCGCTGCCAGCGCGGCCATAGGCCAACCGAAACAGGCGTAGCCGACGGGAGGCCTGATCCGCACTGTTCCCAATGAGACTCATAGCCTCGTCAACCACTGTACCGCCGATGTCGTTAATTAATTCAACGCCGTTATTAATAGCGCTAATCGGACTAACCAGGTCATGACATAACTTCGACGCTAATAGTTCGAGAACGTGAAGATCAATTTGCATAGGTAATGCCTCATAAAAAGCCGGGGCTGTGACTTAAACGCGTCACAAACTGCTTGAATTCGAGTGTTGTTTCTTTACAGTTGCGCAACAATCGTTAATTGATAATTAATGTTGGCCAAATGGCCGTATCCCTGAGCCTATATGAACATGAAAATTGCATTTACCTCTTCCGCAACGTCACTTGCCCAAGAATCACTCCATTTACTGGAAAAGCGATTTGGAAACACACCTATAGCAGAAGCTGATTTTGTTGTTGCGATCGGCGGTGACGGGTTGGTTTTAAAAACGTTTTACAGTCTCGCGGGTTTAAATAAACCTGTTTTTGCTCTGCGGCGTACCAGTTCCGTTGGATTTTTATGTAACGACTATACTCCGGACAATTTGCCTGAAAGACTTCAAAAGGCCCAGAAAGTGGTGTTGCACCCGCTCCGCGTCGAGACCACAGGGCTTGATGGAAAAACTTCTTCGGCACTCGCGCTTAATGAAGTTGCCATGTTGCGCGACTCGCCTCAGTCCGCCCGCATGCGCGTTAAGGTCGATGATATCGAGCGAATTGCCCGTTACAGCGGCGACGGACTGCTCGTATCAACTCCAGCGGGGAGCACGGCTTATAACCACTCGGCGGGCGGCCCGATCATGCCTTTGGACGCCAACACGCTGGTTATGACGGCCATTTGTGGTTTCCGGCCCCGCCGCTGGTCCTATGCTGTTTTGCCCCAAGACTCCGTCGTCGACCTGGACGTGCTCGAAAGCGAGAAGAGGCCTGTTCGTATCGAAGCTGGAGACCAAGAAATACCTCATGTAGCGAGGGCCCGTATTTGGTTGGACCAAGATGTGTCCTTTACCCTGCTCTTTGACCCTGAACAGCACCTTGGGGAAAAGATTGTGCAGGAACAATTTATGAACTGATATGCCCTTATAAGGCCCCTTTTCGAAACCTTTTATTTCGGCTTATATCTTGCGCTATCTATTTTTGGCCACCGGAACCCTTTATGACTATCGCCGCTGTCGTCATCACGCATAACCGGCCGTCACTTCTCCAGGAAGTTCTCAACGCATTAAAGACACAATCGCATGCCGCTGACTACATCATTGTCATCGACAACGGCAGCGGGGAAGAAACCGTCAACATTCTTAAGAACACGTGCGGGATAAAAGTCGTGCGACTTGACACCAACATCGGGTGCTCCGGCGGCATGGCGCGCGGCATCTTGGAAGGTTTGGCGTTGAACGCCGATTGGATATGGCTCATGGACGACGACGCCATTCCGCAAGCTGACGCATTGCACCATTTAGCCGCGCATATAAATATCGCCCCCGATGTGGGCGTGCTTTCCTCAACGGTCACGGAGTTCGGCGACACGGCGTTGATGCATCACCGTTATTTCGATCCGAAAACGCTGCGCGAGCCCGTTGTGCCACGCAAAATGTACAAACAGGACGCCATCAAGGTCGACACAGCGTCTTTTGTCGGTTTCATGCTGAGCGCCAAGGCCGCAAAGAGTGCCGGATTGCCCAACGCCGATTTCTTCATTGCTTACGACGACATCGAATATTCGTTGCGCCTTGGCCGTAGCGGCTGGTCGATCTGGCTTATTCCCGCGAGCGTCGTCAATCACAAGCGTTCGCCGGAAGGCCGTTTCCGCCACACGCCGTATGGGCTCAAGCACTATTACAATTTGCGGAACAGATTGGCGGTGTATCGTCATTTTGGCCACGCGCCGCGTTGGCGCTACCTCGTCCCCATACTTCAGCATGGCCTGTTGGCGTTGCGCACGCGAAAAATGGAAGCCTTTCGTCTTTGGCAACGCGCCATTCATGATAACGAGAGTTTGAATCTCGCAAGTTAAAGAGCTCGAATCAAAGCCGGGAATCAGCGCACTGAAAGTCATCAACAAAGTTATCAACACCCCTCAATATATCCATGAAGACGTTTGCTTTTTCCCCGCGATTCGCTTAATCCGTTAACCTTGATGCTTTTCACGCATCTCTCCGGTATGTTGGGCAGCGATATGTCTGGTTTAGCAAGTAAAAACAGCGGCGTCAGCTTTCTGTCGACCTTGGTCTTGGGTGCGATTACTTTTCTTTGCGTGGGGTTGATCGGCGCAACGGGATATTTGAAGTATCAACTCGACAAAAGCGAAATCACGCTTGCCGCGCCCGATGCCGGGTTTACAAAAGAGCAGGACACATATGAAAAGACGCTGACCGCGCTTGGCTACGGCGGCTTTATTGGTTTTGCGCAAACGCTGACAACGCATCACGACAGTAACGCGCTCGCCGAATTGCGCCAGAGCATGAAGATGGCGCGCGACGCGCTTTCGCGTTTGCCGGAAAAAACAGCGGCGTCCGTCCGGCACGATCTTCAGACGATCACTAATATTTACGCGAATATTTTGACGAAGGCCGAAACGAACGCTTCTACTTCGTCAACGTCGCCAAGCCTGACGAACGCGGACATCGCGCCAGCTATTGCCGCGCTGCCTATTCTGGATTCGCGCCTGCAATCCGCTGTCGCAACAAGCCGAATGAAAGCGCAGGACGACTTCAGATTATGGGGTCTCGGCCTTACGCTCATGGCTTGGTGCAGCCTTGTCATTGCCGCATCGATGACCGCAGGTCTTTATCTGACGTTGCTCAACCGCCAGGCCGCGCCGTTACGCGCGTTGGCGCAGAGTGTCGAAAATCTTTCGCGCGGCGACATGCAAACGCCCGTCTGGGGCATGGAAAGACGCGATGCCATTGGTGAACTTGCGCGAACGATCGATTTGGCGCGCTATCACTTTAGCCAGCTGCCCGATCTTTCGCTGATGAGCGAGCAAGGTCCGGTTCGCATCAAGTTCGAGGGCGAAACGCGTTCGCTCTTCGAAGCGATGATGCGCAGCATCACCAGCGATCACGAATACACGCGCAAGGAAACGGCTAATTTGACTGGTAGCATCATGGAGCAGCAGACAGTGCTTTCCGATCTTGTCGCGCGGATCGCCGCCACGCTCGGCCAGCTTCAGCAGTTCGGAAACGCGAGCCGCGACACGATAAAAAAGCTGAGCGAAGATTTAGCTGCTTCGGGTAGTTCGATCGTCAAAACGCATGAGAGAGGCGCGGCACAACTGGATCGCCTGGTGCCCTTCATGCAAGAACGTGCCCAAAAAATGGCCGAAGTCACGCATATTGCCGGCACGAAGGTAACGGAAATGTTGCAAGCGCTGGTGCAAGCCGAGCAAACGCTGCAAAAGAGCGCCGTGCAGAGCCAGGACATCGTGCATAAGTTCGGCTCCACCACCAACCAGATTGGCGAACGCCTCTTCGCCACCGCGAACTTGATGCAAGCCAGCAACAAGGTTCTTACTGAAACGACCGACACGGCCCAAAGCCGTTTTAATGAAGCGGTCGAAAACTTAAGTCGCGGTGAAACGCATCTCCAGCAGATCATCCGGCGCACCGAAGACCGCCTGAACAGCACAATGCATGTCGAAGGCAGCATTACCGCTCTTGCCGAACGCACCGAAAACAACATCGAGCGCATGGAAAACGCCGCGCATGCGATGAAAGAACGCCACGAGCAGTTGAGCGAACAGGTCGTTCTTGCCACGCATCGCATGGAAGGCATCGTGGCCAGCTTCGACAGCGCGCAACGCTCCATGACCGACGCGATGAACCAACTCCGCCGCGACGGCAGCATGTTGAGTGGCTTGCTGCAAGAATTGCGCATCAATAACGATCAATTGCTCACCGGCATCAGCCAGAACAGTCAAGCAAGCTACACAACCGTGCAGAATCTTGCCGATCGCAGTCAGGAATTAATGCAGAAGTTCGAACAACACATTACGCAGCAGACTCAAACCGCCTCGACCAACATCGTCAACCTTTCGGCAAAGAGTCAGGCAATGGCCGAACAGGCCGAAGCCGCGCTGGCGGCCATGGCCCAGACGACGACCACGATGCGCGCTGAAAACGAACGCCTTGTGACGACACGCACACGCTTCACCGACACGATTGCGCAAATTGGCACGCGCATCGAACAACAGGCCAACGACACGTTCGCCAGGACCGAGCAGTGGTCGGCCCAAAATTTCTCGAAACTTTCGGCTCTGACCGAAAGCATGGAAACCGTGATGCAGCGTTTGAATATGCTTGGCCAGCTTACGGGCACGCTGGGCAGCGTCGCCGGACAGCTGGGCCAGCTTATGCCGGCGCTGACGCAAACCCCGGCTCTTGCCGGCGCGCGCGAAACGGCCGCCAGCACCGCCGCACTATCCGAAGGTCTGCGCGCCGAATTGCAAACGCAGTCCCAACAGACCGCCGCGCAAATGGCCACGCTGCAAAATCAAATGGCGCAAATGCTGGGCGAACTCAAAACGCGCCTTGAAACAGCGCCGCGTGGCTCCGAAACAGGATCTGCGCCTGTCGAAATCGCGCTGCCTGAAGGGCTCCTCAACAAAATCCAGATGCAATGGCACGAGGCTATGGTGCAAATCGAAGCCATGCACGACCAGCTGGCGCAAATCATCGTCCAGCAGAAAGACCAGTTGGAAACCCGCCTTGTCGTCATGGACAAGAAGCTCAAATCCGGCGCCTTCGACCCGGAGGCTGGCGATCAGCAAACCATGATCCTGAACGAGATCGTCATGACGCTGGCCAAGATTAACGAGCAGGTCGTCGAACTCGACGAAACCGTGCACGGGCAAAAGCTCAAGCAAGCTTAAAAAATGTTTGGCGCTTTTTGGAAAATGGCGCGCCCTAGAAGATTCGAACTTCTGACCTGCTGCTTAGAAGGCAGCTGCTCTATCCAGCTGAGCTAAGGGCGCGAAACCAAGTATTATGCCTGAATTGTCCTAACGATTGGTTTCCTACCATTTTTTATTAATATTGCCATGCAAAATAGACCATTCGCACGCGCGAAACCACATTATTGACCTGTGGTGCCGACACTATTAGTTTCCGCCTCATTAGGGCCGCTTTTTCAGAAGATCAATAAGTACAGTTAACCCTAGCTTGAGGAGTCATACTTAAATGGGACGCAACGGCGCCAAGAAGAAATCATCCGTCCCGCGCCCAAGCAAACTGTCTCCAAAAACCTCTCCCCCGCCCCGCCACTTTATCGATCCTTTTCTCGCTGATCTTCTGCCGGAAGACCGCGTTTCCCTGTCTCCCGCCATGCGTCAGGGATTGGCGGAATCGATGTGGTCGTTCGCGCAACACAGGCCGCGCGGCATTGCCAACCTGCGCCTGATTAATCCGTCGGAAAAGGAAGACGGCTGGGCGTCGAAACACACTATTCTCGAAATCATCACCGAGGACATGCCGTTTTTGCTCGATTCCGTGACGGGCGAACTGCACCGCCGGGGCTTCACGGTGCACTTGTCGTTGCACCCTGTCCTGAACATGCGCCGTGATAAGAACGGCAAGCTGATCGATTGCAAAGGCGGCAAGGACGAAGCGGAGTCTTTCATCCATATCCAGTTCGACCTATGCTTGGATCCAAAACAGCTCGACGGCCTTGCGAAAGACCTTCGTTATATCCTCGACCTGGTGCGCACCGTCGTTGAAGATAAAGAGAAGATGCGCGCGCGCATGGCGCACGCCATGACGGAAATCAAAATACCTAAGGATACGGACATCACGCACGAAGATGTGATGGAGACCAAGAATTTCCTTGAATGGCTGCTGAACAAAAATTTTACCTTTCTCGGTTACCGCTATCTCAACATCATCAAGAAAGAAGACCATCTGCAATGGAAAGGCGTCCCGGAAAGCGGCCTTGGGATGCTGCGCCGTTACGAAGAGCGCATCTTTACGGATTTACGCGAGCGTCCGACCCTGCCACCCGCCGTGCAGGGTCATCTCCAGAAACGCCCCTTAATCATCATCGTCAAAGGCAACGAACGCAGCCGTGTCCACCGCACAGTTCCTATCGACGCGATCATCGTCCAGAGCTTCAACAACAAAGGGGACATTATCGGCGAACACATGTTCGCCGGACTTTTCACCTCGACCGCGTATACGCAAAGCGCGCGGAATGTGCCGCTTTTACGGCAAAAAGTCGCGCAAATCATTGCGCGCGCAGATTTCGACCCGGTCGGGCATAATGGCCGCACCCTGCTTCACGTGCTGGATACCTACCCGCGCGACGAGCTGTTCCAAATCGCGCCGGATGTTCTTTTCGAAAACAGCTTGGCCATCGTGCGCTTGCAGGAACGCGCGCGCGTTTCTCTTTTTATCCGCAAGGACATCTTCGACCGGTTCGTGACGTGCCTCATCTACGTGCCGCGTGACCGCTACGATTCCGCGCTCCGCCAAAAAATCCAGCAATATCTTGAAAACGCCTATGCGGGCGTGACGACAGATATCAACATCCGCATCGACGACAGCCGCCTTGCGCGCGTTCTTTTGACCATCGGCACAAGCCCGGCCTCGCCGGAACCTGATCATGACGAGTTGGAATCTGCGCTGCGTGAAATGTGCCGCTCATGGCAGGACCGTTTGCGCAACGCACTTTCCGACCGTTATGATGAAATGCAAATCCGGAAAATCCTGCTGCGGTACGGCGACGCCTTTCCTCGCGCCTATTGCGACGTCACGACTCCCGCCGCCGCCGTGCGCGACATCCATGCCATCGATCGCGTACAGGAAAAGGGGGAACTTGTCGTCGATCTTTTTCTTGCGAAAAATGATGATCGTTACCACCTCAAACTCTTTCAGCCTGGCCATGCGCTGGTTCTGTCCGATGTCTTGCCGCTGATCGAAAATATGGGCCTTAAGGCGCGCTACATGAATGGCCCGCATGAAGTCATTCCCGGCAACAGTTCCGCGAAAATCTATGTCCACGAGTTCGTCTGCCGTCCGTCTTTTGAAGCCACGGCTGATTTTGCGAAACTGAAACCCCTCTTCGAAGAGGCCTTCACAAAAGTTTGCCTGCGGGAAGTCGAGAATGATTCCTTCAACGGCCTTACCTTGCGTGCGGCTCTTGCGTGGCGCGAAGTCATGGTGCTGCGCGCCATGGCGCGTTACCTGCGTCAACTGCGCATCCCCTACGATCACGAAATGATGGCCTCAGCCTTGTTGGCCCACCCCAAAATAGCTCACCTTTTGGTCGAACATTTCGTGGTCTTGAACGACCCTGACCTCAAGGAAAACCGCGAGAAGCACGCTGCCAATATCGTAAGTAAAATCAACGGCTTGCTTGCTAACGTTCATGCGCTCGAGGAAGACCGCATTCTGCGCCGCTACCTGAATCTCAACCTTTCCGTCCTGCGCACCAATTTCTTCCAGTGCGCAAAGGACGGCGGGCCTAAATCCTATCTCTCCATCAAGCTCAACAGCCGCGCGATTGAGTTCATGCCGTTGCCCAAGCCGCTGGTTGAGATTTTCATTTACAGCCCGCGCGTCGAAGCCGTGCACTTGCGCGGCGGCAAGGTTGCGCGCGGCGGCATCCGCTGGTCCGACCGACGCGACGATTTCCGGAACGAAATCCTCGGCCTAATGAAGGCGCAGATGGTAAAGAACACCGTCATCGTGCCCGTCGGGTCGAAAGGCGGCTTTATTGTCAAGCATCCGCCCGCTGAACCCGAAAAAATGCAAGCCGAAGGCATTGCCTGTTATCGCATCATGATGTGCGCGCTTCTCGACATCACCGATAACCGCGTCAGCAATAAAATCGTGCCGCCGGAGCGCGTTGTGCGCCACGACGGCGACGATCCCTATCTTGTTGTTGCGGCGGACAAGGGCACAGCCAAGTTCTCCGATATCGCAAATGAGATTTCGCAGGAATACGGATTCTGGCTTGATGACGCCTTCGCTTCGGGCGGCTCGGCCGGATACGACCATAAGGAAATGGGCATCACGGCACGTGGCGTATGGGAAGCCGTCAAACGGCATTTCCGCGAAATCGGCAAGGACATCCAAAAGACAGATTTCACTTGCGTTGGCGTGGGGGATATGTCGGGGGATGTCTTTGGCAACGGTATGCTGCTTTCGAAACATACCCGCTTGATAGCGGCGTTCGATCACCGTCACATTTTCCTTGATCCTGATCCTGACGCCGCCATAGGTTTTGCGGAACGACAGCGCATGTTCAAACTGCCGCGCAGCAGTTGGGCCGACTATGACGCCAAGAAAATCTCAAAGGGCGGTGGCGTGTTCGCGCGCAGTGAAAAAACGATAAAACTATCGCCTGAAGTCAAAATATCCTTTGAAATCAACGAGGAAAGCCTGCCTCCAGCCGAGCTTATTCAGGCGATTTTGCGCGCCAAAGTTGATCTGCTTTACTTCGGCGGCATCGGCACATACGTCAAAGCCTCCATCGAGACGAACGATCAGGTTGCCGACCGTGCCAACAACGCCTTGCGTGTGGATGGCCGCGAATTGCGGGCCAGCGTGATCGGCGAAGGCGCCAACCTCGGCATGACCCAGCTTGGCCGTATCGAATACGCGTCAGAAGGCGGGCGCCTGAATACGGACGCCATCGACAATTCCGCGGGTGTTGATTGTTCGGATCACGAAGTAAACATCAAGATTCTTTTGCGTAAAATCGTATCTGACGGCGCGCCATCAATTGCTGAACGCAACAAGATGCTCGCCAGCATGACGGATGACGTTGCGCAATTGGTCTTGCGCGACAACTACCGCCAGACGCAAGCGCTCTCTATTGCGGAATCACAAAGTGCGGAACTTCTGCCCTTGCATGCGCAAAGCATTCGCATTTTGGAAAAGAGCGGTCTTTTGAATCGCAAGGTCGAGTTTTTGCCGGATGAAGTTGAAATTGCCGATCGCCTGCGCCTTGGCAAAGGACTGACGCGCCCCGAGCTCTCCGTGCTCATGGCCTATGCCAAGATCTGGCTCTACGAGCAACTAATGGCATCTGACCTGCCGGATGATCCTTTCCTGCATAAAGACCTGATGTATTACTTCCCGGCGCTTTTGCAGAAAAAATTCCCGTCCGAGATCAGTAAGCATCAACTACGCCGTGAAATCGTCGCCACTCGCCTTGCCAACAGCCTGACAAACCGCGTAGGGAGTCACTTTGTCTTTATCACGGCGGAACAAACCGGCAAGAACGTCGCGAGCATCGCCCGTATTTATCACCTCGTCCGGGCCGCTTATAACCTTCATACGGTGTGGCAGGAGATTGAGAGCCTTGACAACCGTGTCCCGGCTCAGTCCCAGACAAAGATGTTTCTGATCATCAATCGCATGATGGATTATATCGTGTTATGGTTCCTGACGCAGGCCAAAGTGCCGGAGAAACTCGCGGTTGCAATCGACTATTACTGTGATGCTGTGGAACGGCTGGCGGCTTGGCTGACCAATACGCCTTCGGCCATAAGCGCCATTAGCGAAAACACCCAAAAAGAGCTTACATCTCAAGGCGTTCCGCCTGCCCTCGCCTTCCGCATGAGTATTATGCCGTACCTGTCGCTTGCGCCCGATCTTGCGCGTCTGGCCGAACGTTCGGACTGCACGATTGAGCAAGCGGCAACCGTTTTCTTCGGACTTGGCCACCGCCTGAGCCTCAGTTGGCTGCGTGAACGAGTCCAGTCGCTCAGCGGGCCTGACACACCATGGCAACGCGAAGCCGTAACGGCTTTACTTGAAGATATCCTGACCAGCCAGCGTTTGTTAACGGCTCAAGTCATGTCGGCGGCCTTGCCAAAACAAGGTAAAAAGAAGGACGAAATCGATCCGCTTCATAACTGGCTCACGAAAAATGGCGAACGGCTTGAACGTTTTGACAAGCTCCTTGGTGAAATCCGCGCTTCCAGCGTCCTTGATCTCGCCATGCTGACCCTTGCCAGCCGCCACCTCTCCGCGCTAGTGAAGTAGGTTGATTGCGTACGAACAATGAAGCCAGCAAAAGAAGCCCCTCTCCCCTTGCCCTCCTCCGCTAAAGCTACGGAGGGTCTAGGCGCTAGTGTCCGCCGGAGCCTTGGCGTAGGCGGAAGGGAGAGGAAGCAACCGCCTCCGCTAAAGCTACGGCGCGTCCGCAGGGATAGGTCGCGCCGGAGCCCAAAGTTTTTGCCGGTGAGGGGTCAGCTTTCTACATACCCCCCCTAACCCCTCCTTCCGTCTACGCTGCTGTGCAGCTTCGACGGACTGGGGGAAAGGGGAAGGGAATTTTTAGCGAATGGCCTCATTATTCTTATACAATCCGAACGTTTTTTTACTTTGGATCAGTTGTGCATGACCTTGCGTGAGCTCTTTCCCCCGCTTGAACCCTACATCAAGGGAATGCTGCACGTCGACGACATCCACACCCTTTATTGGGAGGAATGCGGCAATCCGGAAGGCACGCCGGTCGTCTTCCTGCATGGCGGTCCGGGAGCGGGGGCCTCGCCTATTCACCGCCGCTTTTTCGACCCGGCTGTTTGGCGTATCATTATTTTCGACCAGCGTGGCGCGGGACGCTCGACGCCGCTTTATGAAACGCAGCAAAATAAGACCGATTTTCTGATCTCCGACATCGAAACGCTCCGCCACACGCGCAAGGTTGACCGCTGGCATGTCTTTGGCGGTTCGTGGGGAAGCACGCTGGCGCTTGCTTATGCCGAAAAACATCCCGAACGCTGTCTAAGTCTTATGCTGCGCGGCATATGCCTGTTGCGTAAAACGGAAGTCGAATGGTTTCTTCATGGCTTGCGTAACGTCTTCCCCGAAGCATGGGCCCAGTTTTCAGGATTCATTGCGCCAGAAATGCGTCATGACTTGCTGGGCGCTTACGCGCGCATTTTTGCGGGACCTGACGATGCGTTGCGCCGCGAGGCCATCCGTCTCTGGCTAAATTACGAAACGACATGCTCGACGCTCCTGCCCGGCAAGGAAAAGGAAGGCCCGCTTCAGGACAACGACTTGCGCGCGGCCATGCCCGTTCTGGAAGCGCATTATTTCAAGAACAATCTTTTCAAGCCGGACAACAAGCTTCTGGAAAACATTCACCGGATCCGTCGCATTCCTGGCGTGATCGTGCAAGGGCGTTACGACATGGTCTGCCCGATTGTCACGGCCGACGAACTTCATCGCAACTGGCCAGAGGCCGAATACATCATTGTGCCCAACGCGGGCCACTCGGTCATGGAGCCCGGCATCCGCTCCGCGCTAATCGAAACGACGGAGAGGTTTAAGGGGATAAAATAACTCGACCTATGGGCTTGGGGGAACCCAGCCGTTTTTATGTTACGCAACCCGCACAAACACGCGACGAACGATCCCGCGGCTCGGACGAGACAGGTACGCGGCTCGGAAGGAATGGGTACGTAGTTGAAAATTGATACCTAAAAACCACCCTCACCTCCTGTCCCCCGTAGCTTTAGCGAAGGGGGATGCGGGAGGGTCAAAATCGCTATCGACGATTTAGGGGCGGGGTTAATAACCGTTCGCAACGCGCGCCGAACCCGTTTTGATCCGGTGTTGAAATTGGTATTTTCCTTGTTTGTGAAGGGGTTAAGGGCGCTTTCAGGCCCTTCTCTACCCGTTTTTAACCCAATGCCCGCAGCACCGCATCGCCCATCTCGCGTGTCGAAACAGGCTTTATGTCCTTTGAAACGATATCCGTCGTACGGATTCCAGCGTTCAGCACCTGCTTCACTGCCTCCTCCACCATACTCGCTTCCCCCTCCCACCCGAACGAATAACGAAACATCATGGCCGCGCTGAGGATCGTCGCCAGCGGGTTGGCGATGCCCTTTCCCGCGATATCCGGCGCGGATCCATGGATCGGCTCGTACATCGCCCTCTCCTTCTCGCCCATCGAAGCCGACGGCAGCATCCCCAACGAGCCTGTTAGCATCGACGCTTCATCCGACAAAATATCCCCGAACAAATTATCAGTCAGGATCACATCAAACTGCTTGGGATTCCTCAATAATTGCATCGCGCAATTATCCGCGTACATATGGGAAATTTCCACGTCGCCGTATTCCGCCGCATGGAGTTTCGTCACTTCCTCGCGCCACAGCAGGCCGGACTCCATCACGTTGCTCTTCTCGCACGAACATACTTTGTTGCACCTTTTCCGCGCCAATTCAAATGCTACGCGCGCGATCCGGTGTATCTCCGAGGTTGTATAAACCTGCGTGTTGACACCACGGCGTTCGCCGTTGCCGATATCTGAAATGCCGCGCGGCTCGCCAAAATACACGCCGCCCACAAGCTCGCGCACGATCATGATATCTAGGCCTCGCACAACTCCAGGTTTCAGCGTCGACGCGTCGATCAATGCATCAAACACAATCGCCGGACGCAGATTTGCGAATAAACCCAGCTCTTTTCGCAATTTCAATAATCCGGCTTCCGGACGTTTATCGAAAGCGGCTTTTTCCCACTTCGGCCCACCAACCGCACCGAGCATTATCGCATCAGCTTCTTTGGCGGCCTTCAACGTTGAATCCGCCAACGGCGCACCGTAATGATCAAACGCCGCGCCACCGACTAAATCTTCGGTAACAATAATCGCCAGTCCGCACTTTTCGCGAAACCATTCCAGCACACGCTTCGCCTCGGCCATGATCTCAGGGCCGATGCCATCGCCGGGAAGAAAAAGAATGTTCTTGCTCATGTCCGCACTTACACCCACGGTTGCTCGATTTTGCGTTTATCCTCAAACGCCTTTATATCCCTAACATATTGTTCTGTTAGACCAATATCGTCCAGTCCATTCAACAAGCAATGCCGCCGGAACGGCTCGATTACAAAGGCAATATTGACATTTCCCGGCCCAATAATTTTTTGAGTTTCAAGATTAACTGTTAGTTGTGTTCCGGGTTCTTGTACCAATGACAGAAGCTGATCGATTTGATCTTGCGGCAAAATAATAGGTAGCAAACCGTTTTTAAAACAGTTGTTGAAGAAGATGTCTGCAAAGCTTGGCGCGATGACGCAACGAATTCCAAAATCCATCAGCGCCCACGGCGCGTGCTCGCGGCTCGACCCGCAACCGAAGTTCGCGCCAACGACAAGAATTTTCGCATCGCGATACTTGGCCTTATTTAGGACAAATGAAGCGTGTTCTTGCCCGTCCGTTTTGTAACGCAAATCGTTGAAGAGATGCTTACCAAGCCCTG
>CAYNLV010000022.1:0-3700 GCA_964398175.1 uncultured Rhodospirillaceae bacterium
AACGCCAGTCGCGGAATTGGATCCGGTGACAGTCGGCGGCGTTGTTGTAAGCCGCGCCACTCTGCACAACGAGGATGAAATTGCGCGCAAGGACATTCGTGAAGGCGATACGGTTAAAATACAGCGCGCTGGCGATGTTATCCCGCAGGTTCTGGAAGTTGATCTTAAACACCGTCCAAAAAACTCAAAGGTATTCATATTTCCCGATCATTGTCCGGAATGCGGGTCGCTGGCCGTGCGCGAGGAAGGCATGGCCGTGCGACGCTGTACAGGTGGCTTGATTTGTCCCGCACAGGCTGTGGAGCGCCTGATCCATTTCGTCAGCCGGAACGCTTTCAATATTGAAGGCCTTGGCAGCGAACGCGTGCGCGAGTTGTGGGAGGATAAAATCTTGTCTTCACCCGCCGTTATATTTCGCCTTGATGAACATCGTGCCGCCTTGGAACAGCGGGAGGGGTGGGGTGAGAAATCAGTAGAAAAGCTCCTGAATGCAATTGAGGCACGGCGCACAATGCCCTTGGATCGTTTTATATACGCCTTGGGCATACGTCAAGTCGGCGAGGCTACCGCTAAACTGTTGGCAAAGCACTACCACAGCCTGAAGGCTTGGCGCATGGCTATGATGGCCGCCCGTAAAGAGGAATCAGAAGCCTGGAACGATCTCACCAGCATTGACCAGATCGGGCCACTCGTCGCCGACGACATCGTCGCTTTTTTTGCTGAACCGCATAATGTCAAGGTACTTGACGACCTCGCACGAGAAATTTCCATATCCGAATATGCGCCCAACACAGTAACGACAACACCGTTAAGCGGAAAAACCATAGTCTTTACGGGTACGCTGAGCGGGATGAGCAGGAACGAAGCGAAGGCCAAGTCCGAGGCCATGGGCGCCACCGTTGCCGGTTCGGTTTCGAAAAAGACCGATTATGTCGTCATCGGCGAAGATGCAGGCTCCAAAGCCGCCAAGGCCCGCGACCTGGGCGTTAAGGTCTTGAGCGAAAAAGATTGGTTAAAACTGATCGAAGGCTGAATAACTGGTATATTTACCTTCGCCCAAGGATCAATTAAGCTCACGCCCATGCATATGACGGCTACATTGCTTCTATCCCTTCTTCGACTGCGCGGGTTTTAGCCCGTCGCCATTGCCGTTTCTTACCCTCATTGCCCGAACTTTCTATTAAACCAAAGGACTTATCATGACTCCCGCATCCCCGAACGCTAACCGCGTTATTATTTTCGACACCACTTTGCGTGACGGCGAGCAATCGCCCGGCGCGGCCATGACCCTTGGCGAAAAGCTGCGGATTGCCCTGCTTCTTGAGGAAATGGGCGTGGACGTCATGGAAGCCGGATTCCCCATCGCCTCGAAAGGCGATTTTGAATCCGTCAATACCATCGCCAAGACGATCCGTAACACGTCCGTTTGCGGCCTTGCCCGCGCCCATCTCGGCGATATCGAGCGCGCCGCCGAGGCCATCAAGCCCGCGCCGCGCAAGCGCATCCACACCTTTATTTCCACCTCGCCCCTGCATATGAAGCACAAGCTGCAGATGGAACCCGACAAGGTCTATCAGGCGGTCATCGACAGCGTGACTCTGGCGCGCAATCTTTGCGACGACGTGGAATGGAGCGCCGAAGACGGCAGCCGCACGGAACCCGATTTCCTCTGCCGCTGCGTCGAGGCAGCGATCAAGGCGGGCGCGCGCACAATCAACATTCCTGACACCGTCGGCTATAGCATGCCGGAGGAATTCGGCGCGATTTTCAAAATGGTCGTGAACCGCGTGCCCAACATCGACAAGGCCATTTTGTCCGCCCACTGCCATAACGATTTAGGCCTTGCGGTGGCCAATTCGCTCGCCGCCGTCGCGAACGGCGCGCGTCAGGTGGAATGCACCATCAACGGCCTTGGCGAACGCGCGGGCAACGCGGCGCTGGAGGAAGTCGTCATGGGTCTTCGCGTGCGCCGCGATTTGATGCCTTATACGACTAACATTAAAACCGACATGATCACGCGGGCCTCGCATCTTGTTTCATCTACGACAGGCTTTGTTGTTCAACCAAACAAGGCCATTGTTGGGGCAAATGCTTTTGCGCATGAAAGCGGCATTCACCAGGACGGCATGATCAAGAACCGTGAAACATATGAGATTATGACCCCGCAATCCGTTGGCTTGACCAAAACATCTCTTAAACTGGGCAAGCTTTCGGGACGAAATGCCTTTCGAACTAAGTTGCAGGAGTTGGGTTATGAACTCGCCGATAACGCGCTTTCGGACGCCTTTAACCGATTTAAGGATCTTGCTGATCGTAAAAAAGAGGTCTTTGACGAGGATATTATTGCTCTTGTTGACGATGAAGTGGCCCGCGCTAATGACCATATTCGGTTTGTATCTTTAGAGGTGTATTCAGGATCAAAAGAACCTCCGCGAGCTACGCTTGAGATTTTGCTGAATGGCCAAGCTGTTTCAGCAACTTCTACCGGCAATGGCCCTGTCGATGCCGCGCTTAACGCCATCAAGGAGCTTGTTCCCCATCAAGCATCTCTCGCTCTTTACCAAGTCAAGGCCGTAACTGCTGGAACTGACGCGCAGGCCGAAGTTAACGTGAGACTTGAGGAGAATGGTTTGACGGTTAATGGCCAGGGAGCACATCCTGATACAATCGTTGCGTCGGCCAGAGCCTACATTCATGCCCTGAATAAACTCGCAATTCTCCAATTAAGAGGAAAGCCCTCCCAAGGAATAGCTTGAACAACCAAATAGTGCAATTCTAACCCTAGCAAAACCACTTTTCCCTGTTTAACTAGTTAACAGGGTGGTAAGATCTTTTGGCTTAATGTATGTCATTTATTTGTATAGCATGGCTGATTCTCGCGACCCGCTGACTATCGAAAAGGTCTTATTTATGAGGTTTCCGTGACTTCAGATGGAAATAAAAATCAAACTGAACGCTGGGCAAAAGAAACCATAGACAGCCTAACAAGGGATGGGCTTATGCCTACACCTGAAAATTATGCTGTTTATTATTCTTTTCATTCAGGCTCGAATCCAAACCTCAAGATGTCGATGGATGCCCTTCTCGCGCAGTTTGGTGGATTAGAGCAACAACAATGCACGGAACTTTACCAGGCTCATTTAAGCCTTGAGGCTGAACACCGCGTACTTAATTCCACATCGGCCAGCATTGACGAAGAGCTCAAGCGCGTGATGGGCGTGATTGACCAGACCAACACAGGCGCAAAGCAATATGGGCAAGAGTTGAACACCTTTTCTGGCACCCTGCAGCACCAAGTCCCGCTTGAACAGATACGTGCAGCTGTCGCGCGTGTGGCCAACGAAACGCGCGTCATGGCTGAACAAAATCAGCGTTTACATACTCAGCTCGCCCAGTCGACGCAGCAATTAACTGAGGTGCGTTATAACCTGGATCAAGTGAAAAAAGATTCACTGCTTGATCCTTTAACCGAAGTTGGTAATCGCAAGTTTTTCGCGAACGAACTCGCGCGTACAATTACCGAAACCTTAGAAAATGGAACCAATTTGTCGCTACTTATGGCTGATATTGATCACTTTAAGAAGTTCAATGATACCTACGGCCATCTCATTGGAGATCAAGTCTTAAGACTCGTTGCACGAACACTCATTGAGAACTTGAAAGGGCGAGACATTATCGCGCGTTACGGTGGTGAAGAATT
>CAYNLV010000022.1:3710-16189 GCA_964398175.1 uncultured Rhodospirillaceae bacterium
GGCGCGACGCTGAAAAAGTTGCCAACCAGCTCCGCGAAAGTCTTGGTACCAAGCAAATCAAACGGAAAACAACCAATGAAACCCTCGGCGTTGTTACCATCTCAATTGGCGCAACCCAGTACGCGCCAAACGAAGATCCTGAATCTTTTATCGCGCGCGCCGACGCTGCGCTCTATGACGCAAAACAAAACGGACGAAATAGAGTCGTGGGCCGGGTGATGTCGCCGGAAGAAATGGCGAAGATTCAACCAAAAATGACTTCTTAACACGCATTTTTATTTGAGATTTGTCCCTTAAAGCGGCATGGCTTACCACGATTTTATGAACCAATACGCTCTTTCAGTACCGAATACTTCTTCCTGTTGGGAGGGGTTGAATGAGGCCCAGCGCTCGGCCCTGCAGGTGCTGGACGGGCCCGTGTTGGTGCTGGCCGGCGCCGGAACCGGCAAAACGCGCGTCCTGACCGCCCGCCTCGCCCATTTGCTGATGTCCGGCAAAGCCGTACCCGGGCAGATCATGGCCGTGACGTTTACCAACAAGGCCGCCGCCGAAATCCGCACCCGCGTGTCCGAAATGTTGCAGCGGCCTGTCGAAGGCTGGTTTCTGGGAACCTTCCATTCACTGGCGGCGCGATTGCTCAGACCCCATGCCGAGCGCGTGGGCCTGAAGCCCAGTTTCACCATCCTCGGCGAAGACGACCAGCTCAGGCTCATCAAGCAGCTTCTGGAAGCCGAAAACATCGACGAGAAGAAATCCCCCGCCCGCCTCGTGCACGCCGTGATCGAGCGCTGGAAGGATCGCGGCCTCGTCC
Source organism: uncultured Rhodospirillaceae bacterium (assembly GCA_964398175.1). Classification (GTDB taxonomy): domain Bacteria; phylum Pseudomonadota; class Alphaproteobacteria; order UBA9219; family UBA9219; genus JAXGVG01. The sequence goes on from CAYNLV010000022.1 coordinate 4,522, forward strand.
CCGCCGACGTCGCGCATGAAAAAGGCGAATTAGCAGGCGGCAAGCTTCCCCAGCTTTATGCCATGTACCAAACGCGCCTCCTTGAACTCAACGCCTGCGATTTCGGCGATCTTCTTCTCCACCAGCTAACCCTTCTCAAGCAAAACCCCGACGTGCTCGAGAGCATGCAAAACCGCTTCCTCTATCTGCTGGTGGACGAATATCAGGACACCAACGTCGCGCAGTACCTCTGGCTCCGCCTGCTGGCCCAGAAGCACAAAAATATCTGCGTCGTCGGCGACGAGGATCAGTCGATCTACGGCTGGCGCGGCGCGGAAATCGGCAACATTTTGCGCTTCGAGGAAGACTTTCCCGGCGCGCAAGTCATTCGCCTCGAGGAAAATTACCGCTCCACCGGCCATATCCTCGGCGCGGCCTCGCAGCTTATCGCCAACAACCGCATGCGCCTCGGCAAAACGCTGTGGACAAGCGCCACGATGGGCGAGCGCGTGCAAATCCGCACGCTGTGGGACGGCGAGGAAGAAGCCCGATGGGCCGCCGACGAGATTGAGGCGCTCCAACGCCGCCAGATCCCGCTGAATGAAATCGCCATCATGGTGCGCGCGGGCTTCCAGACGCGCCAGTTTGAAGAACGCTTTATACAGCTTGGCATTCCTTATCGCGTGCTGGTGGGCGCGCGCTTTTATGAACGGCAGGAAATCCGCGACGCGCTGGCCTATATGCGCCTTATCGCCTCGCCCGACGACGACCTTGCGTTCGAGCGCATGGTGAACGTGCCGAAGCGCGGGGTGGGACCTTCGGCGCTCCAGCAATTGCATGCCTATGCGCGGCAGGAACAAATCGCGCTCAGCGAAGCCACGGCGCGTCTTTGCGAAACCGATGAGATGAAGCCGAAACTGCGCACGACGCTGCAGAACCTTATGCAGGCGTTCGCGCGGTGGCGCGGGTTGATGACCTCGCTGCCGCACGCGGAAGTCGCGCAAATCGTGCTGGACGAAAGCGGCTATACGGCAATGTGGCAGGCCGACAAATCGCCTGACGCGCCGGGACGCCTCGAAAACCTCAAGGAATTAATCGGCGCCATGGCTGAGTTCGATACGCTGGAAGCTTTTCTGGAGCATGTGAGCCTTGTGCTTGAAGTGACGGAGCAAAAGGACGTGCCGCAAGTGAGCCTCATGACGCTGCACGGCGCGAAGGGGTTGGAGTTCGATTATGTTTTCCTGCCCGGATGGGAGGAGGAGATTTTCCCGAGCCGCTTGACGCTGAGCGAAAACGGCACACGCGGGCTTGAGGAAGAACGGCGGCTGGCGTATGTCGGCATTACGCGCGCGCGCAAACGCGCCTCGATCAGCCATGTGGCAAACCGCTTTTTGCACGGGAGTTTTATCAACGCCCTGCCCTCGCGCTTTATCGCGGAATTGCCGAAAGAACATATCGAGCATTACTCAAGCATTCAAGGCGGCGGCACGGCAGCCTCAAGCGGATGGGACGGCGGCGCGCCCCGCAAACGGCGCGAAAGAGTGCCGTCGCTTTGGCAACAGCTTCAAGCAGGGAAAGGTCGTCCGCCTTCGTCAAGACTACGGCGTGATAAATTTCTCAAACCGCCAACGATTGAAGGTAAAGCCACTGTATTACCCAACACGCCGAAGCAAAGCGGAGGCGGTCGGGAAGGAAAGTTGAACGTCGGCGACCGCGTGTTTCATGAGAAGTTCGGCCCCGGCACCATCCGCCGCATCGAGAACGACCGCCTCGAAATCAACTTCGACAAAGCGGGCGTGAAGAAGGTGTTGGAAGGGTTTGTGAAATCAGTAGACAGTAATCAGTGATCAGAATTATATGCCCCTCTCCCCTTGCGGGAGAGGAAGCGAAAACTTGTCGTTACGAAGTAACGGCTTAGTTTTCGCAGGTGAGGGGTCAAATTTATATACCCCTCCCCTAACCCCTCCCTCAAGGGGAGGGGGACTTGATTGCATTCGTCATTCGCGCTCGCTTCTTCGTCATGCCAGCGACGGCTGGCATCCCATTTTCTGTTTATCTTATTCAAAACCAAATGGGATCCCCGCCTACGCGGGGATGACGCTCTTGCTGTGCCGCCCATCCTGAAATTGAGACCCTGCAGGCTCTCACTTAACCATAATCGGCGTGACAAGGTATGAGGGTGCGCGGTGAGACCCTGCAGGGTCTTTTTTCGTTTTGTTTTTGCCATGCGCAGGCGCTCATTTTTGCGGTTTTCAATGCCCGCAGGGTCTCAAAACAGGGGGTAAAAGCGGTTTTGAACACCGTTTAACCGCACTTTCGGCACCATTGCGTCCGAGCAACGGGACTGTTCGGAGCAAAAAAGGCGGGGTTGGGGAACATTAAAAATATGCCTCTGTCCAGAAGATCGCCAGATATACCCTTGACAATAGTGTAGCTTATATGCTACATATAACCCAATGTATGAAATCGAAGAATACGTGGCCAGCAATGGCAAAAGCCCTTTTTCCGAATGGTTGCTTGGCCTCAAGGATGAACGGGCGCAAGCAAAAGTAAGAGCGCGGATTAACCGCGCCGCTTTTGGCAATTTTGGCGATTGGAAAATTCTGAAGGGAACAAAAAATCTTTTTGAGATGCGCGAACATTACAATCCCGGATACCGCATCTTTTACAGTTTTGCCGGAAGGAAAATTATTCTTCTTCTGGCCGGTTCAACGAAATAGGATCAACGAAAAACAATTGAGAAAGCCAAAGAATATTTGGCCGATTATGAAAGGAGGATAAAAACATGAAACCGAGCCGTTCTTTTGAAGGAACCAGCAAGAAACTTTTGAGCAATCCAAAAGTTGCCGCGGCCTATCTGGAAGAATGCCTTGCCGATGGCGATTTGGAACTCTTCACCGCCGCGCTTAAACATGTCGCGGAAGCGCGCGGCGGCATGTCCATGCTGTCGAAAGAGACCCGTCTTAACCGGGAATCCCTTTACCGCGCGTTGTCGAAACACGGCAACCCGCGCCTCGATACTTTGACCAAGGTGCTGGGCGCTATGGGTATGCGCATCGGCGTGCAGCCGAGGGCGGGGCATTGAAGTAATGGTGAAGGTTACGCCTGAATCCTTAAAGAAGGAAAAATACATGCCTGATAAAGAGCAAAGATTAAGAACCTTAGAAAATAAAGTTGACATACTTGTTCTTATTGTTTGGTGCACTTTTATAGTTGGAGTTGTTTACGCTGTGGCCAAGATTGAAGAAGCTTATGGCGACTGGTTGTCAAATCCTGTGGTGTTTTTCAGCATTGGCGTATGTGGGCTAATTGCTGGCCTTTTAGTGGCATGGTACAGGAACCGATCTAACTAATTGTGCTTGGGTTTACGAAGTATATAATTGCCTTAATTGAAAATGAGCGCTATTAGGAATATTTTCCTTGCTTTTTTGGCGGGGATGCTGTATTAAAGCGATGGCGTGGTGGGAGGAAGCTATAAATATTTGACCCCTCACCTGCAAAATCTAAGGCGTTACTTTGTAACGCCAAGATTTTGCTTCCTCTCCCGCAGTGGGGAGAGGGGAATAGATATGGAGCTTGCATGTCCAAGAGCAACGATGCGATGGAGTTACGGTATGAGGTCGATGAGGACATAAAGAAAAAATGGCGGCGCGTGCGCAATGCCGAAAGGCCCAGCCTTGGCTGGATACGCACCATTCGCTTGGCGCTGGAAATGTCGGCCTGTCAGTTCGCGCGTCGGCTCAACGTTTCGGAAAGCGGCGTCCGGAAAATCGAAAAATCCGAAGTCAACGATACGATCCAGATCGCCACGCTGCGCCGCGCCGCCGAGGCTTTGAACTGCCGCTTTGTTTACGCGCTCATCCCCGAGGAGCCGCTGGAAGAGTGCGTCAAGCTCCAACGCGCGAAGATCGCTTATAACGATCTTTCCAAAATGGCCGAAAAAAGCGACATCTCGCGCGATGAGTTTCACGCCCTCATGGCCGCCTACGCCCGCAAGGTTAAACCGAACCGGTTGTGGGGGGTGTAAAACAAAATCAGGGGTGTCATCCCCGTGAAAACGGGGATCCAGCGGCGAGCGTTCCGTCTACGCTGCTTCGCAGCTTCGCCGGACTTGGTGCCTAACCCGGCGAAGCCCAAAGGGCGTAGACGGGCCACGAGCCGCATGAGTCATGCATCGCATGGACATGCGATGCTGGATTCCCGCTTTCCGCCTATGTCCTGCGGACTTCGGCATGACTATATACCCGGACGCGCCGTAGCTTTAGCGGAGGCGGTCACGGGAATGACGTTCTAGTTTAGAGGAATTTAATGTAAAACACGCACATGCCCTCTTCTTCTGCTCAACTCCGGAAAATTTCGCTTACGTGTTCGCCTGCGTTAGCGGAGCGTATAGGCGATGTGCTCGAGGAAGACGCGGCTTCGGTCACCCTTCTCGCGCCGCCGCGCAAGGCACGCGCCGAGGTCGAGGCGCTTTTTAAGAAAAAACCCGACATGGCCGCGCTGACCGCGCGTGTGGCCGTGCTCGCCGCCGTTCACAAGGAAAAGGCGCCGAAGATACAGGTTTCGCCCGTTGGCAATCTCGACTGGCTCAAGAAAGTCGCGACCGACTTCCCGCCGATCACCATCGCGCGGTGGACAATCTATGGCGCGGCGCATCGCGACAAGGTGAAGAACAAGAGGCTGGCGCTGCAGATCGACGCCACTGCGGCTTTCGGCACCGGCGAACATCCCACCACGCGCGGGTGTTTGGAGGTGTTGGATGCGGTGTTGAAGAAATATTCATTGCAACAAACGGGACGCCCCATCCCCTTACCCCTCCCGCGCGGGGAGGGGAAATATTGCGCGCTTGATCTTGGGTGCGGGTCGGGGATTTTGGCGATGGCTTACGCAAAAGCCTGCTGTGGAAAGGTTGTGGCGGTCGATCTCGATCCCGAGGCCGTCGCCATTGCCGCCGGCAACGTCCGCACCAACAGGTTGAGCGGTTACATCAGGACCGGCCTCAGCAACGGCTATACCTCGGATTTGGTGCAGAACGGCGCGCCCTATGGCTTGATCATGGCCAATATTTTCGCAGGCCCTTTGTGCCAGATGGCCAAGGATTTAAAGCGCCATTTAGCGCCCGACGGCATCGCCATTTTATCCGGGATTCTGAATGCCCAGGCCAATGCCGTCATTTCCGCCCACCGGGCGCAGGGGCTTCATCTGATTCATCGCAAGAAGATCGGCGAATGGTCTGTGCTTGCGCTAAGGCGGCCGCTCAAGGCATGATGCGCGTATGGACAGTGCTTCTTCCGTTACCGGTACCGCCGCCCGCCTCCGCTCTCTTCGCGACGAACTCAAGCAGCAAGAGCTTGACGGTTTCCTCGTGCCCATGGCGGACGCGTTCCAGAGCGAATATGTGCCCGCTTCCGCCAAGCGCATCCAGTTTTTGACCGGCTTTACCGGTTCGGCCGGGTTCCTGATCGTGACAAGCGGCATCGCCGCGTTTTTCACCGACGGGCGCTATACGCTGCAGGCTAGCCAGCAGATCGATAACGATCTTTTCACGCTCTTCGACAGCGCCACGCACGCGCCCGCCGACTGGCTCAAGGACAACGCATGGTCGGGCATGAAGCTCGGCTTCGATCCGTGGCTGCATACCGCCGACCAGATCGAACGGTTCCAGAAAGCCGTGCTGAAACCCGGCGCCGTGTTGAAGCCCGTCGAACGCAATCCCGTCGATGCCATCTGGACCGACAGGCCTCTACCGCCCATTGCCAAGATTTACGCCTACGAAGGGTTCTATGCCGGTAAGCTTTCCACCGAAAAGCGCCAAGATATCGCCGGCGAATTAAAAAAAGCCGGCCTGAACGCCGCCGTTCTCACCAATCCGTCGTCCATCGCATGGCTTTTGAACGTGCGCGGCGGCGACGCGCCTCATACGCCTCTGCCGTTCAGTTACGCGATTATCCGGGCCGATTCCACCGTCGAGTGGTTCGCCGATACGCGGAAGTTCTCGGCCGGGCTTGCCAATCATTTGGGCTCCGGCGTCACGCGGCACGCTCTTGAGGATTTTACCCCTGCTTTATACCGCCTTGCGGAATCGCAAAGCCTTGTGCGCCTTGATACGACCGAGGCGCCGTTCTGGGTAGCCGACGCGCTGAAACGCGCGGGCGCCCGTATCGAACGCGGGCCGGATCCGTGCGCCCTGCCCCGCGCGTGCAAAAACCTGATCGAGCTCGACGGCATGCGCGCCGCGCACCGCCGCGACGGCGCAGCCTTGACGAAGTTTCTCGCATGGTTGGACCAGTATCCGGATCCCACATCCATCACCGAACTGCAGGCGGAAGAAAAGCTTGCCGCGTTTCGCGCCGCAGGAAACCTTTACCGCGGTCCGAGTTTCGACACCATCGCCGCCAGCGGCTCGCACGGCGCTATCGTGCATTACCGCGCCACCGCCATGAGCAACAGGGCGCTCGAAAAGAATTCGCTTTTCCTCATCGACAGCGGCGGCCAATACCTCGACGGCACGACCGACGTGACGCGTACCGTTGTCATCGGCACGCCGACCGGCGAAATGCGCGACCGCTTTACCCGCGTGCTCAAAGGCCACATCGCGCTCGCCAGCATCCGGTTTCCGGACGGCACGACAGGCGCCGAACTCGACGTGCTTGCGCGGCAGCATCTCTGGAACGCGGGCCTCGATTACAATCACGGCACGGGGCATGGCGTTGGCACGTATCTTGGGGTGCATGAGGGACCGCAGAGCATCTCGCGCCGCGGCACGACGGCACTCAAGCCCGGCATGGTGCTTTCGAACGAGCCCGGATTTTACAAGGAAGGCTATTACGGTATCCGGCTCGAAAACCTTCAGGCGGTGGTGGAGCGGCTCGAGATCAGCACGCCCGAACGAAAGATTCTCGCCTTCGAGACCCTCACCCTCGCGCCTTTTGATATGCGTTTAATCGACACAGAGATGCTTTCGCCAGCCGAGCGCGACTGGCTCAACGCTTATCACGCGCGCGTCTTCGACGCGCTTCGCCCCTTGTTGGATGAAAATACAGTCGATTGGCTGAAAAGAGCCACAGCGGCGATTTAGCCCGGCCCTTTTCCTTTCGCCTCTTCTGAAAGCGATTGCCAGAACGACTCCGGCAGCAAGGTTTGCCAGCGCGACAGCGAGAAAAATTGCGTCACATGGCCGCGGGCGGCTTGCCCCATGCGCTGGCGCTCGTTCGGGTTGTCCAGCAGGCGACGGAGCGCCTTCGCCGCAAACTCTATATCCGGATCGGCCCATGTCGCGCCGTATTTGTCATAGGCGCCTTGCGGATCGACAACCGGCACACGTTTGTACGGCACCAATATCGATGTATCCGGCGTCATGAAATCCAGATTTCCCGACCAGCCCGTTCCGATCACCGGCTTGGCCGCCGCCATCGCGGAAGCCATCAACAACCCGAAACCTTCCGAACGATGCAACGACATCACAATGTCCGCGCGCGCGATCAAATCCTTCATGCCGTCTTCGCTCAACAGCGCGCGGATGATATGAATGTTTGCGAGCCCTGCCGTCGCGCGTTCAAGCTGGGCGCGGGCCTCGGGCCATGCTTCTTCATTACTGACTTTGACTACAAGGACAGAATTCTGATCGTTCGCTGTCGCGCGGCGGAACGCTTCAACCACCGCTTCAGGATTCTTGCGCGAAATGGTCGAGCGCACATCGTAGGCGAAGAAAACGACCGGTCGTCCCTGATACTGCGGCAACGGATCACGCAAGGGAATCATCGGCTGAACCGCCGTATCTATCGGCAACGGCAGTACATGCACCGTCGTTTCAGGCGACGCTCTTTTGATCGTGTCTGCTATAAAACGGCTTGAAACCCAGACTTCATCGACGCACCTGAGCGTCCGGATCCATTTCGGCGGAACCACATCCAGTTCCCATGCCCAAAAACCAACAATCCGCCGCTTGCTCAACCGCTGGCGGCCAACAACCGACATCACCAGATTGAGCAAATCCGGATTAACGTGAAAAATGGCTATGCCGCCCGGCGTTGCCGCCTGCGGCCAAATCGGTCCCGCGTCATAATCATCCATCGCCGCGAAGCGGCTGACGTTCGCGGCATGCGCCGTGACGCCTATGGAACGCAAGTGCGCCAAAAAGCGCCGCGCGCCCTCGCCCAAACCCGAGGCCGTACCTATAAAACCGCCGACAACCGCGTCACCCTGAAGCCGCAACCGGTTTGGATTCAGCGGACGCGCCAGCGCCTGCCGCGCGACATCCAGCCCCACACGGCGCAAAAACGCCGGCTGGTTCTGCCATAATGTGCGAACCCACGGTTTCATGATCTGGATTTAAGCATGCCTAGCCGATTTTTGAAAGACAAACGCTATTTTTTTGATTTCTTTGAATCGCGCCTGTCGAGAACCAGCCGGTAGCCCTGAAAACTTTCTTGCTGAAGGACACGCGCGACACGACCAACGGTCGTTACGCTGACGTTTGTCGCTTTATGTATATCGCGGTACGACAGCTTGCCTTCATCAAGCAGACGGCACACAAGCCAGCGTTCCGACATGTCGGAGATCTCTTTCGGCGTGCACAGGTCATAAAGAAAACGCCTCGCCTCATCCGCCGTACGCAATGATAGAAATGCGCAGAGTAGTTCTGTCTCCGCTTTCGGATTGATTGCTTTAAAGTGCGCCGCTCCTACACGTGTTTTCCTAAACCCGGGCATGATGAATCCTTCCGTCTGTGTTTCTATGCGAGTGTATTATATCACTATTACTATTCAATCCAACCATGCATGACATGAGGTTATTGAAAGGTTCACGATGAATTATACACTTAACCCTCTATTCACAACTGGACGCTTCCAAGGCTCTGTGCGAAACTTTTTCTCCTTTCGATTCGACAGGTCTTTCCGATGTTCTTTCCCACTGATCTTGGCCCTGATTTTCTCCGTATCGTAAAGCCTTTATGGGAATCTTCCGAGCCGGATCATATCCGAATGCGGCAGGTCTGGAGCATGCTAACCGGCCTTCAGGGCGTTGTCTTAAGCCGGATCCTGCGCGACCGTGTTGGCAATAAGGTTATGCTGGGGCCATTCAAGGGTATGGAGTTGACGCCTGATGTGCAAGACGCACATTTCGCGCCTTATCTTCTCGGCTGTTATGAGTGGGAGTTACATAAAGTCGTTGAACAGGCAATCACACATCACTACGCCCAGATTCTTAACATCGGTTGTTATTTCGGCTATTACAGCATCGGTTTTGCGCGTCGGATGCCACAGATTAAGGCCTATGCCTACGATATCGATGATAAAGCGCGGAAAAAATGTGCGCGCATGGTGGAAGCAAACGGCGTCGATGATCGCGTTATTATTGGCGAACGTTTTAATGGCGAAGATTATGCACGTATGGCAGGACCGGAAACGCTAGTCATCATGGACATCGAAGGCGCCGAGTATGAGTTGCTCAACCCTGACAAGTATCCAGCATTACGCGGTATGGACGTGATTGTGGAAATGCATGATTGCTATAATCCGCTTATTTCAGAAACGATTGCGCATCGTTTTGAATCTTCGCATCACATTGAGATTTTTCCCAATCAGCCTTTTTACTTCCCCTTGGAGAAGATTTTCGGCACTGGTTATGTGCCCAATCATTTCGATTCGCTGATCGCCACATGGGAAGGCCGCGAAGGCCCCACTCCTTGGGCGGTTTTGAAGAGAAAATGATCTTATATCAATGTGTTATAAAATTTTGCGAACGTGAACAAAAATAGAACTTGCAAATTGCCCTCATTCCGGGTTATGAGAACATTACAGGAACACACATGAGCCCTCCAAGGAGACCACCCATGAGCGCCCAAAGCCGCAGCAATCTCCATATCGTTCAAAAAGAAAGCAAGGACACGAAAGATCCCCGTGATACGGAGCGTCAAAAAGCCCTCGACGCCGCGCTCAGTCAGATTGAGCGCGCGTTCGGCAAAGGCTCGGTCATGAAGCTCGGCTCACAGGAAGGCGTGGCCGAAACCGAAGTGATTTCGACGGGCTCGCTCGGGCTTGATATCGCGCTGGGCATCGGTGGTTTGCCGCGCGGCCGCGTTGTTGAAATCTATGGGCCGGAAAGCTCGGGTAAAACGACGCTTGCTCTTCATGTTATTGCTCAAGCGCAGAAAACAGGCGGCACATGCGCCTTTATCGACGCGGAACACGCGCTTGATCCCGCCTATGCCCGCAAGCTGGGCGTTAACATTGATGAGCTTCTGATATCGCAGCCGGACGCGGGCGAGCAGGCGCTTGAAATCGCCGATACGCTCGTGCGCTCCGGCGCGATCGACGTGTTGGTTGTCGACTCCGTCGCGGCGCTCGTGCCACGCGCCGAACTGGAAGGCGAAATGGGCGACAGCCATGTGGGTTTGCAGGCGCGGCTTATGAGCCAGGCGCTGCGCAAGCTCACAGGGTCGATCGCCAAGTCGAAGTGCATGGTTATTTTCATCAACCAGATCCGCCTCAAGATCGGCGTGATGTTCGGCAATCCCGAGACGACGACGGGAGGTAACGCGCTGAAGTTTTACGCGTCCGTGCGGCTCGACATCCGGCGTATCGGCGCGATCAAGGACCGCGACACCGTCGTGGGCAACCAAACGCGCGTAAAGGTGGTGAAGAACAAGATGGCGCCGCCTTTCCGCGTGGTGGAATTCGACATTATGTACGGCGAGGGCATTTCGAAGGTCGGCGAGTTGATCGACCTCGGCTCGCAGGCGAATGTCGTGGAGAAATCCGGCGCATGGTTCTCCTATGATGGGCAGCGCATCGGCCAAGGCCGCGAGAACGCCAAGCAATTCCTGCGCGACAACCCGGACGTGGCCGCAACCATCGAAAACAAGATCCGCGCCAACGCCGGCCTTGTCGCCGAAGCCATGATGGTCGGTCCCGACAGCAGCAGCGATACGGGCGATGACTAAGGTAAGGGTTTGAAGGGGTATATACAAGGCAGCCTCTTTACCGCTAAGTTGCTTCATGCCTTTTCTTAAGTCGCTTTTCGGCGAGAGATCGCGATGGCCGAAGCCACCGCTTGAAACCCGGCTTATAGGCCCACGGGTTGTGCTGCGCTCGGGCTACCCAACCGACTGGGAAGAATGGCACAAGGTCCGCTCCGTTAGCCGCGATTTTCTGGTGCCTTGGGAGTCGACGTGGCCCGCTGATGCGCTGACTTATGACTATTTCTGCGGCACCCTGCGCCGCCACTGGCGCGAATGGCGTGAGGGCAAGGGATATACGTTTTTTATTCTCAGAAAAGGGATTGAAGTAAGCGAGACGACAGCATTCGGCATTCAGCATTCGGCATTTAAGAATATCATTCAGCCAGAAGGACAAACCTTAGACCACCCTTCCCTTGAGGGAGGGTCGAAAGCGCAAAGCGCTTTCGGGGAGGGGTTGAAACAATCGCCTGAAAATCCTCAACCCTTAACTTCCGATGTTCTTATCGGCGGGATTGCGTTGAACGATGTGCGGCGCGGCATGGCACAAAAAGGCACGCTGGGCTATTGGATCGGCGAGCCCTATGCCCGCCAGGGTTATATGAGCGAGGCTGTCGGCCTTGTCTGCAGCTTCGCGTTTGAGACTCTCAAGCTCCACCGCCTCGAAGCCGGTTGCCTCCCCCGCAACGAGGCCAGCCGCCGCCTCCTCGCCCGCCTCGGCTTCATGCA
>CAYNLV010000023.1:0-5761 GCA_964398175.1 uncultured Rhodospirillaceae bacterium
CCGTCGGCCTCGAACAACTCACGACCTACAAATACGTCGTGCATGGGCATGGAGAAACGAGGCCCTGAATTATCGGGGCTTATCCTTGATTAAGCCTTTAGTAAACATTGTCCGTGATTCTAAAGCCCCGTTTTATTAGGAGACTTGACCATGCGAACTTTTGCCCTGTCCTTATTTATTCTTTTCCTGACTTCGTTATTTTTTTCCGCTACGGCAGCGCCTTGCGAACCGGAAGGCGGTGTGGCTTGTCTAGGTAAAGAATGCGCGGTCATCGGCACAACAAAGCTGGATTTCGGCCAAAAAAATATTATTGCCTGTCTTTACAATGATGCTTGGGAAAAGAAGTGGAAATCCACAAGCATTAGCGACGAAATATTTACGTGTCCACCCGGACAAATGCTTGTGAAAGTCGAAGATGGAAGTCCGGTTTGCGGCAATCTGGATTATCTTAAAGTATCGGCCCCTACAGCTTCTTGCGGAACCTATGATCCTCCTGATAATGGAAACCCTTCTGTTGCTCAATGTCCCAGTGGTTATACCCTTAGTGGCGGCGGCTATATGATTGATTCTTGGAATCCGGCGACAGGAAGCACGACCAATTCGCCGGATGCTTCATGGCCTTTTTCGTCGACGGAATTTCGCGTTGTGGCGGGTGCGAAGGCTGGCAACAGTTGTTTCAGAGCTTACGCTGTCTGTCTTCGCGTTCAGTAACTTGGACGTATTCCTCAGCATCACGGTTCCCCAACTCCCTTTTTTCCGCTCCGAACGGTCCCGTAACCCGGACGGAATAGGTTCCCAAGTCGCGACGAACGCTGTTCGCAAGCCTGTTTTTGCCCTGTTTTGCGACCCTGCAGGTTGTGTTTTTCACCAAAATTCGCACCTATAGGTATCAAAAATGCACCTCATTTAAGGACCTGTAGGGGCCTAAAACGCCCTCAAAAACTGCTGTTTTTCACCAACCATCGGTTGTATATCTTTTTGCCGGTTATTTCATCCGCCAATATTAATTTCTCCGATCCCCAACCCCGAACCTCCAGCCCCTAACCCCGAATTATGCTCTCCGCTTTCTCAATCTGGGCTGATCATCTCCGCCACCGTGAAGGCAAATCGCGTTACATGTCCGCGCTTCTTTACGGTGCGCTTGCGGCGCTCGCGTTTCCGCCGTTCAACGCTATTGCGACGCTGTGGTTTTGTTTTCCCGCGCTCGTGTTTTTGCTTCAGGGCACGACGAAACTGCGACAGGCGTTTTTCGTGGGCTGGTGTTTTTCGTTCGCGTTGCTTGTCATCAGTCTTTATTGGATCACGGGCTCGATGCTTGTCGACATCAAATCGTTCTGGTGGGCGGTGCCTCTGTCGCTCACCGGCCTTCCGGCAATGTTCGCGTTCTATTACGGCGCGGCGGTGCTTGTGGCGAAACGCTGGGGCCTGCAACGCCTCGACGGTCTTTTGATTCTCGCGCTTACATGGTTTCTTGCGGATTTTGCGCGCGGCCATTTGATGACGGGCTTTCCGTGGGACATCATGGGCTATGTCTGGGGCGACGTGCTGCCCGTGATGCAGATCACGAGCGTCATCGGCATCTATGGCCTGACTCTCCTCACGCTCGCGCTCGTCGTGTTGCCCGCCGCGCTTTTTGTGCCGATGCGCAATCGTTTCAGCGTTCCTGTATTTGTTTTTAGCTTGGTTTTGTTGGGTGCGGCGGCAGGTTGGGGAAGCTGGCGGCTCGCTCATGCATCCGATGCAGTGGTGGCGGATGTGCGCCTGCGCCTTGTACAGACAAATGTCGAACAGTCTTTAAAATGGAGGGAATCCGAACGCGAAAAGAACTTTCAGGACCTGCTGGATACCACCTTCGCGCCTGCCGGAAAAACGGTCACGCATTTCGTGTGGCCCGAGACGGCGACAGGCTATTACCTGACGGAAGCAAACGAAAAACGGAAAGAGATCGCGGCGCGCATGCCGCCGGGATCGCATCTCATCACGGGCGTGGTGCGGCGCGGGCCGGATGCGAATTTCGATCTGGCTTATTACAATTCGCTTATTGCGCTGGATAACCGCGCGAACGTCGTCGCGGGTTATGACAAGTTTCACCTTGTCCCGTTCGGCGAATACATTCCGTTCGGTTCTCTCTTGCCCATTCGCACGCTTGTCGCGATCGGCTCCGGTTTCACGGCGGGCGAGGGGCCGCGCACGGTGCGCGTCGCGGGACTGCCGCCGTTCAGTCCGCTCATTTGCTATGAAGTTATTTTTCCGGGCGACGTCATCGACGAAAGCGATCCGCCGCAATTCCTGCTGAACCTCACGAACGATGCTTGGTACGAGCACACAATCGGACCCTATCAGCACTTTATGATTGCGCGCACGCGGGCGATCGAAGAGGGCATGCCGCTCGTGCGCGTGGCGAACAAGGGCGTCGTGGCGGTGGTGGATTCTTATGGCCGGCCGAAGGCGGAACTGGGCTGGGAGAAAGCCGCCTTCGTCGACAGCGATTTGCCGCAGGCGCTTGGCGAAAAAACCCTGTTCCAGCGCTTTGGCTGGGAACTGCTCTGGGGGCTCGGCGGGCTCTTCCTCGCGATGGCTGTTTTTCTCAGGATTAGAGCCAAAAAGTAACGAACGCATTGCAACCGGGGCGCGAAAGACGTATCAATTATACACGCCGCAAGGCCATGCCAACGCATTCATTTTCGAGGTTCGTTCATCATGTCGTCCTCGTCGCAAAGCGCACGGAACCGTGCGGAAAATCCCGATCCCATCGATGTGCATGTCGGCGCGCGGTTGCGTTTACGGCGCAATCTTCTCGGGCTCAGTCAGGAACAGCTCGGCAAAGCCAGCGGCCTGACGTTTCAGCAGATTCAAAAATACGAACACGGCACCAACCGCATGGGCGCGAGTCGTCTCTATCAAATGGCGAAATTGCTGGATGTCTCCGTCGCTTACTTTTTTGAGGAAATTCCAAAAGAGATAACGGAGCCGGAGCTCAAGCTGGGTTTTGGTGAAAGCGGGCAGGCGTCGCTGGAAGGTATGCCAAGCTCAGGCGAAAGCGAACTCCTGCATCGGCGCGAAACGCTTGAGCTTATAAGGGCGTATTACCGCATCACGGATTCCAAGCAACGCCGCAAGATTTATGAGCTTATCAAGACAATGGCGGATTCTTGATCGAAAGTTACGGGCTTTCGAGGGCTTTCGACTTTGGGTCTTGAACCGCGTGCCGTTTCATGCTGATTTAGCCAACCTTTCCAATCCATCCACATAAAGAGACCGACAATGAGCCCTAAGAAAAGCACCTATTTATTTACTTCCGAATCCGTTGGCGAAGGCCATCCCGACAAGGTTTGCGACCGCATTTCGGACGCGATTGTCGATTTATTCATGCGCGAGGATCCACACAGCCGCGTGGCCGTGGAAGCGTTGGCCACGACGAACCGCATTGTGCTGGCGGGCGAAATCCGGGGGCCGGACAACATTATGGCGCATGAGATGGAGCACGCGGCCCGCGAAGCGGTGCGCGAAATCGGGTATGCGCAAAAAGGATTTCACTGGCAATGGGCCGATGTGCAGATTTATATTCACGCCCAGTCGACGGATATTGCGTTGGGCGTTGACAGTTGCGAAAACAAGGATGAGGGCGCGGGCGATCAGGGCATCATGTTCGGCTACGCCTGCAACGAGACGCCGATGTATATGCCGGCGACGATTTCCTGTTCGCATGACATCCTGCGGCTCATTTCTGTCGATCGCCATGCAGGCAAGTTGCCATTGCTGGGGCCCGACGCGAAGAGTCAGGTTACCCTGGAATATGTGGACGGCAAGCCGGTTCGCGCGGCGCGTGTGGTTGTCTCGACCCAGCATGACGAGAAAATCGATCAGGCCGAAGTGCGCGAGCTCGTCCGTCCTTATGTTCTAAAAGCCCTTCCGGAAGGCTGGATGTGCGAAGAAGAACATTTCTACGTCAACCCGACGGGCCGCTTTGTGATCGGCGGGCCGGACGGCGACACGGGCGTGACGGGACGAAAGATCATCGTCGATACGTATGGCGGCGCGGCGCCGCATGGTGGCGGGGCTTTTTCGGGCAAAGATCCGTCGAAGGTGGATCGCTCGGCGGCTTATATGGCGCGCTATATGGCGAAAAACGTCGTCGCGGCGGGGATTGCGGATCGCTGCACGATCCAACTGGCCTACGCGATCGGCATCTCCGAGCCTTTGGCTGTTTATGCGTCTACGCACGGCACGAACAAGGTCGATGACAGCAAATTGGTCGACATTTTGCGTCAAACCGTAAAGTTAACGCCTCGCGCAATACGGGAACAACTCGGTCTCAACCGTCCGATCTACAAAAAAACATCTTCTTTCGGGCATTTTGGACGCATGCCCGAAGACGACGGTCACTTCTCCTGGGAACGCCTCGATCTGGTGCCGGAATTGAAGCGGGCGTTTAATCTTTAAGTTGCAGACCTCATCTAATTCTTTCCCCCGTTTCTATGGCCGCCGAAAAGGGCGGCCGTTGCACGCGCGTAAAAGCGCGCTGATGCGTGATTTACTGCCCCAGATTCAAATTGATTTAATGGGTTTGGAACGGCTTGATCCCGTAGGCTTGTTTGGAAATAAACCGCATATGCTATGCCTCGAAGTCGGTTTTGGCGGCGGCGAACATTTGGCAATGCAGGCCGAAAAACATCCGGAGGCGGGATTCATCGGTTGCGAACCTTTCATTAACGGCATCGCAAGTCTTCTCGATCATATCGACAAACGGAAGCTTGCGAATATTCTCATTTTTCCAGACGATGCTCGGTTATTAATGGATGCTTTGCCGGACGCATGTCTTGACCGCTGTTTTGTTTTGTATCCAGACCCATGGCCCAAAAAGCGGCACATCGAGCGGCGTTTTATCAACCCGGAAAATTTGGACCGTTTAGCAAGGGTGCTTAAACCCGGCGGCGAATTGCGGCTTGCAACGGATGTTGCTCTGCTGGGGGAGTGGATGCGGGCAAGGGCCTCGGAACACCCCGTGTTTTCATGCATTTATAACGGTCAAACGCCGCCGACGGGCTGGGTCGTGACGCGGTACGAGCAAAAGGGAATCGCGGCAGGCCGCCAGCCTGTTTATCTGGTGTATAAACGGAAATAAGGATATTTTCATTGTCCCTCTTTGTTGTTCCGGGCTCATGTCTGACGCGGCCAAGACACCATCTTCAATATCAAGCATAAGCCGTTGGCTTGCACCTCTTTTAAACGTGCTGCTTCCGCCTTTATGCCTTGTTTGTTATGAGCCCGTGGGCTGCAATCAGTCATTATGTTCTGAATGTTGGAAGAAAATCCGTTTTATCACCGCACCGTGTTGCGCCGTTTGTGGGGCGCCATTCGAATTTTCTGTTGATGAAGGAACGCAATGCGGCGAGTGCCTTGCGCATCCCCCTGAATATGCCAAGGCCCGCAGCGCCATGATTTATGATGACGCAAGCAAGCGTTTGGTTTTGGGCTTTAAGCATAACGACCGGCTTCATCCTGTGCCGGCAATGGCCATGTGGATGCAGCGCGCTGGGGCGGAATTTCTGACTGAAGCGGATTTTCTCGTTCCGGTACCCTTACATCGCTGGCGGCTTTTTAGGCGGCGTTTCAATCAAGCGGCCTTGCTCGCGCAAGAACTGGGCCGGCTCTCTCGTAAGCCAGTTATTGTTGACGGGCTGTTACGTGTTCGAGCGACACCGATACAAGGCCGGATGAACCGTGAACAAAGGCAAAAGAACGTCGCCAAAGCTTTCCG
>CAYNLV010000023.1:5771-16108 GCA_964398175.1 uncultured Rhodospirillaceae bacterium
AAGACTAAAGAGCTTAAAGGGAAAAATATTGTATTGGTCGACGACGTGCTGACGACCGGAGCGACAGTAAACGAATGCGCCCGGGCTTTCAAAGCAAGCGGTGTAATGAATGTATATGTGCTTACGTTAGCACGCACGCACAGCCTCCTTCGTATATAACCAATCTATTACCAAAACGCATACACATGCATGATCTTTGGCAAGGAATTTATAACCGAATTATCTTCAGATAAAGGCGCTAACCAAGCGTGTCCAACTGGAGAAAAGCGTATGTTTAATTATCCGACAATAAAGCCGCTCGCAGCATCAAGCAAACTACATGGGATCGCGGCGTTTTTTGATGACCTCAGGATAGGCTATAAAATCAGTTTTGGCTTTATTAGCATCCTTATTATTTTGGGAATTGTATCAGGCTCTGCCTATTTTGCTTTAAGCAGAGTAACTTCTGGTTTTGAAGAATTTGACCAACGGGTATTTGTTGCCAGCATAGCAAAAGATAGTGATCGGAATTTGCTCAATGTTCGCCGTTATGTGCGGGAATATCTGCTGCTAGGGTCGGAAGAGAATATTAAACGTGCGCAAGAACATCTTGATGCTTTGCGTCAAACAGTCGATTTGGGGCTGGATATTGTTAAAAATTCTGAAAGACGTCGACGCATGGAAAACCTTTCTAAACAAGTTGATTCTTACGACAAATTATTTCAACTCGCTATCGAGATAAGAAAGGACAGAGATAAAATTGAGCGCGAACTACTTGATCCGATGGGTAAACAAATGCGTATCGATTTCGAAAACCTTAAAGGTGCGGCTGAAAAAAACGGATCTTATGACTTGGCCGCTGTGGCCGGAACAGGTTTGGAGCAAGTGATGCTTGTGCGTCTCCGGGTGAACAGGCAGCTCGAACGGCATGACGAGAAAGCGGAAGCAGAATCCTTGAAGGCGCTTGAAAGACTGAGACAGGCGATGACCGAGCTAGAGGTAGCTGTTAAAGGAACGTCCTTTCGAGCAAACTATGAAGGCATTAGCGCTCTTGTGAAGAGTTATCAGGAAGCCTACCAGAGAGCGGTAAAAAACGAACGCGAACTTACGGCCCAATTCAATAATATGGTGAAGGTTGGCGAAGTTATCGTGGATGATGTCACGGCGATTAATGAAGGCTGTAAAACAGATCAGGACGCCGTTAAGAAAAGAATATCAGAACTTATCGGAAAGATAAGTTTCTTTATCATGGTTTTTTCTTTCGGGGGACTATTGCTGGGCGGCGCTTTTTCGTGGCTGATCGGTCGTGGAATTGCGAGACCGGTGGTCCGGATGTGCGGGGCGATGCAGCGGCTTGCTAATGGGGATAAGGAAACCGAAATTCCGTGCGTAGGCAGGGCTGATGAGATTGGTCAGATGGCTAATACAGTTCAAGTATTTAAGGAAAGCATGATTGAAGCAGACCGTTTACGTGCGGAGCAAGAGGCCCTGAAGGCAGAAGCGGAAAAGCAACAGCGCGCAACGGTCCACAAAATGGCTGATGCTTTTGAAAACAGCGTTAAAGGCGTTGTTAATGCGGTGTCGTCGGCGGCAACGGAGATGCAGGCCACGGCGGAAAATCTATCTTCGGCTTCGGAGCAGTTAACGGCAGCCATTACGGAAATCAGCAAACAGGTTTCCGAATCCACGCAAGTGGCAACAAGCGGCGCGGCCCAGGCGGAGAAGGCCAATAAAACAACGGCATCTTTGGCTAAGAAAAGCAAAGACGTTGGGACGGTGATTGATCTCATCAACAACGTAGCGGGCCAGACCAATCTTCTTGCCTTGAATGCAACGATTGAAGCGGCGCGCGCGGGTGATATGGGGAAAGGGTTTGCGGTTGTGGCGGGAGAAGTGAAAACTTTGGCTAATCAAACCTCCAAAGCTACGGAAGAAATTGGTCAACAGATAGGGCAAATGCAAAGCGAGGCAACCGATGCTGCGATGAGCATTGAAACACTGGCGCAGATGATGAGCCGTATTAATGTTGTTACGACCTCCATTGCCTCGGCAATCGAGGAACAAAGCACCGCAACCCGCGAGACGGGGCGTTCTGCGACAGATGTATTGAACGCAGCGCGGGAATTGTCGCAGCAATCTGAAACCATGCGCGCCGAAGTTGATCGCTTTCTGACCGAGATGCGCCGGATATAAGGTTCAGGATGCCGTTCGAAAGGTGCTGGGACGTATAATTCACTTTTTTCTTTGCAGGCTGAAACCAATCCTTTTCTAACCCCTTGACTTATAATGATAATAAAATTTTTTTCTTATAAAGAGATTCTCTCAAAACCAGAGTCAGATTGACTCAAACGCAGAAAAAGCCTTGATTTGCGGGGGAAGGACGCTATTATCCACCCTAATCCGGTAGGTTGACGGGGTGGGCCAAAAGCCCGCCTTTTTTTGTTGGCCGATCGCGTTGCAGAGGTAAGCCAGAGAGAGATGGCAGAAGTGCATTCGATAGAGACTTCTTTGACGGGACTGCTTTCGCCCCCGCTGTCAGCTTTGGGTTACAACTTGGTGCGCATCAAATTGACCGGCGGCGGTCGTTACCAAACGCTGCAGGTCATAGCGGAGCGGACAGACGGCAAGCCGATGACGGTTCAAGATTGCGTGGCAATTAGCAGAACTGTCGGCGTGCGGATCGAGCAGGAAAAATACCTGGCCGACAATTGCACGCTGGAAGTTAGCTCCCCTGGTCTGGACAGGCCGTTGGTGCGGATTGAGGACTTTGAGCGCTTTAAGGGCCATATGGCGACGGTGGATTTGCGGATGCCTTCGGGCGACCGCCAGCGTTTTCAAGGCCGCATCATGCGCGTGAAGGGCCGCGAGCCGGAAGCTGAGCTTGAACTCAGCACAGCGAAAGGGTCTGTAAAAGTTCCGGTGAAGCGCATTACGGAAGCGCGGCTTGTCACAGCGCCCGTGGTAGTGCCGATGCCGGAAAACAAGGCCAAGAGCCCCTAAAACGGAATATCAGGAAAAAAGGACGAGGTTGGGATATGGAGTTGTTACATGTAGCCGATGCCGTGGCGCGCGAAAAAAACATCGAGCGGGATGAAGTATTGATGGCGATGGAACAGGCTATCCAGAAAGCTGGACGCGCCAAATACGGGTATGAGCATGATATCCGCGCAGAGATTGACCGGCGCACAGGCGAAGTGCATCTGCAGCGTTTTCTGCAAGTTGCCGATCCTGTGGAGAATGAGTTTACGCAAATTACGCTGAAAGCCGCGAAGAAAACAAAACCGGACGCAGCCGTGGGCGATTACATTATAGACGACTTGCCGCCGATCGATTTGGGCCGAATTGCGGCGCAAACGGCCAAGCAGGTCATCGTGCAAAAAGTCCGCGAAGCGGAGCGCCGCCGGCAATTCCTCGAATATCAGGATCGGGTGGGCGAAATCGTCAGCGGCATCGTCAAGCGCATTGAATACGGCAATGTCACGGTGGAACTTGGCCGCGCCGAAGCGGTTTTGCGCCGCGACGAAACGCTGCCGCGCGAGCATTTCAAGAATGGCGATCGCGTGCGCGCCTACATCTACGACGTGCGCGAGGAACAGCGCGGGCCCCAGATCTTCCTTTCGCGGACGCATCCGTTGTTTATGGCCAAGCTGTTCGCTCAGGAAGTGCCGGAAATTTATGACGGCATCATCGAAATCAAGTCGGTGGCCCGTGATCCGGGAAGCCGCGCGAAAATTGCTGTTCTATCGAACGATAGCTCGATTGATCCGGTCGGCGCGTGCGTCGGCATGCGCGGCAGCCGCGTGCAGGCCGTTGTGGGTGAACTGCAGGGCGAAAAGATCGACATAATTCCATGGTCTTCGGACCCTGCCACGTTTGTTGTCAACGCGCTGGCGCCGGCTGAAGTGGCGAAAGTCGTTCTGGACGAAGACAGCCATCGTATGGACGTCGTTGTGCCGGACGAACAATTATCGCTTGCTATCGGCCGCCGCGGTCAGAACGTGCGTTTGGCTTCGATGTTGACAGGTTGGGACATCGACATTTTGACCGAAAAAGAAGAGTCCGAACGCCGTCAGGCTGAACTGCATACGCGCACGACGCTGTTCCTTGAAGCGCTCGCTGTCGATGACGTCATCGCGCATCTGCTGGTCAGCGAAGGATTCACACGCGTCGAACAGATTGCCGACACGCCGGCGGACGAACTTGCGGAAATCGAAGGATTCGACATCGAAGTGGCAAGCGAGCTGCAACAGCGCGCGCGAGCTTGGCTGGCGGAAACAGCCGCCAAACTGCAAGCGAAATGCCGTGAGCTTGGCGTGACCGAGGAAGTGATCGCTTTGCCGAACCTGACGGTCGAGATGGCTGTCAAGCTGGGCGAGAAGAGCATCAAGACGCTTGACGATGTGGCCGACCTTGCCAGTGACGAGTTGCGCGAGATCATCGGCACGGATCAACTGGGCGAAAGCAAAGCCAATGACATTATCATGGCGGCGCGGGCCCACTGGTTTGCTGGGGAAGAAACCCCGGCTTCCGATCAGCCGCAACAATGAGGTACGAACGGACATATGGTCATGGTTCTCACCACCACTTGCGACGAAACGTCCTCGCCCGAGCCTGCGCTAGAGGCGGAGACGTTGGCGGCGGCGCGGCCGGCTTCGGCGATGCGCCGTTGTTTCGTTACGGGTGAAGTGAAACCGAAACATGAACTGATCCGCTTCGTTCTCGACCCCCAGCATAACGTCGTTCCCGATCTTGCCGCGAAATTGCCGGGGCGAGGTATGTGGGTAAGCGCCTCGCGTGCGGCCCTAGAGGGGGCTGTCACCAAAAAGTTGTTTGCGCGTGCGGCAAAATCCAACGCCCTCATCAGTCCCGATCTTGTTCATCAGGTCGAAGGGTTGCTTGCCAAACGCTGTCTTGACCTTTTGGGGCTGGCGCGCGGGGCCGGCCTCGTCGTTATGGGACAACCGCAGGTTGAGGAGGCACTGAAGGCAGGCGAGCTCGCTTGTGTCCTGATGGCCGCGGACGCCGGACATGATATCCGCAAAAAACTCAACCGTGCCGCAATCGTGAACAGTGGTTTTACGCGCGCGCAATTGGGCGAAGCATTGGGACGCGAACAGCTGGTGGCGCTAGGCTTGAAACCGAATACGCTTACGGAAAAGCTGCGGGTTGAAATATTCCGTTGGCGAAACATTAGGAGTGAAACTGTTAAATCAGTAGATTGTGAACGATCATGACCGAAGAAGAGCCAAAAAAGAAAGTATTAAGTCTTGGGGCAAAACCCAAGCTGGAGCTGAAAAAGCCCGTAAGCGCCGACACAAGCGGCGCGACGGGTTCCGTGCGCCAGAGCTTCTCGCATGGACGTTCTAAAACGGTGGCTGTCGAGGTCAAGCGCAAGCGCACCGATAGTTCTTCATCGACTGAAGGCAAGGCAGCTCAACAAATGATGCGCGGGCCCGAGCCCGGCACATCCGTCAGCGTTAATGAACGTGGCCGAGCGACAAGCGCCACAATCCGCCAACTAACGCAAGAAGAACGCGACGCGCGCCTGCGCGCGTTGCGCGGCGCTGTTCTGGAGAACGAATTGCGCCGCAGCACGGTTCAGGAAACCACAGGTGCTGAATTAACGGAAGAAGAGGCAACGACGGTGGCCGAGAGCGCCGCGCCGCTTACAGCGCGTGAGCGGTTGCGCCAACGCGAACTTGAAGAATTGCGCAGCATTCAGGATCAGGAAAAAACGGAAAGCGAAAGGCGCAAGCTGGAAGATGAACGGCGCGCGCAAGGCCGGGGCGCTGGAAGCGCGACAGGCGACCGGATGAGGGCTGCAACCCGCGTGGGCGAAATGGCGTCTGTAAAGACGGTATCGCTCGCCAAACGCGGCGTCATTGGCGATGACGAAGAAGAAGGCGGCCGCCGTGGCCGTGGCGGCCGGGGCGCTCCCGCGCCGCGCCGTGGTATGGGGGCCGAGCGCCGCCGTGGCGGCAAGATGACGGTGACACAAGCTTTATCGGACGAAGAGGGTGTGCGTCAACGCAGCGTGGCTTCTATGCGCCGCCGCATCGAGCGCGAAAAACGTCAGGCCATGCAGCAGCAGGAACAGGTCAAGGTCACGCGCGACGTCACCATTCCGGAAGTCATCACGGTTCAGGAACTGGCGAACCGCATGGCCGAACGCGGCGCGGATGTCATCAAGACTCTGATGAAACTTGGCGTCATGGCAACGATCACGCAAAGCATCGATGCCGACACGGCCGAGCTTGTGGCTTCCGAGTTTGGGCACCGCGTCAAACGCGTGACCGAAGCCGATGTCGAAACCAGCATTTCCGCGATGGAAGATGCGCCGGAAAGTCTTAAGCCGCGTCCCTCGGTGGTTACGGTCATGGGGCATGTCGATCATGGCAAAACATCTCTTCTCGACGCCTTGCGCAAGACGAACGTAGTTGCGGGAGAAGCGGGCGGCATTACGCAGCATATCGGCGCGTATCAGGTCGTGTTGCCGCAAACCATGCACGGTTTTGACCGCATCACGTTTATTGACACGCCGGGCCACGCCGCGTTTACTGAAATGCGCGCGCGCGGCGCAAACGTTACGGATATTGTCATTCTGGTTGTAGCGGCGGACGATGGCATCATGCCGCAAACAATCGAAGCCATACGCCATGCGAAAGCGGCGAACGTGCCGATCGTCGTGGCAATTAACAAATGTGATCTTCCCGCAGCCAATCCCTCGCGCGTGCGCCAGGAACTTTTGCAGCACGACATTCAGGTCGAAGAGATGGGGGGCGAAACGCTCTCGGTCGAAATTTCCGCAAAGACACGCATGGGGCTCGACAAGCTTCTTGAAGCGATTCTTTTGCAGGCGGAAATGCTGGATCTGAAAGCCAATCCCGAGCGTCCGGCGCAAGGCGCAGTGGTCGAAGCGCGGCTCGAAAAAGGGCGCGGCTCGGTTGCGACTGTTCTGGTTCAGTATGGCACGCTGAAAGTTGGCGATATTTTCGTGGCGGGCAGCGAGTGGGGTCGCGTGCGTGCGCTCATCAATGACCGCGGTGATAACGTCGCGCAAGCCGGGCCGGCCATGCCGGTCGAAGTTGTCGGTCTCAACAGCACGCCTGTGGCGGGCGATGAATTAATGGTTGTGCCGACGGAAGCCAAGGCGCGCGAAATCAGCGAATTTCGCCAACGCCGCCGCCGCACACTTGCGGCCGCGGCCAATCAACGCGGTTCACTTGAGCAGATGCTGGAGAACATCAAAGCCGGTTCCGCGAAAGAATTTGCCGTGCTCATCAAGGGCGACGTGCATGGTTCGGTCGAAGCGTTGAAGACAGCGCTTGTAAAACTCTCTGCCGATAACGAAGAGGTGAAAGTACGTGTGCTTGACGCGGCCGTGGGGGCAATCACGGAATCGGACGTCACGCTGGCGAACGCGTCGAAAGGCATGATCATCGGTTTCAACGTTCGCGCCAACCCGCAAGCCCGTGAAATGGCCAAGCGCGATGCGGTGGAAATCCGTTATTATTCAATAATTTACAATGTGATCGACGACGTCAAACTCGCGCTGACTGGCATGTTGGCGCCCGACCTGCGCGAGCGGTTCCTCGGTCATGCGCAGATCCTGCAAGTCTTCAACATTTCCAAAGTTGGCAAGGTTGCAGGGTGCAAGGTGACGGACGGCATCGTCAAACGGGGCGCAAAGGTTCGCCTATTGCGCGACAACGTCGTCATTCATGAGGGGTCGCTGAAAACACTGAAGCGCATTAAGGACGAAGTGAAGGAAGTCCGCGAAGGATTCGAGTGTGGCATGGCGTTCGAAAACTATGATAACATCGCCGAGGGCGACGTGATCGAATGTTTCGAGATGGAAGAGGTGGCAAGGCAGTTGTAATAATTCATTCAAGCGGAATTTGATGGGGGAACCTATGGACCTTTCGCAATACATAGACGACATGGCCCATTATTTGGCCAGTGATCGTTGGCTCCCTTTTGTCTCGTCAACGCGATATTTAGTGCGAAAGCCTTTCGCCTATTT
Organism: uncultured Rhodospirillaceae bacterium; assembly: GCA_964398175.1. Classification (GTDB taxonomy): domain Bacteria; phylum Pseudomonadota; class Alphaproteobacteria; order UBA9219; family UBA9219; genus JAXGVG01. Next base: position 13,774 of record CAYNLV010000023.1, read on the forward strand.
TCCCAGCTCGGACAAACGTTACTGCGTTTTTACACTTATGCGAAAACCGGATCATAGCCAAGAGGCCATTCCTTTCGGTCATGTGCAGGTTATCCCTTGTTTTCAAGAAGGACATATTCGCATCACGCACCTTCAATCGTGCTACGATCATGTGCGCGATCAAATAAATGTCCGTGGCGTTGGCCGCGAGGTGGTGCGGCGGCTTGTCTTGCGCGCTAGGGAAATGGGCTGCCAAAAAGTTACGACGTCTCATTGCTTGAATGGGGCCAGTTCTTTTTGGCTCAACATTGGTTTTGGGCCCGAAGATCAACTGACAGTAGACTGGTCAAAGATTAAACCTGATTGGTCGCAAGTTACCAATGTATCGAAAGAAGAAATTGCCGCATGGAAAGCGCGTTTGGAACAGTCGGCTGATACCATTCGAGAACTGGCGCGAACCCGATATGGGCGCGAAGCTCTATATTGGCAAGGAAGCAAAGGCGTACTGGATTTTAACAACGGGAGGCAATGCCGTTACGCGTTCGGTCGATTAAAGCTGCCCTATAACCATGAATAAAGTTTCATACGTATTTTGAAGGGAATTGATAATATGGAAGCGAGACAAATATTGTTTTTTATTCACGATTTTCACCACCATCTCACCGATGGCCAATGGCTTCCCTTTGTTTCATCGCCGTCTTATGAAGTTGAAAAGCCTAACGCGGAAGAGATCAATCCCGTCTACCCTATCTTTGAGTTTAAACTTTCTCACCAGAACACCTATTTTGGGGATATTCGCGTTACACCTTCATTTGTCGATAAATATATCAAAATAGGCCATGTACGCTCGTATCTACGGTCATATTTAAGAAAAGGCACTGCGGTTCCTACAAAAAATATTGGCCGTGAGTTAGTGCGCCGGACGGTGTTATATGCCGTAAAGATGGGCATGCGGGAGGTTCAAACTACCCCGCATATTTTGGATGGCGGTAGTTTTTGGCTTTCCATAGGCTTTCGGTGCTATAAGCCCGTTGAACCCGATTGGTCGCGTGCGCATCGCGCATCGAAGGAAGAAATCCTCTTTTGGCAGAAACAGATCAGGAAAGACCCCAATATCCTATCGAAATTGGCGCAAACGAAAACCGGACGTTCCGTTCTCTTCGGGCTCGGCGGCTCAAGCCGGCTTGATTTGTCGGACGAAAAACAATGTTGTTATGCTTTTTCGCGCTTAATGCTACCCTATAATCACGGATAAAAGAGGCAGGACACCATGCGTTCGCAACGTCAACTTCGTGTGGGTGAGGCCATACGGCATGCGCTGGCTGAAGTGTTTCAGCGCGGCGATGTGCCGTGGCCAAAGGATTTCTCGGCGCCATTGGTGACGGTAACGGAAGTTCAGATCAGTCCCGATCTTCAAAACGCAACGGCCTTCGTTATGCCGCTTGGTGGACAAAGGGCGGCGGAAACGGCACGTGTGTTGAACGACATCATCGGCTTTTTCCGTCACGAGATCGCGCAAAAGGTCAAGCTGCGCTATGTGCCTAAGCTGAACTTCCGGACGGATGACAGTTTCGATTATGCCCAAAAAATCGAAACTCTGCTGAACACGCCAAGCGTGGCTAAAGACCTTGTCGATCCCGACCGGAAATAAAGGCACGCGCGTGCATGGCTGGCTTGTGCTCGACAAACCGTTGAGTCTGACGTCTACGCAAGCGCTGGGCAAGGCGCGCCGTTTGCTCGGAGGCAAGAAGGCCGGGCATGCCGGAACGCTTGATCCGTTGGCGACGGGCATTTTACCGCTCGCGTTCGGCGAAGCGACCAAGGTCATTCCCTATGTTATGGACGGCGATAAAGAATATACGTTCACAATACGCTGGGGCGAGCAGCGCACGACCGATGATGCTGAAGGCAAGGTCATGGCAACCAGCGCGGTACGGCCAGACGAAGCCGCAATACGCAAAATTCTACCCGCCTTCACTGGCCTCATTCATCAGGTGCCGCCGTCCTTTTCGGCGATCAAGCTGGATGGCCAACGCGCCTACGACATGGCGCGACAGGGATCAACGCCGTCACTTGCGTCTCGCCCTGTCATGGTTAAGGGGCTGGAGCTTGCAGGGCTTCCGGATGCAGATCATGCGCATTTTAATGTGACTTGCGGCAAGGGCATGTATGTCCGGGCGCTGGGCAGGGATATGGCTATAAGCCTTGGAACTTACGGCCATATCAGCGCCTTGCGCCGGACGCGGGTGGGCCCTTTCACGTTGGCCCGGGCGATTTCGCTGGAAATGCTGGAGGAATTATCGCATAAGGGGGCCGCCTTAACGGCATTGCTGGCGATTGGAGCGGCACTGGACGA
>CAYNLV010000024.1:0-15880 GCA_964398175.1 uncultured Rhodospirillaceae bacterium
TGCAAGTCCAAGGCATGCCTAAGATTAAGTAGATGCTCCATTAAGGAGTAAATTTAACAACAAACGAGGAAACTGGCCATGAGTACGCCACTATTTTCTGGAGCTATTACCGCCCTGATCACGCCATTTAATAACGGCAGGATCGACGCCAAGGCTTTCCAGGAATTCGTCAAGTGGCAGTTGGATGAAGGCATTCATGGCGTTGTGCCTTGCGGCACAACCGGTGAAACCGCGACCATGACGGATAAGGAAGACGAAGAAGTCATTCGCCTTTGCCTTGAAGTTGCAAAAGGCAAAGTGCCTGTGATCGCCGGATGCGGATCGAACGATACAGCCCACGCCATCAAGGCAAGCCAGGCCGCTGAGAAACTTGGTGCGGACGCTACGCTTCACGTCACGCCTTATTACAATAAGCCGACGCAAGAAGGCCTGTATCAGCACTTTAAGGCCGTTCATGATAACACAGGTCTGCCGATCATTCTTTACAACGTGCCGGGGCGGACATCTACGAACCTCACGGTTGAGACACTTGCGCGGCTTGTGGAATTGCCGCGCATCGCGGGCATCAAGGACGCGACGGGCGATCTGCAGCGGCCCTTGAAAACGCGGAAACTGTGCGGCGACACGTTCATCCAGCTTTCGGGCAACGACGACACAGCATTGGCTATGCTTGCGCAAGGCGGCGTGGGTTGCATTTCTGTGGTTTCGAATGTCGCGCCGAAGTTGGCATCCGAGATGCAGAATGCGTGGCGGAAGGGCGATATTGCCACGGCACAGAAGATCAATTTCCAATTAGCGCCGCTGGTCGAGGCGCTGTTCGTGGAGACCTCGCCGGGGCCGGTGAAGTATGCCGCGTCGCTGCTCGGCAAGTGCCGGAATGAGCTTCGTTTGCCCCTGGTGCCCGTCGGCAAAGCCACCGAAAAGCTGGTCAAAGACGCCATGGTGCAAGCGCTTTTGGACGTCGCGTTGCCCGGCGATGCGTTAGCTAAGGCGGGTTAACTAACCCCCAGCACATCATCCATCGTATAAAGCCCCGGCTTCTTGCCGTGCAGCCAGAGGGCGGCCTGGACCAAGCCGCGTAATGCATCCGCTTTTAAAGCGTTATAAAAATGGGGTTCAATTAAATTCTTTTCGCGAAGGCATGAAGCCCGCTGTAAGGGATTTTTTGGGCCTGCCCGGTTTATCTATCGGATTGACCTTTAGGGAGAAACCTTTTGCATGTAAATCCTTGCATAAAAATGCCTCGAAAGAATTCTCTGCAATAATAGCTCCGAGCTTGACGGCTAGAAGTTTGTAGAAAGGGTCGTTTCCGACAATGACGTCTTCCAGAGCTTCGCGGAAAAACTTTTCTCTCGCTTCAAGAGAAGTTCTTAAAATATAGGGATTGTTATCAAGCTCTTGCAGGACTTCACCAAGACCCTGAAGGGATGAAAAATTATCGCGAGCGCAGAGTGCTTCTATTATGTTTTCTGTTGCTTTGGTTTCCCGTTCGCCCAAATCAACGCCTGAAAAACAAGTGCTTGCGACAAGCCGACCTGTTTCGGCCGAGCATATATCTACAAGGAAAACGGCGTCGAAAATATCGCTCTCTAACTTTGAAAGGTGCATTTCAAAGTCGCCTTGTTGCTGACCGACAACATTGGCAACTTCCGAATCTATAGCGACATCACGAGAAAACTGGTTCGTATTTTCTTGAGTTGGAAGTATTTCAATGTCGCTGCTTACAGGGGTAACGCTGATGCGAAACCTTGTCGGCGTTTCATTCAACGACAAAACGGACATGCTATCGTCGAAAATAATACGAGTAACCCGCGATAAATTCTTTGTCATATGACTTCCTTTCAGGAATTGCTTTTAAAATATCTTAATAGATTTAGCAAAAACGATTAATCTCCGCTAGCGCCTAATATTATTATTACAATATCGACGTAGCTTATTGTTAATAAATTAACTCTGTTGTTGGTCATAATCCAGCGGAATGTCAAAACGTTACCCAACCCCGAGCACATCATCCATCGTGTAAAGGCCCGGTTTTTTGCCGTGGAGCCAGAGGGCGGCTTGGACGGCGCCGCGCGCGAATACGTCGCGGTCGGTGACGCTGTGGTGGAGCGTGATCGTTTCGCCAAGTCCGCCGAAAATCACCTCGTGCTCGCCGACAATGGCGCCCGCGCGGATAGCGGAATAGACGGGTTCTTTCTTGCCGCCATTTCCTTTAAGCACGAACTCGCCCAGCGTTTTCGCCGTGCCGGACGGCGCGTCTTTTTTCCAACGATGATGACGGTCAAGAATGGCGACGTCGTAATCCTGATCGGCCAGAAGGCGCGCGGCGAACTGCGTCAGTTGCTTCATCACAACCAGTGAGAGGCTTGTGTTCGTCGCGTAAAGCAAGGGCACTTTTTGCGCGGCCTCTTTCAAGGCGGCATGTGCCGCGTCATTCAGGCCCGTGGTGCCGCACACAAGCGCCTTGCCGTGCTTGGCCGCAAGGCGCGCGATCTCCGGCGTTGCCGAGGGCGACGAAAAATCGATCATCGCGTCGCACTGCGGAAACAGTTCGGCAGCGTTGGCCGTCAAAACGAGCTTGCCATATTGCTCCCTGAGAGCGGGGGCGATGTCGATGTCCGCGCCGCCAACCAGCGCCGCTTCCTCCGGGCGGGCGCGCACGGCGTGCGCAATTGCTTGTCCCATTCTGCCGGCGTAGCCGGTAATCCCAATGCGAACGGTCATAGGTAATCCTTGATCAAGAGTTCCGCGATTTGCACGGCATTCAGCGCTGCGCCCTTGCGCAGGTTGTCGCTGACGCACCAGAAACTCAGGCCGTTCTTGACCGACTTGTCTTCGCGGATGCGGCTAACGAATGTCGCATCTTCGCCCGCGCATTCAGCGGGCGTGACGAATCCGTCGTCACTGTGGTGGTCGATGACCGAGACGCCCGGCGCTTTTTTCAATGCGGCGCGCGCGTCCTTGACGCTTAGCGGTTTTTCAAATTCGACGTTCACGGCTTCCGAATGGCAAAGGAAAACCGGCACGCGCACGCAAGTAGCTGCGACCTTGATGTTCGGGTCGAGGATCTTTTGCGTTTCGACGACCATCTTCCATTCTTCCTTCGTCGAGCCATCTTCCATGAAAACGTCGATCTGCGGAATGCAGTTGAAGGCGATTTGCTTGTGGAATTGTTCCTTCACAAGCGGGTCGTTCACGAAAATAGCGCGGGTTTGCGTGAAAAGCTCATCCATCGCTTCGCGCCCCTTGCCGGATACGGACTGATACGTCGCGACGACGACGCGTGTGATGGTTGCGATGTCGTGCAGCGGTTTCAACGCCACGACCATCTGGATTGTCGAGCAATTCGGGTTGGCGATGATGCGGCGTTTGGCGAAGTCCTTGAGCGCGTGCGGGTTGACTTCCGGCACAACGAGCGGAATGTCCGGTTCCATGCGGAACTGCGACGTGTTGTCGATAACGACGCATCCGGCCGCCGCTGCGCGCGGCGCAAACTCGGCCGACACCGAGGCGCCCGGTGAAAACAAACCAATATCCACGCCCTTAAAATCAAACTTCGATAGGTCTTGAACCTTGAGAACCTGATCTTCGCCAAAACTGACCTCGCCCCCGGCCGAACGGCTGGAGGCCAGAGCGATAACGTCGCTCACGGGAAAATCGCGCTCGGCGACGGTTTTCAACATTTCCTGCCCAACGGCCCCAGTGGCCCCGACAACGGCAACTTTGAACTTCTTCATCTTCGATTCCTTTTATCCCAAAATAATACGGAAACCCTTATCGTAACGGCAATATAACAAGAGTAGCAACCGCTATTTAACTCTTTCTTCAGAAATTTCGGGCCACCATCTGGCGTTCATCTACGGGCACGGGAGAAGTCGGTTAATGCCATCGGGTATCCGGCAGGTCGCTGTTATTAGCGCAGGCAGGTTGGGCGGTCTTTTAGCCGCGCATATCGCCAAGACGGACGTACCTGTTTTGTGGCTAGATACTACGCCTGATGAAGGAGATGCCGAGCGTCGCTTGCGCGCGGAGGAAGCCTTGGCCGATGTTCAGAATGATGAACCTTCAACGTTAACCAGTTCCGGCAAAGTCGGGTTAATCAATAAAGGCAAGCTGCAAGGAAGTCTCGGACGGCTTTACGATGCGGATTGGATCATCGACACGCTGCCGGAGGATTTTCCCGCACGGGAAGAATTATACCGAAAAATCGATATTTACCGGCGGCGGGGTACGATCTTTTCCTATAATGGAGCGCTAACTTCTTTTAAAGCGCTTGTGGGCAATCAGTCCGATGCTTTTGCCGAAGATTTTCTGGTTACGAACTTCTTTGGTCTTGCGAAAGGCGCGCGTCTTGTCGAGATGGCTATGGGGCCGAAAACGCGCCGCGATGCCGCCGATTTAGTTGGCGATTTTTGCGACCGTTACCTTGGCAATGGCATAGTGATTTGCCGCGATGCGCCGGGCCTTGCCGCTTTCCGGCTCGGGCTTTTTTTCATGCGCGCCGCGCAGGCTGCCGCGCGGGATCTTTTTCTGTCGCATGAAGAGGTGAATGAAATTCTCGAAACTTCAATGGGATTAAACGAAGGGATTTCAGGAATACAAAAACGTCTTGGCGGCAATCAGGCGAAGCTGTTGGCCGATCGTCTTATGTCTTTGCTGTCGCCAAACGATCCACTGCACACGGTTTCCAGGCCGGAAATGATCGGAAAGGATTTGCTTAAGCTTCGCGAGACCCCCGACAAGCTTGGACCGTTCACATGGCGTATTTTGTCGGAAACTTTGATTTATGCCTGCCGCCTTATTCCGCATGTTGTCGCAAATATTGCCGCGCTTGACCGAGCTGTGAGCCTTGGCCTTGGTTGGCGCGTCGGGCCCTTCGAATGGGCCGATGAGTTGGGTTCGGACTGGGTTGTGCAACGCCTGACAACCGAGAACCGTCACGTGCCATTCCTTTTGGCTAACGCTTCGGACAAACCTTTTTACCGGGCTGACGACCGGCGGAGACTTGTTGGGTTGACGCTCGACGATATTTACGCGCCCGTCATACGTCCGCCCGGCGTTTTGTTGATGGCCGACGTCAAGCGCTCGCGCCAACCCGTTGAAAAAAATGATTCAGCCGCTCTGTGGGACATCGGCGATAGAGTGCTTTGCCTTGAAATGGCGGCGAAAGATAATGTCATTAACAATGATGTCTTAAGGATGCTAAGCCGGGCGAAGGTACGGATCGGCGATGGGCGCGGCGAATGGAAGGGCCTCGTGCTTTGGAGCGCGGCGGAAGATTTTTCGCGAGGCATCGATCCGGCAGCGTTGTCATTCTCGGCGCGAAGCGCGAAAAGAACTCAGATCGAAACCTATGCGTTCAAGGGCCAGTTGGTTTGCAAGGCGTTGCGTTTTGCGCCGTTTCCTTCCGTGGCCGCCGTGGCCGGGGCGGCGATTGGCGGCGGGTGCGAGATCGTTTTGCATTGTTCAGGGGTGCAGGCGCATACCGATGCCGTTTTCAGCCTGGCAGATCCCGATCTCAAACTTATCCCGGCGTGGGGCGGTTGCGCGCAACTTCTGGGGCGGGCTTTCAACGCGCAAAAGTATCTCGGCAAGCCGGCTGCCAATTATGCTTTTGGGCTGCTACGGGCGGCGGAGAAGGTTGCCGCGAAGGACGCGAAAGACAAGCTGTATATGGGGCCTGCCGATGGCTTGACGGCGAATCGCGACCGGCTTCTTCACGATGCCAAACAGCGCGTGCTGGATATGGCGAAGGAATACAGGAAGCCGGAAGCCTGGCGAATTCATTTGCCGGGATATGCCGGGCGCTCGGCACTGGAGTTGGAAATTGAGAACTTCAAGCACAGGCATAAAGCATCCGCGCATGACGTGATAGTTTGGAAAGCGCTGGCGAGCGTTTTGTGCGGCAGCAAGGACTACAATTTCACCGGCGCGGTGTCGGAAGAAAAAATTATGGAGTTTGAAAGGCGCGAGTTTGTTCGCGTCGTTCAATTGCCCGAAACACGAGCGCGGCTTGAAGAGCGGTTTGAGGTGGATGAAAGCGACGAGGCTATGCTGCGCGAACTTCAGCCAGCGCTTCTTCGGCGGCGCTGACATCGAGTTTTTCGCCGTCACGCAACGCAACCGCGCCAGCCAGATCGACTGACACAAGCTGCGACACGCCTTTTTCCGACATGGTGACGCCGAAGAGGCGATCCATCCGCGCCATCGTCAGGCGCTGGTGCGTGACGATAAGGAAACGCGTACCGGTTTCCTTGGCGATGTCCTGAATGAGCGTGCAGAACTGATCGATGTTCGCTTCGTCAAGCGCGGCTTCGGCTTCGTCCAGCACGCAGATCGGCGACGGGTTCGTTTGGAACACCGCGAACAAAAGCGCCAAGGCGGTTAACGAACGTTCGCCCCCGGAAAGAAGCGATAATACTTGCTGTTTTTTGCCCGGCGGGGCCGCGAAAATTTCAAGGCCGGCGTTGAGAGGGTCTTCATTGTCGATCAACTCGAGGTAAGCTTTACCACCGCTGAACAAGCGCTTAAATAAGACCTGGAAGCGTTCGTTGACAAGGCCGAACGCGCCTTGAAGGCGTTCCCGCGCCTCACGGTTCAACTGCGAAATACCATGGCGCAGTTTGGCGATGGCGGCGACGAGGTCGTCTTTTTCCTTTTGCAACGTTTCGATGTTCGTTTGCACGGCCTCGGCTTCGACATCGGCCCGGAGGTTGACCGGGCCCATGTTCTCGCGTTCGCGCAGGTAGCGGCCAAGGGCTTGTTCAAGCTCGAACGCGCTGGGCCAGCTTTCGCCGTCGCCGAGATCGGCAATAGTTTTGAGTTCTTCCGGCGCGCAGCTGAGCTTTTCAGTCATGCGCTCGCGCAGGGTGTTGAAGTGCTCCCCTGCGGCCTGAACGGCGGCTTCGGCGCGCACGCGTTCCTCGCGGGCTTCGCTGAGTTCGGATTCGTCCTGCTTAAGCTGGTGCTCGGTGACGCTCAGCTTTTGCTCAGTCGTGATAAGGATGTCGGCGGCTTTGCGGCGGACGTCCTCGGCGGCGCTAAGCTGGCCGAGAAGGGCAGCATGCTGGGTCGCAAGTTCTTCCGGCTTGGCACGAAGTTGGGTCAACTGGCTTTCAAGCTCTGTGATGCGCTCGGCTAAGGCCGCGCTTTGCGCCAAAGCGCTGGCCATGCGTTCCTGCCAGTCGTTCAGTTCCTGTGTGATAGTTTTTTGACGTTCGGCATAGAGTTGTTGTTCATGAATAAGCTTATCGCGCTCGCTTTGCTTTTCGGCCTGTTGAGCGCGTTTTTCCGTGAGTTCGGTACGTTTGACGGCGATGCCTTCGCGCAGTATGTCAATTTGCGGCAGCTCATGGCGTTCTTTCTCAATCGCGATGGCCTGAACCCTGATCTGGTCAAGGTCGATCGCAAGCTGTTCCAAGCCTTCGTCAATCGCGGTGAGCTTGGCGTTCGCAGCGGCAACCTCACGTTCCTGCGCGGCATAATGTTCGTTCGCTTCGCTTAACGCTTCGAAGGAATTTTGAAGTGACGCGCGCGCTTCCTGATCCAGCGCTTGGCAGTTCTGGAATATTGATGTCGCTTCCTGCAAGGCTTGACCGGCGAAGTTCATCTCGCCTTCGGCGATCGCCATTTCGTCGCGCAGGGCAGCGAGGCGGTTGCGTTGTTGCAGGTGAATGGCCGTGGCCGTTTTTGCCTGAGGCATGACGGTAAAGCCGTCCCAGCGCCAGGCCCAACCATCGCGGCTAACCAGAATTTGCCCTGGCTTCAATTTTGCCGAGAGGTTTCCACCCTCAGATACGCTGTTGACAAGGCCGATTTGCGAAAGGCTACGTGCCAGTGCGCCTGGTGCCTGAATGTATTGGTTGAGTGGGGTCGTATTAGACGGCAGTGGCGGGGGATTTTCGAGTGGCGGCAGATCACGCCAATGCATTGCCGATTTCGTGTCCAAGGCGGCGGTAAGCGCTTCGCCCAGAGCCACGGCCAAGGCATTTTCAAGCCCCGGCATGACAATGACCGCATCGATGACTTGCTCGACGGAGTCATCCTGATGCTGGTGCATGGCAGTGATGGCGTCCGCTTCGGCTTTCAATTTGGTGTGCTTTGACTGCGCTTGCTGGAACGCCTCACGCTTGGCGTTTTGCGCGGTTTCCGCGTCGCGGCGGGCTTTTTCCGCTTCCTGCGCCTGTTGCTGGCGTTTGGTCAATTCATTTTCGCAAGCTTCAACGCGGGCAAGCGCCAGCGTCATATCGGGTTGAGCGGCAATTTCAGCGGCAAGGAAGGTGCGCCCGGCATCCATTTGTGCGCGGCGCTGGGTCAGCACAATCTGCCGCTGGGTCAACGTTTCAATTTCCTGCTGTAAAGATTCTTGCCTTGCTTCGACTGTTGCGACATCTTCCAGCAACGACGCGAGCACGGCATCCAACGCTTCGACTTCGTCTGTGATGGCGGCCAAGGCACCGACGGCTTTAGGCAGTGCGGCGGTTATTTCTTCCTTCCGCGCCACGATTTGCGTTTGCTCAGCGCCAAGGCGGGCGAGAGCTGTTTCGCCGTCACGTTGGCGGACCTGTTCGCGCTCGGCATCCTCACGAGCTTGAACAAGACGTTGCTCCTGCGTCTGAATTTCATCTGTGACGCGGCGCGTTTCGGTTTCAATCTGTTCGCGCGCCAACGTCAACTTTTGGACAATAGCGGCGGCCGTGGATTCTGCCTGACGAAGCGTGGGTAACTCGGCAGCGATTTCCGTTCGCGCTGTGTTGCCGCGTGTTACAACGGCAAGCAAATCCGTCACTCGTTGTTCGGCAGCCTGCAGCGCTTCGCGCGTTTTGGCAGCGCCATCTTCCGCTTCAATCCAGCGCAGATGCAAAAGCGCCGCCTCGGTGCGCCGAATATGCTCGGCCAAGTTTCGGTAACGCGAGGCTTGCCGGACTTGCTGTTTCAAACTGCGCAGTTGGGTATCAAGCGTATGCAGGATGTCATCAACGCGCGTCAGGTTTTGCTCGGCAGCCTTGAGCTTAAGTTCCGCTTCGTGCCGACGCGCTTGCAGCCCGGCTGTGCCAGAAGCTTCTTCCAGAATTTGGCGACGATCTTGAGGCTTGGCTCGGATTAAGGCGTCAATCTGACCTTGGCCAACGACGCTTGTGGAATGCGCGCCGGTGGCCTGATCAGCGAAGAGCAATTGCACATCGCGCTGGCGCACTGGCCTCCCGTTAATGCGGTAATCCGAGCCGCCGCCGCGCTCAATCAGGCGCGAAACAAGCAATTCATCGAGGCTGTTGTATTCAGCCGAGGCCGTGCGGTTCGTGTTATCCAGCAAAAGCGAGACTTCGGCAAGATTGCGCGACGGGCGCGTGGTGGTGCCCGCGAAAATGACATCGTCCATTTCGCTGCCGCGCATGCGCTTGGGTGAGTTTTCACCCATAACCCAGCGTAAAGCTTCAACAAGATTGGATTTGCCGCAACCGTTCGGGCCGACGATACCCGTCAGCCCCTCCTGAATGTTCAGGTCGGTCTGTTCAACAAAGGACTTGAAGCCCTGAAGGCGTAAACGCGTGAAATGCAAGAAAATCCCCTATCGTGCCCTGATTATTTATTTCTTTGGCGCCAGAAGGCGGTCAAAAATGGCGCTGAAATCTTGTACAGAACGCGCGCCTTCAATTTTCTCTTGTCCTTTGTTGATGATGAAGGTCGGTGTCGATTTCACATCGTACTTTTCGGTTGCGTCGGTGCGTTCGGCAACGAGGGCATCCACCATCTTGTCGTCCTTCAGACAGGCCTTGGCCTTATCTTCGTTCAGGCCCATCAATGTCGCGTACTGCAACAATGTTTGTTCGGGATTTTTGCCGATGGCCCACTGCTCAATATTCTTGTAGAGGACATTAACGAACGGAAAAAACTTATCGGCGGGCATGCAATGCGCCAAAGAGGAAGCTTTCAGATCGATGGCGTTAAGTGGAAAATCATGAAAAACAAAGCGAACCTTGCCGGTCTCAATGTATTTCTTTTCGATCTCCGGAAGAGTTTTGATATAGAAATCGCCGCAATGCGAGCAGGTCGGGGAGGCGTATTCGTCGATCGTAATCGGGGCATCCGCTTTGCCTATCGAACGTTCCGGAAGAACGGGTTCCGCAGCCATCGCTGAGAGGCTTCCCGTAAGAAGAAGAATTAAGGCCATTGAGGCCAATATGGACTTGGTCATGCGCATTTTCTCACCCGAATCAAGACGTTGGGAGTATAGGTGAACAACCCCTGTTAACTCAAGCAAAGGAAAAGGTTAATGGGGCTTCTTTTTAGGCTGGAATCAAGGCGTTTTTGGGGCTCTGAGGACGGATTGTCCCAGTCCTTCAAGAGCGTTCCGCAAATCGCTGTTTTCGAGATCCTTTAGGCTTTCCTGAAGCTCGCTCAGCTGAGCCGGTGCGGGCTCGTTTTTAGGCTCCTGAAATGTTGTTTTTCCCGAACCGTAGAAAGGTTGGAACACGATACGGTCGATCGCGTTATAGCCGAAAAAGGCCGCAATACGTTGACGAACTTGGTCGCTCCGGTAAGTGAACTCCATAACTAGCCCTTGTGGTAGTTTGATTGTCAGGATGCCGTCTTCGCGCTGTCCTTGCGCCCATTTTTCCTCAGCGGGTTTGCCATGCGGGAAGGAAATTTTGACCGGTGTTGTGACTTGGGCATACTCTTCGCCGACAATTTCACCCCAATGACCGAGAAGGGCACCATAAAGATTCCAATCTCGTCCGATGACTTTGCGAGCAATGCCGTCGACGGCCGTGGCTATGGTGCGCGGAATTGACATGAGACAAAGTGTGGCCCAGAAAATGGAAGAGGGCAAGTCCTTCGCGCTTAGTAACCAGCTTCTTGCTTGGTACGATCGTCATCGTCGCGTTTTGCCTTGGCGCGCGTTGCCGGGCGTTGCACCTGATCCTTATAAAGTCTGGCTATCAGAGATTATGCTGCAGCAAACGACAGTGGCGACTGTCGGGCCCTATTTTCAGAAATTCATTAAACGTTGGCCGACGCTTCATGACTTGGCCAAGGCCGATTTGGAAAGCATACGGCAGATGTGGGCGGGTCTTGGGTACTATCGACGTGCCCAGTTGCTGCATGAGTGCGCTCGGCTGGTTCTGCGTAACTATAAGGATAGCTTTCCATCATCCGAAAATGAGTTGCGCAAATTACCCGGTTTTGGACCGTACACGGCAGCCGCCATGGCAGCGATTGCTTTTGATCAACGGGCTAATGTCATCGATGGCAATGTCGAACGCGTTATGGCGCGGTTGCGTGCCGTAAAAACCCCTTTGCCAAAAGCCAAGGCGAAACTGCGTGCGCTAGCCGAGGCATTATTGCCTAATAAACGTTTTGGCGATTATGCGCAGGCGCTTATGGATCTTGGCGCGACCGTATGTACGCCAAAAAGCCCCAAGTGTTCTCTATGTCCATGGATTTCGGTTTGTGAGGCTAAGGCTAAAGGTCTAATTGAAAAATTGCCAAGACGGGTGCCTGCAAAAGCGAAACCACAACGCCGGGCCATAGCTTTTGTTTTATATGATGCTAAGAAGCGGCGTGTATTGCTGCGCCGTCGTCCAGCTAAAGGATTACTAGCAGGAATGATGGAGGTGCCCACGACCGTGTGGTCGGAGAAGGCATTTCCAAAACTTGAAACAGCGCAAAAAGAGGCCCCGGTCAGGGCATGCTGGAGGTTGATCCCCGGTGTTGTGAGGCATGTTTTTTCTCATTTTGAGCTTGAACTGAAGGTGGCGATTGCTTCAAGCTCTTATACCAAGAGCGGTTGTTGGGTTTTACAAGATAGACTTGCCAATCAGGCGTTGCCTAGCGTCATGCACAAGGTCATTCGTCATGCGCAGAAACACGAAAGGGAAGCTTAATGATAACGATCCCCATCAAAAGAATAGGTTTTCCAATGCTAATGGTTTTTATCGCGGCCCTGTTGTTAGCGACACCTGCTTATGCCGAGGATTATGCATCAACAAATTATGTTAATCTCATCAAAACGCTTGTGCGTTTTGGAACCTTTGACATTAATGATGATGATCTCATCGATAATTACGCGATGGTCGTTGAATGCGAAATATATAAGAACCATTACCACGATGATTTTAAATGGAACAAGGCCCGCGCTGCATTGCGTAAAGCCATTCGTCAGGACGTATCGTCCTTTCCTACGGCCTACCGTTATGCTGCGACCCTTCAGTTAGGCAGGTATGACTTCAAGAAGAAGATGTACAACTTCAGTGAGAACACGTCTGTAAGGAATGTGAATGTTTTCACGATTGAGAACAATGGGCGAATCGATTGCTATGGAAAACAGCCCGCGCTTCTTCCAACAATGTTCCGGATGGTCCTGAACGAACCCCTTAATATAACGGGTTTGCCCTTGCCTGAAGGGGACGCGAATATTTTAATGAAACGGATGGACGAAAGCGGAAACCAAGAACGCTTGGTTTACAGTGATTTCAATATACGGATCACTTTTATCGCTCCCCTTTATCGTGCCAAGCGAAGTAGCGTGCTTGAGCAAGATAAGGGAGTTGGTGTGCGGATGGACGCGCGGCTTGAATCAGTGAATTTTTACTCGGATCCGGAAAGGACGAAACTAATTTATAGTTATAGACCGTAGAAAAATTTATTATTTAGGATCAGGCTTGACTCCATAAGGAACAATATTGAATCCGCATAGACTGCATAGCGTTCATTCTCTGTGTGTTATTTAAATGGAATTCTTTCCCGCGTGGTTTGTTATCATTCAAGAAGCAGCTGGGAGGATAATTCAGCCCGATATTTTTGTCCTAAATAGATTCAGTGCTAAATCGAAAGTTTATTGTGATTATCTTTGTAAAGAGCGCGTTGAATATTTTAATTAATTGTCCACATGACGGACGATGTTTACCAACAATTAATCAAATATTGTAGTTTTATATAAATTATAAATTAACTGAACGCGCAATACTTTCAGCCCTAAGTAATCGGAAGGATTCTATAAAAGTCCTTTGCGAAGAAAAAACCACCAACCGTAAGGAGAGGCCAATGACCAGTCGTAAAATACAGTGTCAAAGCGTTGAGCGTATGTTTACTGTTGCTCAAAAGTGGCGGCGGATGCTTCCAGTGTTTTTAGCCGTAATGCTTTTACTTCCCTTTATTGTCACATCGGTATATGCGGCAGATAGTCCTAAAGTCGTTGAGGCCATGCAGGAACTGAAAAGTATAACGACTAAACTTGGGGCCCCTAAACTCGATGGCCAGGATTTGTATTTTGGCACGATAGACATCAGCGGGAACTTCGCCGTCGTTGATTCAATTAAGTTGAAACACAATGCCACGGCGACTGTGTTTGCTAAAAGAGGGGATAATTATGTGCGTATAAGTACAAACGTAATGAAGGATGGACAACGCGCTGTTGGTACTGTTCTTGATCCCGCCGGCCCTGTCTATCCACTTATCAAGCAAGGTAAATCTTTCTATGGCGAGGTTGATATTCTTGGAAAGAAATATGACACAGGGTATGAACCCGTGAAATCAGAAGCCGGAGATATTATCGGAGTCCTATACGTTGGGTATCCGAAAGATTAGTAAGAATCCCGGTGGCATAATGTGCTTAGGCTGAAGTTATGCCATCGGGTCATTGTTTTAGAATGTGAGTGGAGCGTTTAAATACGCTGATCTAACTTGGTCCCAAAAAGACGAAGCTAGTTTAAAGTCATAAGCCCTAATTTGCCTGTCCGGCCAGTTCGGCACGGATGCGTTGACGGAGCAGGTCAATGGGCGCAAGATTCTTGCTGCCTGCGTCGAAGAACCAGAATGTCCAGCCGTTGCAGGCCGGGAGGCCTTGCACTTCCGCCGCTACTTTGTGAATAGAACCGCGCACTTCGCCCATCCGGCTTGAGGCAATGAGGGTGGCATCGGCCTTTACGCGTGCGCGGTGGCGTTGGCGTTCGTCAAAAAGATAATCACCCGGTTGCAATAAACCCCGCTCAAGAACAGTGCCAAAGGGAATGCGCGGTTCTTCGCGCTTTGACGGCGTGATCAGGAATTCCGGCTGCGGTGCAGAAGAGATTTCAGCAAGACGCCTCTTCGCGTGTTTGACATAGGCCGGGTCGCGTTCAATGCCGATGAAATGGCGCCCAAGCCGTTTCGCAACAGCTCCGGTTGTGCCGCTGCCGAAAAAGGGATCAAGAATAACATCGCCGGGTTTTGTCGATGACATGATGACGCGGTAAAGAAGAGATTCCGGTTTTTGTGTCGGATGCACCTTGTCGCCGCTACCGTCGCGGCGGCGTTCCTTCCCGCTACAGATGGGGAGCAGCCAATCGCTGCGCATTTGCTTTTCATCGTTCAGGTTCTTCATGGCTTCATAGTTAAAGCAAGGCTTGGCTTCCGGCGATGTAGAAGCCCAAATGAGCGTTTCGTGGGCGTTGGTGAAGCGCTTGCCCCGGAAATTTGGCATCGGGTTCGTTTTGCACCAGATAATGTCGTTCAAAATCCAGAATCCGAGGTCTTGGAGAATGGCGCCGACGCGGAATATGTTGTGATAACTGCCGATAACCCACAGACTGCCATTTGGTTTGAGGATACGCTTAACGCCTTTCAGCCAGTCACGCGTAAACGTATCGTAAGCGGCGAAGTCGCTGAACTTGTCCCAATCGTCGTCCACGCCGTCGACACGCGAATTGTTGGGGCGTAAAAGCTCGCCGCTCAGTTGAAGATTGTAAGGCGGATCGGCAAACACCGCATCGACGGATTGGGCGGGCAGATCATTCAGAATGCGAATGCTGTCGCCCACCAGAATCTGGTTAAGCGGAAGGACCGTTGAGTTCAATACGGGGGATATTTTTGCGGACCGTGCCATAAGGCATGACAGTTATCCACAAAGGTATTAATGGCAAGTAAATTTTTCGAAAAAGAGTCATTTGAATCATTTACTTACAGCTTTTAGCTCAGAAACAGGTGCAAAAGAGTCACGATGCCAGCATGTTGGGCCCAATGTCCGTAAAGCCTCAAGATGCTGGGTCGTACCGTAGCCCGCATTTTTCTCCCAGCCGTAACCGGGGTGTTCGGCGGATAGCTTTTCCATGATCCTGTCGCGTGTAACTTTGGCGATGATCGAAGCGGCGGCGATGGAGAGGCTTTTGCTGTCGCCTTTTACGATCGACATGGCGCGACACTCCAAACGGGGTGCGCGGTTACCGTCGATAAGGGCTAAATCGGTTTTAACTCCAAGACCTTCTACAGCACGTTGCATGGCAAGCAGGCTGGCGTGGAGGATGTTGATTTGGTCAATCTCCTGCACGCTGGCCTCGGCAATTGAATGGCGGCAAAGGCCGGTGAGGGCCGGGAAGAGGGTCTCGCGCTGTTTTTTACTCAGTTGTTTGCTGTCCCGAATAGCGCTTTTGACGTCTTCGGGTACACCCCCGGCAGGCCAGATTAGCGCTGCCGCTATAACTGGCCCTGCAAGCGGTCCCCGGCCGACTTCGTCGACGCCGCAAATAATTTTGCCTTCGTCGCGGCCATACAATTTTTCAAAATACAGATCGGGCATTGGCTTTTGTATACTAATCAGAATCGTTCTCATCTCACCATACGAGGTTAATCGGACAAAAGCCAAAAAAGTGTGTAATGACTAGGATTTATATGGGTTAAAAAAAAGGGTTGTTTACCATCTTTAAGAAGGTTAAGACTAACCGGCTTGCGAAAAGCGGCAATTAATAAATAGGCCGCTATGGACTGCCGGATAAGCCGGGGTTTGCAAGAAGACAAGGTTGCGAGCAACGTCCGATAACAAAAACGTTAAAAAACAGGGGCGCTGGGGGCAACGGAAAACATTCGATGAGTGTGTGATCATCTTAGGCGATAGGAAGAATAAATG
>CAYNLV010000025.1:0-12608 GCA_964398175.1 uncultured Rhodospirillaceae bacterium
GAAAAGCCGCTTCCCGCCGGTCCTGAGGATGAAGTCGAAATCGGCATCCGGCCGCGCCTCGCGAATGATTTTCTTGATCTCGCGGCCTGTCCCCACTGGTACGGTCGATTTGGTAACAATGACGGTATAACGCGTAATATGTTTCGCAATGTCGCGCGCGGCCTGATACACATAACTCAGATCGGCATAACCATCGCCGCGCCGCGTGGGCGTGCCTACGGCGATGAAAACGGCATCAGCCTCGGCAACGGCCGGACCAAGATCCATGGTAAAACGCAGATTTCCTGCGCGCATGGACTTAGAAACCAGCTCATCAAGACCAGGCTCGAATATCGGTATCTCGCCGCGTTGAAGACGTTCGACACGTCCGGCATCCTGATCAACGCCCGTGACATCTACGCCAAATTCAGCAAAACAAGCGGCCGAGACCAAGCCGACATAACCGGCGCCCACAACGACAATCTTCATGGAATCCTCTTAGTTAATGATCTTCCGTATAGCTTCGCGGACCCGTCCACTCATCTCCGGATGCGCCAAAGCAAATGCCACATTGGCTTCAATAAACCCTACCTTGTCGCCGCAATCGTAGCGCGTGCCTTTATAACGAAGGCCATGGAACGGTTGCTTGCCGATTAAACGAGCCATGCTGTCGGTCAACTGGATTTCTCCGCCAGCGCCCGCCTTTTTTGCCTCAAGCTCCGCAAAAATCTCCGGCTGCAGTATATAACGCCCAATAATGGAAAGCGTTGACGGTGCTTTTTCAGGCGCAGGTTTTTCAACAAGACCTCGCACCTTAACCAAACGCCCATCGTCCTTTTCAACGTCCAGAATGCCGTAACGGTTTGTCTGCTCGCGCGGCACATCGACGACAGCAACCACGTTGCCCCCGACTTCATTATAGGCCTCGATCATTTGCTGCAAACAACCCTTATCGGCCAGCACCACGTCATCCGCCAGTAAAACGGCAAACGGTTCACTGCCAACAAGATGCCGCGCACACCATACCGCATGCCCAAGACCCAACGGCTCGCGCTGGCGCGTAAACAACAACTGACCGGAGTCTATATCCGTTGTTTTTAATAGTTCCAATTCGCGGAGTTTGTTGCGCGCTTCAAGGGCACGCTTTAAATCACCATTACCATCAAAATGGTCTTCCAGCGCACCCTTGCCGCGGCTTGTTACAAAAATAAATTGTTCAATCCCGGCGGCACGCGCTTCATCGACCGCATGCTGAATGAGCGGCCGATCGACAAGGGTAAGCATTTCCTTTGGCATGGCTTTTGTGGCCGGCAGAAAACGGGTGCCCAATCCCGCAACAGGGAAAACGGCTTTACGAATAGGTTGATTCATCCAAAGCTCCTGATTATTCAATTAGGCTGTGCCGGAAGGAAGGGCTAGAGCGTCTTTAACAGCCTCGCAGATTTCTTCAAGAGAGAATGGCTTGGCAATAATCCGGTGCACCAGCGCATCAAGATTGTGGGCACGCATGCGCTCCTGCGCATATCCAGAAATCATAACAATGCGCAGATCGGGATATAAGCGCACAGCTTTCAAGGCCAAGGCGATTCCGTCTACATTCGGCATGACGATATCGGTCACAAGCACGTCAAATTTTTCGCGTGACAATACATCCAGTGCCTGTTGCCCATCTGCTACATCCGCAACCGTCGCGCCTGTCGACTGGAGCGAACGCACAATGAACTCGCGCACGGCAGGATTATCCTCCGCGACGAGAAGCCGAACATCAGGGCTAAGATTTGTTTCAGCGCTCATAGGTCCTTTACTCAGTTTGGGACTCATCAACAAAACTCAAATTTATCTCCACAACCGTACTCTCTGGCGAAAGCGTGGAAAACTTGAAAGAGGCATCCGCGCCAGCAGACAATGTAGCCACAGGCGCAGGAATGCGCCAGCTTTCGATTTTAGAGCCATTCGAGCCGATGGCAACAACCATAATATCAGGGACAGGCTTGGTTTCGGGGTTATCGTTATGCACCTCCCCCTCCACAAAGAGCCTCATAGCACCAGTCTCAAAGCGTCGCTCCGAACGGACTTGCTGCAGGCTAAATCCATCGCCTATCCATTGCGCACTGCGATCAGCTTCATCAAAAACAAGAGCCCATTTAGCCCATGGGATGTTTAACGTCGGAACCCGCCACACAACAAAAGCTATGCCGCCAAAAAGAAGGCCTGCCGCCAAAAAAATTCCCGTATAACGCAAAACCTTCCTCCGTAAAGATGGCCTGATGACTGGCAAATTTGAACCGGGTGGAATGGGGGGTAAAACCCTTTGTATGGCATCCGAAGACATAGATGGCGCAGTTGGGTCTTGTGCCAGGGAAAGTGACGATTGGTTTATTTCTTTTTCAGGTTCGGTCATAGCCGCAAGAACGGCCGTAATTTTAGGAGGCAAATCAGCTTGCCATGTAAAGCCGCAGCGCGCGCACCGCACTCGGCGCGGTCCGGAAGCAAAAACGGTCGCAGGCACAAGGTAATTGGACTTGCAGCTCGAGCAGGTAAGAATCATCCCTTCTGTTATAGGGAAATAATGGGGAAAGAGGCAATATTGAGCCTGAAAAAGACTCAATTAACCCTTTGACCTGACATGTATTTGGGTAAAAGCTATATGCTTACCTTGTATAGCTGGCCAAAACGCTTATTGCCCGCGCTCTGGTGTGTCTGGCTGTTGGGCTTTGCGGTCGCTTCGATGGAAAGGAAGGAAAAGAAACGATTTCTTTTTCGCCCTCACAAACCTTTGTCGGAGCAAATCCCAAAGACGCTTTCAATTCTTTGAAATCGGTCTGCGCACATTCCCGGCTTAGCAGCCAGTTATGACAAAGCCCCTCCAAACGCCGACGGAAAACCGGCGTCTTTTGGGCAACAAACGCCGCCAGATTGATTGCATGAGCCGCTTCCCCAAAGGCCCGCTTATAAATAGCGGCGCACGCAAGCACATCATTAGCGTTAAAGTCATTGTAATCGAAACCCTTTGTTGCGCTCCATCTGTACAACACGCTTCCAAGCGCCAGCTCAAGAGGCTTGTAAAAGCTAATAACCTCAGCCTTCTGGTCCGGAAGCGCAAAATAGGACGCAAAAGCCCCTGAGTATTGAGCCATATCATAATCGGCAACATCATTTGCCCGTGTCATGTTTAAAGCCAGCAATCGAAAAATCTGGCGGCGTTGTTCAGGGAGATTAATAACCGTTTCGCCCAAATCGGAAGCAAGATCTACGACTCGCTTATATTGACTCTTTCCCAACAAAGACAAAGCATCCAATAATTGAACTGCTTGTGCAAAACACTCGCCATCAAAACAACCCCCATTAAGTTCAATAAATTCACGACAAAAGGCTTTCATGCTCGTGGCGTTTTTTTCTTGAATAGCAACATTTGCCCCAGCCAAAAGGGCATCATGTCCACATATCTTTCTTGGGAGCCAATATGAGTGAATACCCATATCTATTTTTCTCCTATTTCCGGCTAAATCACGGACAAATACAAAATGCGTTATAAATGATCGATACATACTTTGGTGCATACTGTACTCTTTTTGCAGGGGTTTTTACAATAAATTTCCAGAGAATTACTTTCGCCTTTTTCCCAATTTAGTATACAAAGTTACCTCTCGAATTCGGCCTTTCACCAGCCCATAGCAGAAGCTAGAGTTAGTATCTGCTTTTTGTCGTTAACCCTATATAGCCTCATGCTTGTCACTTTTGATCATGTCTCTCTGCAATACGGTCAAGGACGGCCG
Source organism: uncultured Rhodospirillaceae bacterium (assembly GCA_964398175.1). Lineage (GTDB taxonomy): Bacteria > Pseudomonadota > Alphaproteobacteria > UBA9219 > UBA9219 > JAXGVG01. Next base: position 3,756 of record CAYNLV010000025.1, read on the forward strand.
GTCTTGACGGATATCAATTTTGGTATTGCGCGTGGATCCTTTCATTTCCTGACTGGACCGAGCGGCGCGGGAAAATCATCCTTGCTCCGCCTGATATATCGCGGTGAGCACGCAACGAAAGGACATGTCAACGTCTTCAGGCAAAATGTTGCCTATCTGCCGGCAACAGAAACACAGAATTTGCGGCGGCGGCTTGGTATTGTCTTTCAGGACTTCCGGCTTATTCACCACCTTACGGCGCTTGAAAATACAGCTTTGCCTTTGCGTTTAATCAGTGTCGATGAGCACCAAGCTATCGCAAACGCAACCGAAATGTTGCGTTGGGTTGGCTTAGGCAAGCGTCTCAGCGCTTATCCGCACGAACTTTCAGGGGGCGAACAACAACGCGTCGCGATCGCCCGCGCTGTTGTCAACAAACCTGAGCTTCTGCTGGCGGACGAACCGGCAGGTAATGTCGATGATTCTTCAGCGATCAAATTACTTTATCTCTTTGTCGAACTGCACAAAATGGGCACAACCATACTTCTGGCAACGCACCAGCGATCCGTCGTTGAACATCTCGGTTTTCCGGAATTGCAGCTGGATCGCGGTTATTTGCTGTCCAACATGGCCCAGGTTGCCTGAACCATGGCTTTGCCTGACAATCTTTTCGCGACAGCCTTTCGACAACAGCGGCTTGGTCTGATGTTCGCGGCGATCATGGCCATCATGGTTTATCTCGCAACACTTGCCTTGGCTGCGCAGATTTCGATAGCCAAAATGGCTTTTGTCTGGAGCCACGACCTGCAGGGAAGCTTTACCATCGAAATCCCCCCATCCCCGTCAGATGCCCCCAAAGCCCAGGTTGAACGGACGCAAAAAATCGTGAGTGCATTAAGGACGTTGCCCGGCGTTGCGGAAGTCATGCCTTTATCCGATGAAGAGACAGCGCAGCTTCTTAAGCCCTGGATTAATGAGCCTGCCGTGCTTCGTTCCTTGCCGCTGCCGGTCCTTATCGATGTGCGGATGGGCGCGCAACAAACCATCGAGGCGAATGTCCTTCAAGACAAACTCGCCGCCATTGCACCGGAAGCTCAAGTTAACAACCACGCGGAAGAACTGGCACCTTTACAGCATCTTATTCAGGGTTTTGGTGTATTGGGCGGGTTGATGATTGTATTGACGAGCTTCACGTTGATCATAACGATCAGTCTTATCTGCCGCGCGGCCATGGCCGTTCAGCGTGAGACGCTTGATCTGTTGCACCTCATTGGCACAGTGAACACAGACATCGCGTGCCAGTTCCAGTTCCACACATGCCGTTTGGCATGGCCGGCCGCGGTTGGGGGTTTTGTTCTCGCTTTGCTGACGGCAGGCCTTTTGTTGGTTTTATATGGCCATTTCGGCCCTCAGCCCCCGGCTTTTAACGTTTCATGGCTAGTATCCATCGGCATCATGGCTCTTGTTCCTGTTGCGGCCGTCATCGTGGCCGTAGTGACAGCGCGGTATTCCGTGCTAAGTTTGCTCAAGCAAATGCCATGACTACCAAACGTTTTATTTACACTCTGATCCTTCCGTTCTTTACCCTCATCGCCGTTGCATGGCTGACGGGGCTGGCTCTTTTTGTCGCGACGATCGGCTACTTCGGCGAACCAGCCATCGATTCCGCCTTGCCGTCAGCGCAAGCCATCGTAGTGCTGACGGGCGGCAGCGAGCGCCTCGCGACCGGCCTTCAGTTGCTCACGGCAGGTAAAGGCCAGAAGCTTCTGGTGTCCGGCGTGCCGACGGGCCTGAAGCCCGACCAGGTTTTCGCCAAGCATTCCGTGCCGCAGGAATTGCGCGATTGCTGCATTTCGCTTGGCCACACAGCCGACAACACCATCGGCAACGCCGAGGAAACTGAAACGTGGATGAAAGCCGAAGGGTTCCAGAACCTTCGTCTTGTTACGGCGCATTATCACATGCCGCGAAGCATGCTGATCTTTCAGAAAGTCATGCCGGATATAAAAATCACGCCGCACGCTGTGATCCCGGAAACCGTGAAGCTTGACGGTTGGTGGTACCGTGTGGGCACGGCCAGTTTGCTCATCCTTGAATATAATAAATATCTCTATGCGCTCTTGCGTCTTGAATTGGGGATGCCTTAATGAAACGCATTTTGGCGGGGTTGCGTTCGCTGGCTTTAAACGTCGCCTTCTTCGGCTGGACGTTTTTCCTTTGTTTTGGTCTCTTGTGGTTTTTGCTGTTGCCCAAGCGGATGCTTTTTTATGGTATTCGCTTCTGGCAAAACCATCTGTCTTGGATCGAACGCAACATCGGCGGCATCCGCTATCAAGTCATCGGACTCGAACACATTCCCGAAGGCGCTTGCATCATCGCGGCCAAGCACCAGTCGGCATGGGAAACGTGCAAATTGCACTTAATGTTTTATGATCCCGCTATTGTGCTTAAGGAAGAACTTCTGCGCCTGCCCGTCTGGGGCTGGTATGCGAAGCGTTCGGGCATGATCCCGATTGACCGGGGCGGGCGTTCGAAAACGCTCACGCGCATGATGGAAGCCGCGCGCCAGGCCAAGGCCGACGGCCGCAATAGCATCATCTTTCCGCAAGGCACGCGCCTGATTCCAGGGGACAAAAAGCCCTACAAAGTCTGAGTCGCGGCCCTATATCAGGAGCTTCAGCTGCCCGTCGTGCCGATGGCACTGAACTCCGGCCTTTTCTGGCCGAAGGGCAGTTTCATCAAAAAGCCCGGCTTGATCACGATTGAGTTTCTGCCGCCGATCCCGGCAGGCCTGCCGCGCACGGAAATGATGCGCCAGCTTTATGACAAGTTGGAAGCGGCTTGTGACCGGTTGGCTGGGATTGAGCCCGAGCCGGAAAAAAATACCGGCAGTCTAAGCCCTCTTTAAAACGCCCGTTGAGCCAAAGCCACCCGCGCCGCGTTCGGATTCCGGCAACTGATCCACCGCTTGCCACGTTACGCGCGAATAAGCCGCCACAACCATCTGCGCGATACGCATGCCGCGCGTGATCGTGAACGGCTCCGTCCCGAGATTGGCGAGAATGATCTTCACCTCGCCGCGATAGTCGGCATCGATCGTGCCGGGGCTGTTCAGCACAGAAATCCCGTTTTTTAGCGCAAAGCCGGAGCGCGGCCTGATCTGCGCTTCATAGCCATCCGGCAACGCAATCGCCAATCCCGTTGGCACAAGCACGCGCGCGCCGGGAGCCACGACCATATCGGCATCGACCGCCGCGCAAAGATCCATCCCGGCCGCATGTTCGGTGGCATAAGCGGGCAGACCTAAACCTTGCGCGTGAGGCAGCGTGGTGATGGCAATGGAAACTCTCGACATACAGAACAACTCCCTATTTTCTTTTGAACTCGGCAACAATCTCTTCCACCAACTGGCGAGCGATTTGCTCCTTGCTCTGGCGAGGCCAGAGTTCAGGCTTCACCTTGCCCTTGGCGGTCGCGCGCAGCAGGATCATCTCATTTTCGTCCTCGCCGAAAGCTTTGCCGTCGCCGACTTCATTCGCGAGAATCCAGTCGCATTTCTTGCGCTGGAACTTCTCGGACGCGAGTTCGACCATGTTGTTGGTTTCGGCCGCAAAGCCGATGACGAGATGAGGCCGCTTTTTCTTGGCTTGCGAAAGCGTGGCAAGAATATCCGGGTTTTCCGTCAAATCGACCGCCGGTTTCCCCTTGCCCTTTTTGATCTTCTCTTTCGCCGCCTTGACGGGACGCCAGTCCGCCACCGCCGCCGCGCACACCGCGATATCGACGGGCAATGCCTTTTCGCAAGCCGTCAGCATGTCATGCGCCGTATCGACATGTATGGTTTTCACGCCAACAGGTTCAGGTAGAGTCACCGGCCCGGTCACCAGAGTAACCTTCGCGCCCTGCCGCGCCAACGCGGCCGCAATCGCATGCCCCTGCTTGCCGGATGAACGATTGCCGATGAAACGTACGGGATCGAGCGGCTCGTACGTCGGGCCGCTGGTCACCAGCGCGCGTTTACCGGATAATGGACCCGGCTTCGCAAAATGTTTTTCAACGGCCGTGAGAATATCCGCGATTTCCGCCATACGGCCCTCGCCTTCCTCGCCGCAAGCCAGCGAGCCTTTGGCCGGACCGACAATCATCACGCCGTGTTTGCGTAAAATGGCGACATTTGCCTGCGTCGCGGGGTGTTGCCACATCATAGAATTCATGGCCGGCGCAATCATCACGGGCTTGTTCGTGGCTAGCAAAAGCGTTGCCGCCAGATCGTCCGCCAGGCCATGCGCCATGCGCGCCATCAGGTTCGCCGTCGCCGGAGCCACAACGACAAGATCAGACTCGCGCGTAAGATGGATGTGATCGATGCGTGTCGAACCGGCAGCCGTAAACATTTCCGAGTGCACGTTCTCGCCCGATAAAGCCGCGATGGATGTCGTTGTAATAAACTGCGCGCCGCCTTCCGTTAAAACGCAACGCACCTGAGCCCCCGCGTCGCGCAAGCGGCGAATGAGATCGGGCGTTTTATAGGCCGCAATCCCGCCGGAGATAATGAGAAGGATCGTGCGGTTGTGAAGGGAATGTGTCATTTGATTTTTTTCACCATCAAGTGTGCGTCGAAATACTTCCCATCCGTCTTCAGGGATCGCGGTTCCGTCCCATAAGTGACAAAACCATGCCTCTCATAAAGCTTAATGGCCTTCGATTTGCTTGTCACCACCGTACAGTGAATCTGCATAACGCCACAAGCCACGGCGTGATCGATCACGGCTTTCAATAGCTTATCGGCGAGGCCTTTTCCCCAGTAAGCCTGTTTAACGTAAACGCTATAGAGATTGCCGCGATGCTGCATCTTAGGCGCTTTACTAATATAAAATCCGGCCACGCCAATCAGCTCATCTTTTTCAAAAGCGCCGAAAATGGCCCCATCTATAAACCTTGATAAATGTTGGTCATCCGATCTTGTTTCATATTCTTCAACAGTTTCCCCGAAAGATTCCGGATAAAGCCGAAGCATTTCCAGCCGCATAGCTTTCCATGATTCAAGATTGTTCGGAGTAAGTTTTCGTATTTCGGCCATCAGTCAAAAACTTCCATAAAACAAGTGCAACTCAGTCCCCCTCCCCTTGAGGGAGGGGTTAGGGGAGGGGTATGTAAAAAGCTGACCCCTCACCTGCAAAATCTAAGCCGTTACTTCGTAACGCCAAGATTTTGCTTCCTCTCCCTTCCGCCTACGCAAAGCTTCGGCGGACATGGGACCAAGACCCTCCGTAGCTTTAGCGAAGGAGGGCAAGGGGAGAGGGGCTCTTTTTTTCTTCCTTCATCTAATATAATCGCCTCAATCAAAAACCTCCGTCGCATAAGCGCCCCAGAATTCGGTCTTGCGCAAATAGCCTTTAATGTCGCCGAACTTCACGCGGCACCATACGGGCTTGCACGACAGAATTTGGCCAATCGCGCCGACTTCCAGATGCGCAACGACAGGCGCGTTTGCTTCGTCGTCCTTGCGCATATCGCGTTTCGCCCCAGTAACGATGGCCGCGCGCTTCCCGGTCAGCGCCGCTTTGTGCACCCAGCCTTCCGTGCCTTCCGAATCCCGCACACGCCGCCAAATGTCGTATTCCGCCGTGATCTCCACTGGCAAACCTTGCTTGATAAAAACCCAATCGATCGGATAGCGCATCCCCGGCCCCGTGCGCAAGTTGACCTCGTTGACACGCAGCGACGCAAAACGCGGCAACGGCAAACCCGACGAGCCTTTCGCCTCTTCCCCGCCATCCGTTTCGGCGGCATGGGCTACGGTGCCCAGCGCAAAAAACAGGAATAATATCAGCAACTTTTTCATAGCCTTAGCCTAAAGCATTTCATCGTTAAGTGAAAGCGTCATCCCCGCGAAGGCGGGGATCCATCTTGTTGAAAGAAAAATGGATTCCCGACAGCCACTTCGCGACTTCGGGAATGACGCCAGCTACACAGCCGGAATATCGCCCCTGGCCTGTTCCTCGGCAAAGGCGGCCGCAAAGGCTTGCAACCGTTTCCCTTCAATAACTTCACGCAACTCGCGCATGAGGTTCTGGTAATAATGCAGGTTGTGCCACGTCAGCAGCATCGGCCCCATCATCTCCTCATTCCGGAACAGATGATGCAGGTAAGCGCGCGTGTATTGCGCGCATGCCGGACATGCACATTGTTCATCCAAAGGCCGTTTATCGTTTGCATGCCGCGCGTTGCGAATATTGATCGTACCGCGATGCGTAAAGCCCTGCCCCGTCCGGCCCGAGCGCGTCGGCATGACGCAATCGAACATGTCCACGCCGCGCAGCACCGCACCCACAATATCATCCGGCTTTCCCACACCCATAAGATAGCGCGGCTTATCCTCGGGCAACTGGGGCACCGTCACGTCCAGCATCTGGAACATAAGGTCTTGGCCTTCACCCACCGCAAGGCCACCGATGCCATACCCGTCAAAACCGATACGCGTAAGCGCCGCCGCAGACTCCGCGCGCAATGCCGGATAAACGCTGCCCTGCACAATGCCGAACAAGCCGTAACCGTCGCGCACTTTGAAAGCCGCCTTGCAACGCTCGGCCCAGCGCATCGAGAGGCGCATGGATTCCGCCGCTTCCTCCTGCGTCGCCGGATGCGGCGTGCATTCGTCAAGGCACATCGCAATGTCGCTATCCAGTAAACGCTGAATTTCAATCGACCGCTCAGGCGACAAATGATGCTCGCTGCCGTCCCAGTGCGAACGGAACGTCACGCCGTCTTCGGTCATCTTGCGCAACGCCGCGAGCGACATGACTTGATAACCGCCGGAATCCGTCACAATCGGCCCCGGCCAGTTCATAAACGTGTGCAACCCGCCATACTCGGCCACGCGCTCAGCGCCCGGACGCAACATGAGATGATACGTGTTGCAAATCGCCAACTCGGCTCCCGTCGCGCGCACGGATTCCGGCATCATCGCCTTCACCGTCGCGGCCGTCGCCGTCGCCATAAACGCGGGCGTCTCAAACGTCCCATGCGCCGTGCGAACGCGCCCGCGCCGCGCGGCGTTGTCTTTGGCTGAAATGGTGAAGGAAAATTGGGTCATATCTAATATATCTTTCAGGGCAACTGAACATCCTTAAACGCAAAAGGAACATTGATCAGCGATTGAGGGGTAGCGACAAAGACATACAGTTTAGCGTTCTGAGGAATTGGGCTCGTGTAATTATAAACATAAGTATATTCTTCCGGCGTTCCCCAAGCCCCATGTCCTGAGCTTTTGACCGGCTTTCCCGCAGCGTCCGCCAACTGAACACCGATTATGCGCTGTTTTGAGTCTGTTGTGACAAACATCAGGTCGTTTTCGCCCATGTCACCCATCGCCCCAAAGGAAGAAATCATTCCAGAGAAAAGCTCGGCCATTCCTTCCCCAAGATCTTTCGGCGCTTTTTCATTGTTTTTTTTTGAAGCGGTTTGTTTTTCTTCGGCGAGTTTCTTTTCAAGGGCACGCTGTTTATCGTAAACGACTATTTTTGTCGTTGCCTCTTTATCGAGGTCATATGATATCCCATAATTTGCGGAAATATTATCGACCACCATGATGGAAGTTTTATCCTCGGAAGGTATATAGACAGGAACATACCCTTCAAGCGTAATGGTTGCTGCTTGTCTCGAGGGGGTGCGCAACTTGACCTTTATATCTTCTTTTACATCTTTAAAAGATTTAGTAAAAAAAGGGTCGTTTTTGTCTTTTTGATCTTTATGGCGAATAAAAAAGCCTTTATAATATATAGGCGTTGTGTTAATAGGTTTGGCAAATTTTATCGCCGTCTTAAGCAATTCCTCGGAAAGCTTCAATTCGATTTCAAGTTGCCAAAATGATTTTTTCGTTGACCGGGTATCGGTCATATCCCCCAATTCGATAGCCATTTCGGGGGATGAATTCTGAGCAAATGTGAATGAGCTAACGGCCATAAAAAGGCAGAGAACAAAAGCGCGTAAAAAACCAGACATTCACACCTCCTTAGCGGAAAAATCGATAGAAAAGCATGTAACCTAATAAGCCTATTAGATCAATGTCTTATCGCGATCTAACAGCATCGCATCTCCATAGGAATAGAACCGGTACTTTTGCGCAAGAGCGTGCGCGTAAGCCTCGCGGATACGTTCAAAACCGGCAAAAGCCGATACGAGCATGAGCAGCGTCGATTTTGGCAGGTGAAAGTTCGTCATCAGGGCATCGACGCACTTAAAACGATAACCCGGATAGATAAAAATCGACGTTTCAGCGGTGAACAGGTTGACAAAGCCCTTATCGTTCGCGGCTGTTTCAAGCACACGCAGTGCCGTCGTGCCAACAGCGACAATGCGGCGGCCCCCTTCTCGCGCGGCGTTGATCTTCTCAGCCGCAGCCGCCGAAACCTCGCCCCATTCTGCGTGCATGACGTGATCGCGGATGCGATCGACTTTCACCGGCAAAAACGTCCCAGCCCCCACATGCAGCGTCACTGTCACGCGCTCAATGCCTTTGGCGTCCAGCTTGGCAAAAAGTTCCGGCGTAAAATGTAAGCCTGCCGTCGGCGCGGCGACTGCGCCTTCGCGTTTGGCGTAAACTGTCTGGTAATTTTCATGATCTTCCGCCGTGTCGCCTTGCGGCCTTTTGATATAAGGCGGCAACGGCACATGGCCGTAGCGTTCAAGTAATTTCAAAAGCGTGGCGTCGTCGCACAAAAAGCGCAAAAGAATTTCGCCCTCTTCGCGTTTTTCCAGAACAGTCGCGCTAAAATCCGGCGCGAAGTTGATCACATCGCCCAGGCGCAACCGCTTTCCGGGTTTTGCTAATACCAGCCAACATGTTCCCGTTGTGTCATCTTTTTTATGAAG
>CAYNLV010000025.1:12618-15443 GCA_964398175.1 uncultured Rhodospirillaceae bacterium
CCTTCACGCCGCCCCGCGCCCCATACAAACGCGCGGGAATGACTTTCGTGTCGTTTATCACCAGCAGATCATTCGGGCGCAGCAGATCCGCAAGTTCGTACACATGATGGTCGCCGAAGCCGTCCAGGCGCACATGCAACAGGCGCGCGCGGTCGCGCGGCTTCGCCGGTTCGGCGGCGATGCGCTCAGGGGGCAGCTCATAGTCGAAGTCGCTCAACCGCCAGTCGGTGTTGGTTAAAGAAACGCTCATGCGACCGATTTATAGTGCGTTCAAACGGGTACCCAAAGCGGCTTTTTGGGGTCTGAACGGGTCCACAGCCCGGTAATTCCAGGTACGCGGATCGCGCCCATTGGGTACGCAAACGAAAAAAACCCCGGGAAGCGTACATCCGGCTCCCCGGGGGTCTAGAAAAATTTAAGCTTAACGTTCGATATGCCAGCTGCCGTCCGGCCGCAGGCAGGCGGTACCGTAGGTTTCCTGAAGTTGACCGTTGATGCGCACCTGCTGCGTGTATTCGCGGCAGTAGCGCGAAGAGGACGAACCGACATAACCTTCGCTCACAATCGCGGGCGAAGTGTAACGGTATTCAACCACTTGCGGCTCGTAGTAAACGACGCGCGGCGGCGGAGGTGCCGGCGGCGCAACATACATGGGCTCGTAATAGGAATACGCATAGCGCGGATGGGATGAGTAGCTGTAGTAACCGCCCGAGTAACCACCTGAATAATAACGGCGATTGGCATAATCCATCGAGCGTCCAACATTGTTGCCGATCAGGCCTCCCACCAGAACGCCCACCCCCGTGCCGACGGAACGGCCTGCGCCGTGTCCGAATTGATGGCCCACAAAACCGCCCAGCGCCGCGCCGCCCAGCGTTCCCAAAAGCTCGTTATCGCCTGCATAAGCGGGCGCAGCGGCGGTTCCAAGCGCGGCGATGATGGCTGTTGTGAGCAGAAGTTTCTGCATTTTCTTCACTCCCTGAAGGGCCGGATGCAGCCTCATTATAGCGCAAAAAGGACCCTTCTAAGCGTTAAATATAAGGGTTCAGCATGGCAAAACTGGGGCATTTCAGTAGCATAGACATGGCATTCAGCCCCCAGCGAACAGACGAAAAGCGGAATCAAAACACGGTCAAAACGACTTCAGGGCAGGTTTAGAGCAGGTTCAGAGCGGGTTCGGGGCAGGTTCAGGGCGCGTAAAAACTTGTTAACCACCCCGTGCTTGAATACTTCGTCACGCCTCCTGAGCCCTTCCAGTGCCCCCCATGTCTCACGGACCGATCGCCCACGACGATCCCAAACGATTTTTCAACCGCGAGCTGTCCTGGATCGCGTTCAACCGACGCGTATTGGAAGAAGCGTCCAATATGCGCCATCCATTGCTCGAACGCCTGTGTTTTCTCGCCATTTGCGCCAGCAACATGGACGAGTTCATTGCTGTACGCGTCGCCAGCATCGAAGACCTGCAGGCGCGGCACGATAATGCACGCTCCATCGACGGGCGCACGCCTGAAATGCAGTTGAAAGTCATCAACGACGCGCTTTCAAAACTAATCAGCGATATGCAAACCGCTTGGCACAGCCTGCGGCACAAAATGGCAGACGAAGGCATCATCCTCGTCAATCCCGAAGACCTGAACGCCGACGAGCATCATTGGCTGGATGGCTATTTCACCGACAACGTCCTGCTCGCGCTGACTCCTTTGGCAGCCGATCCGCTGCACGCTTTTCCGTCCATACCGAATTGTTACCTTGCGCTGGCCGTGCGCCTCCAGTCGCCACAGCAGGCCACACCGTTGATCAACATCGTGCCTTTGCCAACGCAGTTGAAACGTTTCATCCGGCTCCCCGCGTCCAAAGACGGCTCGGTGCGTTTTGTGGCCCTTGAAACCGTCATCCAGCGCAATCTTCATCGTTTGTTCCCGGATTCAACCATTTTGGACGCCGCGTCTTTCAAAGTAATACGTGACAGCGAAATCCACCTTGATGAAGTCGCCAATCGCACGGATTTTGTGCGTTCATTTGAAAGCGCCATCCAGTCGCGCACGCGCGGCGCGGTTTTGCGCCTTCTCATCACGGAAGCCATGCCACAGGTTCTTCGCCAAGCGCTGATGAACCACATGAATGTATCCCCGGAACATATTGTAGTTCTTGGCGATTTATTGCGCTACGCCGATCTCCGCCAAATGGCCGTGCGCGACAACGCGGAATGGGTTTACCCGGAGTACGAGCCCCGCTTTCCGGAACGCATCCGTGAGTATAACGACGATTGTTTCGCGGCCATCGGCAAGAAGGACATCATCGTCCATCATCCCTATGAAACATTCGATGTCGTGCTTAATTTGCTGCGGCAAGCCGCCAACGATCCCAACGTCGTGGCCATCAAGCAAACGCTGTATCGCACCAGTAAGGATTCACCCATTGTCCGCGCGTTAATCGAAGCTGCCGAAGCCGGGAAATCCGTGACGGCGATGGTCGAGCTTAAAGCGCGCTTTGACGAGGAAGCGAACCTCCGTTGGGCGCGCGATCTTGAACATGCCGGCGCACAGGTTGTCTTCGGTTTTCGCGAACTGAAAACGCATACGAAAATGACGCTTATCATCCGGCAGGAAGAAAACGTTTTGCGCAGTTACGCGCATTTCGGCACGGGCAACTATCACCCCGACACCGCGCGGGTTTATGCTGATCTCTCCTTCTTCCCGAGTGATTATGAATTGTGCCAGGACGCGATGGCCTTGTTCAACTATACGACGGGGTATGCCAAACCGGGGGCGTTTTTTAAACTTTCCGTTGCGCCGCTTACGTTGCGCTCCACCCTTTATAAT
>CAYNLV010000026.1:0-847 GCA_964398175.1 uncultured Rhodospirillaceae bacterium
TGAGCTACTCTCCGACCGCGCTGGAAGCCTCGCTTTATAGCGGGATTAACGCCTCCGTGCAACGTGCGCGTAGGGTGTCTTAAAACCCTCTTTCGACCGTAAAATCAACCATATCCAGCAAGGCGTCCTTGACGGGATGCGCGGGGAAGGGGCCCAGCGCGTCGCGCGCAATCGCGCCATAGTGCCGCGCGCGGGCTGTGGCGTCGGCATAGGCGTTGTGGCGGCGCATGAGTTCTTGCGCGTGGGCAAGGTCGCCGTCACGCTGATCCTGATGCCCGTTCAGCGCGCGCCGCCAGAACGTGCGTTCCGCTTCACTGCCGCGATGTATGGCGAGGATGACGGGTAGCGTCATTTTGCCTTCGCGGAAATCATCACCTACCGTTTTGCCAAGGCTCTTTTGCTCAGCTGCGTAATCCAGAACGTCGTCCACAATCTGAAAAGCGATACCGAGATTCAGGCCATATGTGCGCAGAGCTTCCTCTTCCGCCAAGGGCCGTCCGGCGACAACGGCGCCGATCCGGCACGCCGCGGCGAAAAGTTCCGCCGTCTTGGCGCGGATGACTTCAAGGTAAGCCTGTTCGCTCGTTGTGCTGTCGTTGTTCGTGGTGAGCTGCATCACTTCGCCTTGCGAAATAACCGCCGAAGCGTTGGAGAGAATGCGCAAGACATCCAGCGAACCATCTTCCACCATAAGCTGAAACGCGCGGCTGAACAGGAAATCGCCGACAAGAACGCTGGCCTGATTGCCGAACGCTGCATTGGCCGAAGGACCGCCACGCCGCAGATAGCTCGCGTCCACGACATCGTCATGCAAAAGCGTGGCGGTGTGAATGAACTCGACGCTCGC
>CAYNLV010000026.1:857-14811 GCA_964398175.1 uncultured Rhodospirillaceae bacterium
GTGGATCATCTCGCAGAATGCCGCGCAGGCCAGCGTGAGGAGGGGACGTAAACGTTTTCCACCTGCCGCGATAATATGCCGCGCAAGTTGCGGGATCAACGCAACGGGGCTGTCTAAGCGTTGGAGGATTAGCCGGTTAACGGCTGCGAGGTCGTCGGCCACAAGGCTTTCCAGCGTATCCAGCGCGGCTTCGTCCGTTGCGCCGGGATTTTCGTATTGCGTGGCTTTGAGCGGGAGAATAGTGACCATAAAATTACTCGTTGGATTGGGCAATGCAAAGTATAATGTCCGGCGCGAGGAAAACCAGAGGCAATTGATTTATGAAAGTAAAAACTACAATCGACGGACTTCTTAATAAAAGCATCTGGGTCGAACAACCGGCTGATGGTTATCGTATCGCCGTGGATACAATGCTGTTGGCGGCGGCGGTTCCGGCAAAGGCGGGAGATAAGGTTGTTGATTTCGGCTGCGGCGTCGGCGGGGCTATGTTAGCGCTTGCTTTCCGTGTGCCGGGCGTGTCTGTCTCGGGCATTGAGATTCAGCCTGAGCTGGCGGCCTTGTGCGCGAAGAATATCGAGAGAAATAGTTTGAAAGCCGATTTACAAGTTAAGCAGGGTGATACGACACGATTGCCTGCCGAGATGATCGGAACCTTTGATCATGTGATGATGAATCCGCCCTATCATGACGTTGGGCGGCATGATGCCTCATTACATGTAAGTAAGCGCATGGCCAATACGGAAGAAGAGGGCGATCTGACGTTGTGGGTTGCGAGCGCCGTGAAGGCGCTGAAAGACGGCGGCGCGCTTACGCTTATTCATCGCGCCGACAGGTTGGATGAAATCCTTTTTATATTAAAAACGTTTTTTGGCGTTGTGATGGTTAAGCCCATTGCGCCGAAACACGGCATTTCGCCAAAGCGTGTGATTATTAGGGCCGAAAAAGGCGGCGAGTTTACCGAAATAACCTGTTTGCCCTTTGTCTTGCATAACGCGGATGGTTCTTACGGGGGGGAGGCCGAGGGCATTTTGAGGGAAGTTAAAAAACTAAAATTCTAAAGGTAATTGAACCGAAAAAAAATTAACGTCACTCCCGCGACCGCCTCCGCTAAAGCTACGGCGCATCCATTCACATAATCGCGTTGAAGTCCCAAGGACGTAGGCGGAAAGTTGGGGTTCCATTTTTAACATATTGAAGATGGATGCCCGCCTTCCCCCTTCACTTTAATGCAGCTTTGGGGGGCTTGGCACATGACCCTCTGAAGCTTTAGCGAAGGAGAGGCGCCGACATGACGTCATAACTAATGGCGAATTTAGCCCTATTTCTGCCATTCTTCTTTTGAAGCATCGAATTATGCGCAAGACGATCCTTGTTTTCCTTGTGATGGCTTTGGGCGTTTCGTTTGCCGCCGATGCCGACGCCAAAAGTAAAGCCAAGCCGCGCGCGCGGAAACAAACGGCTGAACAGGCTATGCCGTCTTTGCTGCCTGCGCTTAAACCGCTTATTGCCGATTATGATGTCTATGTTGGCGGCATACATTTGATCGAAGCCCAATTTCTCTTTCGCGAGGAGCAAAACCGGTTTCGCATCAACGCGCATGTGCAGACACGCGGTTTCTGGGGGCGGATGCTGCCGTGGTATGCCGATCTGGAATCCGGCGGGCGCGTTGAAGGATCGCGTTTTAAACCTGAAATCCATAAAAACGTCAGCACATGGAAAGACGAAACAAAAATCATCAATATGAATTACGACAAAGCTCAAAACATCGCCGTTTCATTTCTTCCGACCGAGACGCCAAGCAAAAACCGGAATATTGTCACGGAAGAAGCCAAACGCGGGGCGCTTGATCCTCTATCCGGCATTTTGCAATTGCTGGGCGATTTGGCAGTGAACAAACACTGTTGGGGCTCCGAGCCTTTGTTTGATGGTCGCCGCCGCTTCGATCTTGTTGGTGAAGACAAAGGTTATGGTATGACAGATCCCGACGAATACGGCATGTATAAAGGCATGGCACGCCGATGCGACGTGCATTTTCAATTGGTCTCTGGCGAATGGAAAGACCGTGAGCGAAGCCGTTTCTGGTTGCATAAAGACGGCACGCCGGGCCGCGAACCGTTTGAAGTTTGGTTGGCTCAATTAGCGCCCGAGTTGCCGGAGCTTGCTGTGCGCGCCGAAAGCCCCAGCGTCTGGGGACGCATCGTCGTGCATTTAAAAGGTTGGCGGTATGCGAAATAGGATTATGTTTTTACGCTTGAAAGTAAATTAACTATAATTGGTTCCCTAAGAATACAGGCTTTTATGCTATATTCTTCGATATAATATTTTCATGAGGACATACGATGAAATTATCTACGAAAGCTAGATTAGCCGTTGGCGCAGGATTTGTTACGGCCGTTGGCGCAGGCTATAGCGCAGAAAGTCTGGCGGTAGGTTTTATAACAGCAGCGCTTATGTTGGCCACGCCAGCGATAAAGGTTGCGGTCGGGCTCCGGAAAGATCATAAGAAGGCGGCAAACGTTGAGCCATCTTCATTCATACAAAGGGCTGCTTTCAGGCGCTTCAGAATGCCCATAAACGGGTAATCCCTTATCCAAGCCTATAACCCAACTTTTCTAAAGCTTCCGGCAGTTCATCGAATCCGCTCATGAGCGCGGCGGCGCCTGTCGTGTCATCTTCGTCCCCATAGCCGTGTGTTACGACGATGCAAGGGACCTTCGCGCCACGCGCGGCGAGAATGTCGTTGCGCCCGTCGCCGATAAAAACGCACCCTTCGCGCGGCACATCCATGCCGGTAATAACGCCGAGAAGATGATCGGGATTTGGCTTGTGAACCGTAAACGTGTCACCGCCGGCGATAAACTCGAAATACTTTTGAATATCGAGTTCTTTCAGCACTTGGTAGGTCGAGGCCTCGCCTTTATTCGTGCAAACGCCAAGTTTGACGCCTGCTTTGGTATAGTTTTGAAGCGTTGACAAAACATGCGGGTATATTTGGTCTGGATCAGCCTTTGTGTTACGGTAATTCACAATATATTTTTGAACATAGGGGAAAAAATCGTGTGGCAGAGCGCCACCGGTCATTTTAAACGCGCGTTGCAGGGCTTCCGTTAATCCATCGCCGACAATGCTTTTGACTTCGTCCAAGGTTAAGGGACGGCGGCTTTCTTCCGCCAACAACCTGTTCATGGCCTGTCGGATCACCGGCGCGCTGTCCAGCAGCGTGCCGTCAAGATCGAAGATGAGGCCTTGCAAACGAGGCATCAGGTTTTTTCCGTTCCGAAGACGTAGAACTTGTTTAATAGGAAAGAGGCCGCAATGTAAATAACGCCCGCCAGAATCTGACTCAAGCCTTTGTAAAAGCCCATTTGATATATAAAGATATTCAAGGCAATGAAGTTCGCGCCGTAAGCAATGGCAAAAACGGCAAGAAAACGGACAATTTCCTTAGGGCTCTTGTTCGTGCTCTCGAATGTGTAAAATTTATTGAGAACATAGGAAAGTATAAGACCAACCGCATAACCAGCGACATTGCTTAACTCGGGGCTAAGATCAATGAGGTACATGCAGGCAAAAATAACGGCATAGCCCAAGAGCGTGTTTAACACACCGACGACAAGAAACCGCGAAAACTGTTTTTTTAAGCTCATAGGGAACCTGCATGCAATTCATTGACGAAGATGGCTGCTTCATCGTGTTCGATGTCGCGCAACGACGAGCGATAGAATTCCTCAATGAAAGGACGGCTTTTCCAGCGATCTTTTTCTTCATCTAAAGAGCGCCCAATGTGGAAGATAATTTCCGTGTCGCCATTACCCGTGCGTGTGGCGGCTTTCAGGCCTTTCAGGGCGGCGGCGGCGGTCATATGGCCGCTGTAAAGAATGCCGACAACACGCGAGGGTCCTTGAAGTTTGTGCAGCTTTGCGACTGGAACGGCACGCAGTGCGCAAAATCTTAAGACAATGTTCTTGACGAGATTGATAGCATAAAACTTTTTCCCCAGATCTTTGCAGGAGGCCGCAAAGAGGGGTTCATGCGAAATGCGAATCTGGGGGATGTTATACTCCTCCGCCAGTTTTGCCGTAATCGGGAAGAGAAACGGCAACATGTGCACATGCATATGGCTGTCGAGGGCGGCGATTGGGCGGGGGCCTATCTGTTGTTTGACGAGTTCGATTTGCGCGCGCCACTCGATCTCAATTTGCCGTTTGAGTTCCTGCCTATTGAAGATCCACATTTTAATTAGAGAGCCGAACGTGTGGTTCAGCATGCCCTGCCGATCGATCAGCAGAGGTACCCGATGCGCGGGGATGGTGCTTAGGCCTTCGGACAAATTCAAATGACAGGCAATTCGGGCAGGACGGGAAGGTTCGTTCACCAACGCCCTGGTCATATCGTTGCAGGCTTCGCCGTTAGCGAGAACGCTGAATCCGGTGATAACGTCAGCACGCCAGCTTTCAAGCAGACGTTGCGTTACGTGTTTGGTTGCGCCCATATCGTCGGAGTGAATGAAAATTGTCATGGCGCAATAATGGCCCAGTTTTCAAGCGCGCCGGAAGGCAGAGGCGCGGCAAGCGAACGGGGAATGAGGTTGGCAAAAGGAAGGCCAAAGCGTTTAGCTGTATAATAGATGGAATAAGAAAGCATTCGCGGGCGGCTGTTCATCTGGACAGCGAATAGTCCGGCTTCGTTAGTGATGCGTTTGAAACAAGCCAAAGCGCCCTTGGGCGTGGGCATTGTCAAATGCTCGCCGGGCGTGAAGTAGGGCCATTTCGTATCTAAAATCTTGCGGGCCAGGCTATCGTAGTTCGGGCAAAGAAGATAAAAGAGGCCGGAAGGATTCAAAAGTTTGATCATGTTTTGCGCGAAAAGATCGGGCCGTTGGACATGCTCCCAAACACCTGTGGCGTAGACGACATCGGCTTTGCGATCGACAAGCTCATGGAAGGTCGGAAGGTTAAGGTCAATCTGTTTCCATTCAACGTTTGCGGGCAGTTTGGCGGGGTGCTCATGCAGATCGGCAGCGAGGCCTTTCGCGTTTGGAAAGGATTCGGACATCAAGCGCGCCATTTCACCGGCGCCGGCACCCATTTCAATCCATGTGAAGGGGCTAGCGGGCGTGAACCTCTTAAGCGCGCCAATGCGTTTAACGGCATCGCCGTGCCAGAGCTCGCCGCCTTCGGGGCCAAGATCCTCGCGCGTAGCTTCCGGTAATCCGTCGCTGTAACCTTGGTAAAGCGCGGCGAGAGCTTCATTCGAAGGCATGGGGTAGGTAATGCCGGAACCGCAATTCGTGCATTCGTAAAAATCAAACGGGCCATAACCGGGCTTGTATTTGTGATAAACGCCCGTATGCGTCAGCTTAAGCGCGTGGCTGCCACAGTAAAAGCATACGCAAGACGAAGCGTTTGCAGCTTCAGAATCCATCCCAGTCTCCAACAAAACAGCCCCATTTCTGGTTTAGAAAAGCCTGCGCGTCCGGACCTTTCGCTTCACCCATCAGGATAAGTGGCCGAGGCACAAGCTTATGCGGAACAGGGCAGAGCCCGCGTCCGAACAACCCGAGCGCTTTTTTCGTCGCCGTCAAGGTTAGCGTGAAAAGACATCTATGCGCGAGGCACCAGCTTCCCACATGCAAATATAGCTTTCGTTCAACATTCTCATTCAGCGCGAAGCATTCCATGATCATGGCAAAACGCAGGCCGTGCATGCTAACGTACCGCACGACGATATAACCTTGATAGCCATGGTCATCTTCGTATGCAAAGCATGTATAAAGCGGCCGGCGCGGCGAAAAATAGCGGTTATTCATGTAAGCAGCGTTGCGCAGGATCATAATTTGATCTGGCTTGGCGATTTTTCCCGCCAACATGTCCTGCGCTTGGCCAAAGCGATTGATCTCATGCGCACATGGACGGCGCGAGAAACCCGGAATAATGCCGGCAAAAAGGCGCAGTTTCGTGATCGTCTTCCAGCCAAGCTTGTGATAGGCGGGCTCGGCATTGATATTCGGATATCCGAAGCAAAGCTCGTTATTTTCGAGCGAGGCACTTATTGCTTGAATGCATTTATAAAAAAGGCCCTTACCGCGCGCGGAGGGGTGTGTGGCTGAATCGCAGGCCTGCCAGCCGCGAAGCGTTTTGTTCCCCTGGATGAGCGTTAGCGGAAATGCGCTGTTCATGGCGACAAGATTGCGGTCTTTATCGCGGACCTGAGCGACTTTCGCATAGCCGATGGGCTGTTCGTATTTCCATTGATAATAATCGGCGACTTGCGTGATATTTAGCTCTTCCGAGCCAGTCACGCCTTCAAACGATTTGCGCTGCAACTTGACGATTTCGCCGTAGTCAACCTTTGCGGCGTCGACCACATTAATGTCAAACGACGCCTTATTCATGATGCGAAATCTCTTCTTCGACCAGATAACGCGGGCGCCGTTTCACTTCTTCATAAATACCGCCGATGTACGCGCCCATGATGCCGAGCACGATAAGCTGAACGCCGCTGAACATGAGCAGAAAGATTGTAAGCGTTGTCCAGCCGCTGGGGGTCGCTTGCGAGAGGAAATAATTGACAAATACGACAGCTATAAATGCAACGGCGATAATGGCGAACAACAGGCCGACGATAAGGCCGAGATGCAAAGGTTTTGTCGTGAACGACAAAACGCCCGCCAGGGCCAGCTTGATCATGCGGTAAAGTGAATATTTTGACTCACCCGCGAAACGCTTTTCGGCCACGTATTCGATGCCGATTTGCTTGAATCCGATCCACACAAACAGGCCGCGCAGGAACATGTTCCTTTCCTCGAAACGCGTCGCAAGGATTTTTGCCACGCGCGCGGAGATAAGCCGGAAATCGGCGGCATTCGGGTTGATGGGCGTCTTCGATAGCTTGCTGAGCGTGTAGTAGAAGAGATTGCCGAGCGACTTGCGCAAGGTGCCGACGTTTTCGGTATCCTTTCGGACGGTGAAAACCACATCGCAGCCATCGCGGAATTTCTCAATCAATTCGGGAATAAGTTCGGGCGGATGCTGGAGGTCGCTGTCCATCATGATAATAGCGTCGGCGTCTTGCGCATGTTCAATGCCTGCGAGCAAAGACATCTGATGGCCGAAGCGGGAGGACAGGGAGATAACTTTAGCCAAGGGGTCTTTGGCCACAACATCGCGTAGGATGTCCAAAGTATTGTCCGACCCGCGATCCACGACGAAAAGAATATTCGCCTCAACATCTTGAAGCTTATCCAAAACCGCGCGGGTGCGCTGGTAAAAGGGTAGGATGACCTTTTCCTCGTTGTAAACCGGCGTGACAATGGTGAGCTTCAGTTTGGCCATGATGTCTAGAGACTCAGAAGTTGCTTTGTGCGCGAGATATCAGCATAAATTTCAGGCACATCATAGCCCGTCCGGTTCGATAAGACGGCTGCTTCGCGGACGATCGACATATTAAGGCCATACCGGGCAAGCGTGCGTGCCAATAAATCACGCATCACAACGGGGTTACCGCTGGCCACGTGATAAATCTGGCCGGATTGGCCGTGCTTGGCGATGGCGATAAGCTGGCGCGTGGCATCTTTCAGTGAAATATAGTCGCGAATAGCCGAAAGCGGGCCGACTTCGATGTTTTGCCGCTGGCCCGCCTGAATCTCTCGAATTTGCTTCTGCACACGCCCCACAAACAGCCGTTCGGAAAGGTCGGGCCCCTCAAGATTAAAAATGCGCGCCACGATCACATCAACACCCTGACTGGCAAAAAAGCCGGCTAATTGCGACTGCCAAGCCTTTGTTAAACCATATATAGATAAAGGTGTTAGGAGATGATCTTCACGTATCGGATTATCTTCGGATCTGATAAAGCCGTATTCGGCGGCCGACCCGATTAGCACGACCCGGATAGGCCTTGTCTCTGCTTTCACTTGGTTCAGGATGTTTCGGGTTGCCTCGACGTTCAGGGCATACGCGGCCTCAAAATCGTCTGTGAATGCGGCAGCAAGATGTACAAGCAGATCGGGTTTTGTATCGGCAATGACGCCGGCGACTTTTTTTTGATCGCAAACGTCGAGTTCGATATCGTCCTTTCCGTGCACAACGCGGTCAGCCGCAAAGACGCGATAACCTTCGTTGGCCATCTGTGCCGTCATGACGCGTCCAAGAGCGCCGTTTGCACCTGTCACAAGAACTGTCTTCATAAGGCGGTATTCCGTCTAAACGGCCACTTTGAAGGAATTGGCTTGGGATTCTTCGATGCCAAGCCTGTTAAGGAGCTCGTCAAAGTGCTCGTCGGCGTACTGATAGTCTTCAGGACGACCGATATCCAGCCAATAACCCGTAAAGAAGTCGATGTTGATGTCTTGTTTGGTCGCCAGCCGGTCGATCATCAAGTTGTCAAAACCGTAAGGCTCGCCCCGTGGCAGGGAGTCGATAACCTTACGATTAAAGCAATAAATCCCCATGCTAACGTCAAAGTCGTAAACCGGTTTTTCCTCAAATTGGCAAAGGCGGCCATCCGCGTCGCAGTGCAAAACGCCAAAGTCGATACGTTGCTGCCGTCGATAGGCCGAAACGGAAACGTCATGCTTTGCGTTGACATGCTGGTTATAAAAACGGCGGTAATCGAGATTACAAAGAATGTCGCCGTTCATGACCAGAAAGTTATCCGGCAAATCGTTGATGAGGGTGAGGGGGCCAATTGTGCTAAGCGGTTTTTCTTCCAAGGAGTAATCCAGCTTCACGCCAAGCTGCGAGCCATCGCCGAAATAGGCCATGATAAGATTGGATAAATGGTTCACGGCAAGCGTGATGTGCGTAAATCCCGCCGCGGTAAGTTGCATAATGATGACTTCTAGGATCGAATACTTGCCGCCCAAGGGCACCAGCGGTTTTGGAATGAGCGTCGTATAGGGGCGAAGGCGGGTTCCTTTGCCGCCGGCGAGTATGATCGCTCTCATGTCACATCCCCCTCATAGGTTATAGACTCCCGCCTTATAGCGGGCGAGATTGCCGGGATCCTTGAACCAGCGAACCGTTTCCGCAAGGCCTTCCTTGAAGGTGTAACACGGCTTCCATTTAGTGAGCGATTTGATCAGCGAGTTATCGCCGATGAGCCGGAATACTTCCGATGCATCCGGCCTTACTCTTTGCTCGTCGGTCACGATGCGCGCTTTCGGGTTCAGCTCATTAATAAGAATTTCGGCCAATTCGCCGATGGAATGTTCTTCGCCAGAAGCAATATTGATTTCCTTGCCGATGGCGGCATCCGTCTGGCCAATGGCGGTGAAGCCGTCGACGGTGTCTTGCACATAATTGAAATCGCGCGTGGGCGTCAGACTGCCAAGGCGTATTTCCGTCTGGCCGTTCAGCACTTGCGTGATGATAGTCGGAATGGCGGCGCGGGCGGACTGGCGCGGTCCGTAAGTGTTGAAAGGCCGCACAATCGTCACGGGCGTATCGAAGGAGCGGAAAAAGGATTCCGCAATCCGGTCGGCGCCGATTTTCGTCGCGCTGTAGGGCGACTGGCCTTGAAACGGATGTTTCTCGTCAATCGGCGCATATTGCGCCGTGCCGTAAACCTCGGAAGTCGAGGTCACAAGCACATGTTGCGTGCCGAGTTTGCGCGCGGCCTGAAGTATATTCAGCGTGCCTTTAATGTTCGTGTCGACGTAGGAATCCGGCGAGTGATAGGAGAAGGGAATCGCAATCAGTGCGGCGAGGTGAAAGACAACATCGCAGCCCTTCATGGCCTCATAGACGCCGTTGGGATCGCGGATATCGCCCGGGAAGACATCGAGGTTTTTTAAACATTCGGGCGGTGCAGCCTCAAGCCAGCCCCAGCTGTTGAATGAGTTATAATAGACGAAGGCCCGGATATCGGCGCCAAGCTTCCACAGAGCTTCGACCAGGTGGCTTCCGATAAAACCGTCAGAGCCGGTCACCAGAACTTTTTTCTTTTTCAATTCCATAGCCTTACTGGCCCCAGTTTTGGTTCGGAACTTTACCCTATCAATAGGGGTGCCCCAAGTAAACCCTCGATAAACCTTGGATTTATGGCGCTTGTGGTGCTTTGTTCACGGCACCGCGAATTCCCATTTGAACAGCTTAAGCGTACGGCCTCGACGGAGTACAAAGAGGGGAAAAGCCGCTGCCATCAAGAGCGTGTAGAGAAGATATCCGCCAAGAAAAATATTCGTCATCGTATTCCGATAACAGACCTTTACCTTGTGGGTTCCTTCGGGAACATCGACGCTTACGTATTTGTCTTCCTTGATGTTGGGCTCAACGCGTTTCCCGTCGACATAAAAGCGAAGATGCTTGTTTTTCCAAAACAAGTAATGAAGAGTCGCGGGCTTGTTTGAAGTCATCTCAATGTTAAAATAGTTTGCTTTGTTCGTCTTGAAAGATGTCATCTTGGCTTGGGGATCGGCGCTCTCAATACGGAAGTAGCCATTATCAATAGCTGGATTCACGAGCCCTGCGGCAAGGCGTTTCATGCGCCAAACCGTTGGTGCGATGGTGATGTCAGGCGTAACCGGCAAAACCCATCTCGGATTAGATAAATCGATAATATTAGCCAGAAGAGGCGTATCCTTGAGCTGGTTGTTCTTATAAAGGACAAAATCGAGATTGGTGTATTCGAGCCACTCCCGGTTGATTTTGAACTCCAGCAGGTTTTGCTTGTTCACGAAAACCGGGAATTGGTTTCGGTACTCAATCGGTTGGGCTAGATTGAAATCATAACCCTGATAGTCGCTGACGTTTGCTCTCGGTAACAGGTAGAAGGGCAGGTTGAGGGATGTAAAGGCTTCGGTGACACCGGGTTCGGCGTTGTATAACCGAACAACGTCCTTGCCCATATCCTGGCTGAAGAAACGGCCAAGAGAGTCAAAATAGTCCAGATTCATTTCCATGTGCTTTGTGCCTTGAATTCCTTTGTCGTAACCCGTGGTGGATTCAAAATCATAGGCGCGATCAGCGGCTGGAATGAAAATGGCGATTGTGGCCAGGATAGTGAAGACCTTTACGGAATTCGTAAGATGCCACAAGGCAAGGGCGAATGAAGCGACGATGAGCTCGAAAACGAGATAATCTGTAATGACCACGTTTTTACCATCATTAAATCGTCCGTCTGGCTGAAGGTTGAGGAAGAGTGTTGATGCAATAAGGGCGATAAACAAAAACGCAACAGTTTTGCCTCGACCGGACGGAGGCTTGTCGTTTTCATGCCGCGCGAACATCTGGAGGAAATACGCGCAGACAATACCGAGGAAGAAATGCGCGAAAAGAAGGAAGCGCTGGTAAATGTGCATATTTCCAATGCCGGGAACGAGATAGAAGAACATGTCAGAAAAGACCGAAAAAGTCCCAAACATGATAAGAATGAAGAAGATATAGATTAATGCATTGGCGAGCACAGAGCGGCGGGTTACGTTGTCCTCTTCCTTGAACATCCATGCGTTTGCAAAGGACAAAACAAGAATGGTCAGCGGCAAAACGCCGATATGAATGCATTGCTCATAAAGTGGTCCCTTCATCACCATGCCTTCGGATATGCCGCGAATGACGGTACGGGGATTTTCGGCGAGCTGGTGCGCGGCGGCGAAAACGTTGGCAAAGCCGCCGGCTGGGGGTGTGTATTTATAGTTGGCGAAGACGGCCAGATAATAAGGCGCGGCGAAAAGGGTTGCGATGGCAAACGGCAGATAAATATAGAAAAGCGAGACGATGGGCTTTTCGACGCGACGGATGGCAAGGGCCCAAATCAGAAGAAAAACGGCGGCGAAGGCGACGCAGGCGACGGAAATCGCGATATAGCCCCCGGGAAAACTGACAAAAATCGGCAACGAACACAAAAAGCTGACGAAAAAGTTCTGGTATTTGTAGCTGATATAGCCGCCGTAAATGATGGCCGGGAAAAGCGTCGCGATAAAGACGAAGGGTGGAAAGCCGATATCGCGTTCCATATATAGTGAGAAGATATAAAAAACGGCCGCAAAAACTGAGGTTACGAAATTGAAGTTGAACATCTCGCGCATCACTTTGATGGCGAAGAAGCAACCGATCAGAAAATGGAGGTAAAACGTCACGACCAGAAAGCCGCTAACGTAAGAGGTTGTCGACAAGCTTTTGATGAACGAGGCGATGATCAGCAATGGATGATAGATGATCATGTTCGAGCGCAAGAAGAACTCGGAAGCGCCGCTTTGCGTGGAATAGTCGAGTGCCGAAAAAACGCCCTGACGGATCAGGGAGCTGGATTTCATGATCTGGGGCATCCACGAATGATAAATATCGCCGGAATAAATAAAGCCAGCCGAGCCGGGATCGAAAAAGAAGGGAAGAAAGAACAGCGTCGTGAAAAGGAGGGCAATGAGCGCAACGTGCACGTTATAGGACTGTCCGAGCTTTTGGATAAAGGACAGGGTGTTTTTACCAATGCTTGACGCGATCATAGGGGGCCTTTCGTTGACTTGAACTTTGGGGAAATGCTTGAAATTTCCTGAGGTTGAAGGGGAATAGACTTAACAAGGCCGGAACTGTCAAGGAAAAATCCGGCCGAATCCGGCGGTTTGAAGACAGAAAACTCTTTATTTTCCATGGGATAGACGAACAACAGATGACACGCCCAAGCGGTTATGGCAGAAAAGCGCGATGATCAAGGATAAGCCCGCTCAAAACGCGCCTTTGGCCTGTCTCATCCTCGCGGCGGGGCAGGGGACTCGCATGCGCTCGGATGTGCCGAAAGTTCTGCATCCGGTGGCGGGGCAGCTGATGATTCAGCATGTGCTCCGGGTATGTGCCGGGCTTTCGCCGGAGCGGATTGTCGTGGTTATAGCGCCTGACATGAAAACGGTGGAAGGGGTTGTGGCGCCGCATTCGTGCGTTGTGCAAGAAGTGCCGCGCGGCACGGGCGATGCCGTCAAAGCGGCGCGCGATTTCCTCAAAAACTTCAAGGGCGATATTATTGTGTTGTTTGGCGATGCGCCGCTGGTAACGGCCACTTCGCTTAAAAATCTTCAGCAAAAACGCATGGCGTCTAAAGCGGCGATTGTCGTCGCGGGATTCACACCAGATGATCCAGCTGCTTATGGCCGTTTGATTGTGGATGCGAAAGGGCATCTCACCTCTATTGTTGAGACGAAAGACGCGACGCCGGAGCAGCAGGGCATCAGACTTTGCAACGGGGGTCTTATGCTTTTCGAGTCCGAAAAGCTTTGGCCGCTTTTGGATCAATTGAAAGACGACAACGCGAAGCGTGAGTTTTATCTGACGGATTGCATCAAGCTTGCGCGGGAAAAAGGATGGGAGTGTGCCATGGTCGAAATGTCTTCGAATGAAGTGCTGGGGATCAACACACGCGTGGAGCTGGCGGAGGCGGAAAAGCTGATGCAACAGCGGTTGCGCCGCCAAGCGATGCTGAACGGCGTTACGATGACGGACCCCGATACGGTTTACCTGTCGGCGGACACGAAGCTGGGCCGCGATGTTGTCATTGGACCGAATGTGTTTTTCGGTCCAGGCGTTGAAATTGCTGATGGTGTTGAAATACGGCCATTTTGCCATTTGGAAAAAGTGCGTGTCGAGAAAGGCGCGATTATCGGGCCTTTTGCGCGTTTGCGTCCTGGCTCAGTGATCGGCGAGGGCGCGCATATCGGCAATTTTGTCGAAATCAAAAACACGCAAGTTGCTGAAGGCGCAAAGATCAATCACCTGTCCTATGTGGGTGATGCTGTTGTCGGCGCGAAGACAAACATCGGCGCAGGAACCATTACCTGCAATTATGACGGCTACCGTAAAACCCAGACGACAATCGGCGCAGGAGCGTTCATCGGCTCCAACACGACGCTGGTTGCGCCAGTGACGTTAGGCGACGGTTCCTATATCGGCGCGGGAAGCACAATTACGATGGACGTGCCGGCTGACGCGCTTTCTGTCGCCCGCAGCCGTCAGACGGACATGAA
>CAYNLV010000027.1:0-8192 GCA_964398175.1 uncultured Rhodospirillaceae bacterium
AGGCAGCCTTAGGCGCCGTGATGAGCCGCGTGGCGGTGGCCACGGTCATTACGTTCGGCCTGCTTATGTTTGCGGCCATAGTTGGGACGATGGTCCAGACCGGTTTTTATTTCAATACGACCCGGCTTGAATTCAGCATCATGAAGCTGAATCCTTTTAAAGGCTTAAAACAACTATTTTCGATGGCATCTTTGGTCGAGTTGCTCAAAAGTTTTGTCAAGCTTGTGGTTGTCGGGGGCGTCGTCTTTTTTGTCTTTAAGCCCCTGGTTGAAATTTGGCCACGTCTTGTGGGGCATAATCTTATCGGCTCAATGGTCTTCTTGCATAAGGAGGTTGTCTACCTCATCGTCATGATCATGCTGGTTGTGACATTTGTGGCGATTGGCGACCTTTTTTTTCAGCGCTTTCAGTATTTCAAGAATTTGCGGATGACCAAGCAGGAAGTGAAAGACGAGCACAAGCAGATGGAGGGCGATCCAATGATCAAAAGCCGTCTGCGATCCATTCGTATTGATAAGGCGCGCAAGAGGATGATGGCGCAGGTGCCGAGGGCCGATGTCGTTGTCACGAACCCGACGCATTACGCCGTGGCGCTGGAGTATGACAGCTCACGGATGGCGGCGCCTGTTGTGCTGGCCAAGGGCATGAACCGGATTGCCGAGCGCATTCGCGAGGTTGCGAACGAGCATGAAATTCCACTCGTTAGCAATCCGCCCTTGGCGAGGGCTCTTTACGATACGGTCGAGGTTGACGAAGCCATTAAACCCGAACAGTATCGCGCTGTAGCGGAAGTCATTTCTTACGTGTATAAGCTAAGGAACAGAAAACTTTAGTTTTTTTAGTTATGGCAAAACCTTTTTTTATCCTTGCGTCTTCGTCGCCGCGGCGGTCGTCGTTGTTGGCGGATATTGGCGTTGTGCCGGATAAGGTTATAGCGGCGGAAGTTGACGAAGCGCCGGTCCCGCATGAGTTGCCGCGCAAGATGGCGGGGCGCTTGGCGCTGGCAAAATTACAGGCCGTTTTGCCTTCTTGCGACCCGAAGGCCATAGTCATGGCGGCGGACACAGTTGTCGGGTGCGGCCGCCGCATTTTGCCGAAAGCCGATACGCCGCAGGAAGTCCGTGACTTTTTAGGTTTGTTGTCGGGGCGTCGCCATCATGTGTACACGGCTGTGGCTTTGCGTTCGCCGGGGGGCAAGATTATGCAGCGTCTCGCGGACAGCCTTGTGACGTTTAAACGACTGACCGAAGCGGAAATTGAAGCTTATGCGCAATCCGGCGAGGGGATTGGCAAGGCTGGCGGATATGCTATCCAAGGACGGGCGGCGGCCTATATAAGGTTCATTGCGGGATCATATTCGAATATCGTCGGCTTGCCGTTGTTCGAGGTGGCGCAAATGTTGCGTCAATGCGGATATCCATTATGAGCGGCTTGAATATTACGTGTGACAGGCGGGGCAAGTTTTGGCGCGTGGCCGTTTGGCAGGGGCGCGAACTGAGGGATTTGTACGTCGACAAAATAACCGATCCGGATCGGACAGGCGCAATCGTCGGCGGCAAGGCCGTGCGCGTTCTTTCAGGTCAAAAAGCGGCATGGTTCGATTGTGGCCTTTCGGAAAAGGTATTCATCGACAATCCGGGCGCTGTTGCCACGGGCGACTACAAAACGATTCAAATCATAAACACGGCAAGGCGAGGAAAAGCTTGGGCTGGTTGTTTTGTTGAATATAAGACAGCCGTCGGGAAAATAGGCGCGCTAATGGCGCCGCCGCGTCCCTGGCAACGCGCGATAGCGGATTTAAAAAACGCGAAGATTAATTCAATCCTTTTTGCCAACCGGGAAGATCATCAGCAGTGCAAGGAATGGCTGGAAACGGATGAACCTTCAGGACTTCCCTTGCTCAAACCATTATCAAAAGAGCCGGTACATCCCGCGTTGGATGAGATCATCGATGAATTGCAGGAGTCCGCCGTTGCTTTGCCGGGGGGTGGCAATCTCGTTATTGAGCCAACCGAAGCTCTTGTCGCTATTGATGTAAATGGGGGCGAAGCGGCAAATCCTTTGGCTGTTAATCTGCAAGCTGTTCGTGAAATTGCGCGTCGGATTCGTTTGCGCAATATGGCGGGGATTATTGTGATCGATGCGCTTAAAATGAAAAACCGGACGGACAAGGCCAAGGTCCTGAATGCTTTAGATAAAGCCGTCGCGAATGATCCGGCAGGTGTTCAGGTTTTTGGCCTTACGAAGCTTGGTTTGATTGAGCTGACGCGATCAAGACGCGGGCCGAGCCTGCGCGCAATCGCGGAAGGGAGCTGACATGGGGCAGGCGATGCTCAAGAATTGTCCAATATGCCAGAAGCCGGCTGACGAAAGATTCCGGCCTTTCTGCAGCGCGCGTTGCGCCCAAGTCGACCTTGGCCATTGGTTCAGTGGCAAATACAGGGCACTGACGGACGAAAAACCGGAAGATCTCAAACGTGATGAGTCCGCTGAACAGTAGTCTATTGGAAAGCTAGGGTGTTACCCTCGTTATATTATTGTTCGCCCTGTATTCCATCCACCTAAAACCCAATCCGAATCCAGGCGTACCGCCTGCATAACTTCCGCCACGAGACGTGACCATTTGATCGGCTGGCCCATAAAAAGCGTAAAAACCGTACCGAGCACCGGCAGGTACAGAAAAACTTACAGTGCTCGAAACGGCGCCGCCAGGATAACTGTCGGCATTTTCGTTGACAATCTTTCCGTCAACCCAAGCCTGTATGCGGCTATAGTAGCCAAAAAAGTCAGTGTATAAGCTGACAATAATTTCTGAACCAGTGCCATTGTAGTAAATGCTGGATCTGTACTCATTAACGATATCAAATCCTCCCGGCGCGCATTGATTGCAGGTCTGGTAAAAACTTCTCTCCGATGTCGCATCAACCCATGTGCGCGGGGGCTCGACGAGAGGACCCCAGCTCCAGCTTTCTGTACTTGTTCCGCAATTTGCGCAATTGCACCCTTCAAAAACGTGCGTCGTCGAATTGTAGCGGACGGCTCCGGATGATTGACTGGTGCACAGTCCGTCTTGAGGCGCGAAACGAACGGCTTCTCTTCCTTTTACAAAAAAAACAATATTGCCTGCATTATCAACTTTCGTTTCAGCAGCGTTTTGTGCCATTAAAGGGATACTTACGAGGCAGAACAGGAAAGTTAGGGAAAATCCAAGCAGCCGCATAATGAACCCCCAATTAAAAGTACTTCAATCCTATCTTTATTCTCATCAAGTTAAGAATTAATTATGCAAGTCCTATTTGCTGTTTAAACATTCATTAACTTTCCTTCCTTTAGCCTCCCGTTCATGAGGATTCTGGCTAGAAAAACGCGGGTACCGGTTGTTGTGCTGTTGTTATTTATGGCGACAGTGCTGGGGGGCTGTCTACCTGCGTCATGGAACCCGTGGCGTGAAAAGAATGTGTCGGTTGTGAATCAGGTTCCCGAGACCACGACGTGGTGTTACCAAACGCTGGCCGATGCCGATTGCTATGCGACCCCCCAAAACCTGCCGGCAGACCGGTTAATTAACGTACAGCCCCAGTCGCGCTATCCCTCGACGGCCGAAGAATACCGCAAAACCTTGGTGCGGAACGAATAAACCCGGTTTTCCTAAAGGGGTTGCACCCCCCGTTTATCCCGCTATAGTTCCAGCGTTTTCAATCCTTCCAGGGAATTCGCATGATTGATTTATCGTCTTTAATGATCGGCACGGCTTGGGCGCAAACCGCAGCACCTGCGGCAGTACCGCCGGATGTGGGCGGCTCCGATCTCATGAGGTTTTTGCCGTATTTCCTGATCCTTTTTGTCTTGTACCTCTTCCTGATCAGGCCCCAACAAAAGAAACTGGAGGCCCAAACGGCCATGCTGAAGGCGTTGAAAAAGGGCGATCGCATCGTGACGGCTGGGGGGATTATCGGAACTATTGCGAAACTGGATGGCGACGATTATTTGATGGTCGAAATCGCCAAGGACGTTCAGGTCAAGGTGCTCCGCAACACCGCCAACAACCTGATTGACGATACGG
The DNA here is from genome assembly GCA_964398175.1 of uncultured Rhodospirillaceae bacterium. Lineage (GTDB taxonomy): Bacteria > Pseudomonadota > Alphaproteobacteria > UBA9219 > UBA9219 > JAXGVG01. The sequence goes on from CAYNLV010000027.1 coordinate 4,064, forward strand.
CTGCCTCGAAAACCGAAGAGAAAAAGAAGTGAGAGACTTAGATTATGCTTTATCTTGAACGCTGGAAAATTTATTTGGTCGCCGGTATTTGCGCGTTGGGCGTTTTGTATGCTTCGCCCAATCTTATGGGGCCAAAGACGAATGAGTGGATTCAGGCAAACCTGCCCATACTGCCCCACAAGACGGTGAACCTGGGTCTCGATCTTCGCGGGGGCTCGTACCTGTTGCTTGAGGTGGCGACGGACGTTTTTATGGACGAAAAGATGCAAGGCATCGTCGACATGACGCGGACGGAACTTCGCAAGGAAAAGATCGGGTACACGGATCTTGGCCTTAGCGAAGGCGCCGTGCATTTCAAGCTGACGGACGCCTCTCTCGATAGCAAGGCGAAGGGGATTCTTAGTGATATGGATCGTGATCTGGACATCAAAATAACGAATGGCGAATTTACGCTTCGCTATCCGGACGTCAAAATCGCCGAAAAGAAACGCAGCGCTTTGGACCAGTCCATTGAAGTCGTGCGTCGCCGCATCGACGAAACCGGCACGCGCGAACCGTCCATCCAGCGCGAGGGAGACAACCGGATTTTGGTGCAACTTCCGGGTGTTGACGATCCCCAACGCATTAAGGCGCTCCTTGGCCAGACCGCCAAGCTGACGTTTCGTCTGGTGGATGAATCCGCTTCGAGTGATAATACATTAACTGTTTTGCCGCCTGGAACGGAACGGTTGCCATCGGCGGAAACGCAAGGTGTGTCATTCGTCGTGCAAAAGCGGATTATGGTATCCGGCGATACGCTGGAAGACGCTCAACCTTCGTTCTCGTCCCAGGACGGCGAAGCGGTTGTCAGTTTTCGTTTCAATTCGCAAGGCGGCAAGCGTTTTGGCGAAGCGACGCGCCAGAACGTGGGCAAGCTTTTCGCCATTGTTCTTGATAACAAGGTCATTAGCGCGCCTGTTATTCGAGAGCCAATCTTGGGTGGTAGTGGGGTCATCTCAGGCCGGTTCACCACGCAATCCGCGAATGATCTCGCGTTATTGCTTCGCGCGGGTGCTTTGCCGGCGCCGATTAAGGTTCTGGAGGAAAGAACGGTTGGTCCTGGCCTCGGCACGGACTCGATCAACGCCGGGACAACAGCCAGCTTGATAGGATTGGCTTTGGTTATGAGTTTCATGTTGCTGACATATGGGGGCATTTTTGGTCTGTTTGCGAACATTGCGTTACTTTTCAACATGATTTTGATTTTCGCCGCGTTGTCGACTTTGCAAGCGACGCTCACATTGCCCGGCATTGCTGGTATCGTTTTAACAATCGGTATGGCTGTGGATTCGAACGTTTTAGTGTTTGAACGCATCCGCGAAGAATTACGTCTAGGCCGATCGCCACTTTCATCGGTCGATGCAGGTTATAGCCGCGCTTTGCCGGCCATCATCGACGCAAACTTGACAACGCTGATCGCCGCAATCCTGATGTTCATTTTTGGTTCCGGTCCAGTCAAAGGCTTTGCCGTGACGCTGAGCATCGGCATCATTACATCAATCTTCTCGGCCATTATGGTGACGCGCCTGATCGTCGTCGGCTGGCTCCGGTGGAAGAAGCCAAGAGAAATTCCGATTTAGAAAAGTTCTCGATGAAATAGAAAATCACCCGCCCCTTGCGGGCGGGTGAAATAATCCTTAAGGTTAATACGCGTTATTATATGACCGATCACGTTACAAAAAACACAGTTACGCAACCCCCGCAAACGCGTTCCGAATAAGCCCGCAACTCGGACGAATTGGGTTCTCTGGCCGGACGAAACAGGGCCAGCCCCCGTTCTAGAGCAGCATTTTTCGTACCTGCAGGTTGTGAAAACGCCTAAAATAAGGCCCTGCAGGTTGCAAAATGACGCGCAAAAACGCACCTGCAGGTGCGTCCCGGAAGACGTAAATCATGACCGCTTTTTCGTGGTTAATAGAGCGCCTACAGGTGCGGATCTTGAACATGAGACAGAAGCAGGCTTAAAGCCTGATGAACGGCCTGTGTGCGTACGGCGTCGCGGTCGCCATGGAACTCGCACCCGTAATGAAACGTGGCGCCTTCGCGTGTCGCGATCGCCAGATAAACAAGCCCAACCGGTTTGCCGGGTGTTGCGCCATCCGGTCCGGCTATCCCGGTGAGGGAAACCGCTACATCCGCGAGCGAATAGGCGAGGGCGCCTTCCGCCATCGCTTCCGCCACTTCGGCGCTGACTGCGCCAAATCTGTTCAGCATTTCTGGTAATATGCCAAGCAAATCGATTTTCGCATCGTTGCTATATGTAATGAACCCGCGTTCGAAGACAGCGGAAGATCCCGGAATATCGGTAAGCGCGGCGCCAACCATGCCGCCTGTGCAGGATTCAGCCGTTACAATCCGCCGCTTTTGTTCGGTGTAGAGGGCGATAATTTGCCGTGCGAGATTGTGGATTTCCGGTGAAAAAGCCATTACCCTTCTTCAAACCTCACGGTTGCCACAGCTTGCGCGGCGATGCCTTCTTCGCGGCCCGTGAAACCGAGACGTTCGGTCGTTGTTGCTTTCAGGCTGACGCGGTTGCGCTCCACTTCAAGAAGCTCCGCCATGCGGTTAAGCATGGCTTCGCGATGCGGCCCAAGTTTCGGTTGCTCGCACAGCAAGGTCACATCGACGTGCGAAATAAGGCCGCCGCGTTCGTTGATCATTTTCACCGCATGGCGCACGAAATGCCCGCTATCCATGCCTTTCCATTGGGGATCGCTCGGCGGGAAATGCATACCGATATCGCCCGCACTCATAGTGCCGAGAAGAGCATCCACAATCGCATGCAACGCCACGTCGGCATCCGAATGACCTTCAAGCGTATGGTGATGCGGGATTTTAACGCCGCAAAGATGAATGGTGTCGCCGGGGATAAGGCGGTGGACATCGAAGCCGAGTCCTGTGCGGATGTCGCCAAAACTCTGACCTAAAAGGCGCGCGGCGCGGCCAAGGTCGTCGGGGTTCGTGATTTTCATATTGTCAGCGTTCGATGAAACTAGGGTTACAGGAATGCCGGCTTTCTCGGCGACGGCGGCATCGTCAGTCAAGTTTTCGCCAGCGACAACCTTGTGTGCGGCGAGAATGGCATCGAAATGAAAAGCTTGTGGCGTATGGGCCTGCCACAGGTTGCTGCGATCAATCGTCTCGACAATGCATCCATCCTTGCCTCGTTTTAGCGTATCGACAAGAGGCTTGGCGGCGATGGCCCCCGCGGTCTTGTCCAAAGCTTTACGTACGGCCGTGATGGTCGCGGCATCGATAAGGGGACGCGCCGCGTCGTGGATCATCACAAAATCGGGCTTGTCATCTTTCGCCAGCGCTTCAAGGCCGAGACGAACGGAATCTTGACGCAGAACGCCGCCATGTATGGGGGAGGACAGGTTAAGCCCTTCGACAGCTTTGTCGTAAAGATCGCGGTGATTAGGATTGATAACAACACGCACTTGGTCGATCAGCGGGTGTTCAAGATAAGCAAGTACGCTTCGTCGCAATATCGGCATTCCACCGACTTCCTGATATTGTTTGGGAACGGGGCCGCCGAAACGGTGTCCGGCGCCGGCCGCGACGATTAGTGTTGTGCAAGTGGGCATTTATATCTCATGGTTAATCTTATGAAACTACAACTCGGACAAGGGATTGCAAGGGGTTCGTCAAAAAGAACCCAAGGCTTAAAATATCCATAATCAAAATATTTCTATACATTGTTTTAAGGTAAGGCGAATGATATTTATGACTGTTATGCGACTGATATCATTATAATTTTTAGAGAAAAGAATTATGCCGGATTCCATTATGAATTATCGCATTGATTTAGCGCTTCAGCTTGCGAGTTGCGCCATGGGCCTCTGGCACGATGAAGGCCTGTGTTTTCTGAAGCAGGAAGAGAATAAAGCAGCGGCTTTGGCAATGCTTGGGCTTATGGCTGTTATAGACGAGAAATCGATACCTCTTGTAATGGCGCGGAAGTCCCTTAATGGCGGAAATATAATAACGGACGCTATTATTGATCATGCCGTGACCGTCGAGGATTGTCTTCTGAAAGGGAGATGCTTTCCTGAAGAAGGGGTGCTTCTTGAGCAAATTATTAAATTGG
>CAYNLV010000027.1:8202-14688 GCA_964398175.1 uncultured Rhodospirillaceae bacterium
ATGAAAGCTATTTTTCAGAGAACGTTTCTTGAAGCTCATTTGTTGAACCGTAAAGTGCTTAAAATTCTGGCCAGAATTCCCACGCATTCGCTCTAATCCTTTCTTGCATGGGCAACCTAAGACCGCTAGATTTGCCTAAATTTTAGGCAACACACCATGTTCGGAACAACCGCTGATTTCACGTTATATCCACGTCTTAAGCCAATAAGTCTTGGGCCGGTTGTCATCGGTATGCCCGTAATCCTTGCGCCGATGGCGGGGGTGACGGACATGCCCTTCCGGCGCCTGGTTAAAAAGCACGGGGCGGGCCTTGTAGTCTCGGAGATGATCGCAAGTCAGGCGATGGTGCGCGAAGCGCGTAAAACCCTTCAGATGATCCCCCAGCCCCATGAAGAGCAGCCTGTGGCGGTACAGCTTTCGGGCTGCGAGCCGGAAGTCATGGCGGATGCGGCGCGTCTTAACCAAGACCGGGGGGCGGCGATTATTGACATCAATTTTGGCTGTCCGGTGAAAAAGGTCGTTAACGGCCATGCGGGGGCGTCGCTGATGCGTAATGAGGCGCTGGCCGCAAAAATACTGGAGGCCGTAGTACGGGCCGTGCAGGTGCCCGTGACGTTGAAGATGCGTCTTGGCTGGAGCCACGACAACATGAACGCGCCCCGCCTGGCCAAGATTGGGGAGGAATGCGGGGTCAAAATGGTCACGATTCATGGCCGGACGCGGAACCAGTTTTATGAAGGCAAGGCGGATTGGAAGCTGATCCGTCTCGTCAAGGATATGGTTAAAATTCCGGTCATTGCGAATGGCGACATTTCTGACTTTTCCGAGACCCTGCAGGCTCTTGATCAATCGGGCGCCGATGGCCTGATGATTGGCCGCGGCGCTTATGGTCGTCCTTGGTTTATTGGTCAGGTTATGGAATTCTTGAAATCGGGTCATATTGGTGAGCCACCGACAATTACACAACGCCGCGCGATGGTTCTTGAACATCTTGAGGCGATGTTGGCTTATTATGGCGCGCACGCGGGTTTGCGTATTGCCCGGAAGCATATTGGCTGGTACAGCAAAGGGCTGCCCCAGTCCTCCGAATTTCGTGCGGCCGTCAATACGTGCGCTGATCCAAACAAAGCGCATCAACTCATTCACGATTTCTTCCAGCCTTTACAGGAAAAAGCCGCATGACAACAGATCCTCTGCCACGCTTGTATCATCAAGAACCGCAGCCGGGTAGGGCAGGGCTCGCTGCCAGTGTTGAGAGTCATTTGCGTGATTATTTTGCAGCTCATGAGCAAGGCTTGCCTTCAGCAGGTCTATATAGTCGCGTGCTTCAGGAGATTGAGCGGCCACTTCTCAGCCTGACATTATCGCAGTGCCGAGGTAACCAGTTACGCGCGGCAGAAATATTGGGCCTAAATCGCAATACCCTGCGCAAAAAAATCCGGGAACTTGGCCTTAATACGGGCCGCTCACGACGAAGAGGCAGACAATCATCATGATCGCTTCCGCCATATTCCGTCGTATTTCAGTTTGGGCTGCGCGTGTCGGGTTGCGCAACAGATTGGCGGTTGTCTTTGTCATTGCGGCTATAGCTTGCAGTCTTGCCACGTACGCCGCAATGACCAAAACGCCGTTCTTCGGTGACGATCCAACCACAGTTACGATTCTGTTGGCGCTTGATCTAGCCTTCCTAATTTTGTTGGGTACGCTTGTTGTGCAGCGTATTCTAACGATTTGGATGAAGCGCCGACGCAACCAAGCCGGATCGCGCTTGCATGTGCGCATGGTCACTGGTTTTACGCTTTTAGCGGCCGGGCCACCACTTTTGGTGGCGATGTTCGCGGCCATCTTCTTTTACTATGGCGTGGAAGCGTGGTTCTCCGAACGTGTGCGCACAGCATTAAACGAGTCACAGGAAGTGGCTCAAGCGTATCTGAAAGAGCACCAGCAAGTGTTGCGTGCGGATGCTCTGGCGATGGCGAATGACCTAAATCGCCAAGCGGTTATGTTGTCAGAAGACCCTGTTCGTTTTGCAAAAATTGTTTCGGCACAGGCCTATTTACGTTCATTGACGGAAGTCATTGTGTTTGATGGTTCCGGCAAAATCCTTGCACGTTCCGGCCTGACTTTTGCTTTGTCGTTTGAACCGATCACCGAAGAAATGCGTGAACGCGCGCGGGCAGGCGAGGTGGTTTTACTTATAAGTGATAATGATGACCGTGTTCGCGCCCTGCTGCGTTTGGATAATTTTGTCGATACTTATTTGTTTGTTGGACGACTCGTTGAACCGAAAGTCCTTTCGCATATGGCAACCACCCAAAAAGCCGTCAAGGAATATCGTGATTTAAAAGAACATAGTTCCGGCATACGCATCATGATTTCTTTGATATTTGGTATAATCGCATTGTTGCTGCTTCTTGCGGCTGTCTGGTTCGGATTGAACTTTGCGACAAAGCTTGTTCGGCCTATTAGCGAATTGATTAACGCCGCCGAACGAATTCGTGCGGGCGACTTGTCGGCGCGTGTTAGCGAGACAGGTGGAACGCAAACAGACGATGAACTTGCCATGTTGGGAAGGGCTTTTAATCGTATGACGCACCAATTGGAAACACAACGCGCTGATCTTATTGAAGCCAACCGGCAGCTTGATTTGAGGCGAAGGTTCACGGAGGCTGTCCTATCGGGTGTGTCCGCAGGTGTTATCGGTCTTGATGCGCAATTCAAGATTAATCTGATGAACACATCAGCTGCCGAATTTTTCCAGATCACAAATCCAGAAGCTTTAACTAATCATCAATTAAATGTCCTAGCGCCTGAGCTTCAAACGCTCCTTGAGAAAATGCCGCGTGGCGCTCGCTTGAAAGACGGGCAGGTGGAAATACGCCGGCCAGGTCAACCTACACGGACTTTACTTGTGCGCCTTTCCTCTGAAATGCAAGGCGGCGAAGTTAGAGGTTATGTTGTTACGTTTGACGACGTGTCGGACCTTGTATCCGCTCAACGTAAGGCGGCGTGGGCTGATGTGGCGCGTCGTATCGCGCACGAGATAAAGAATCCATTAACGCCTATCCAGCTTTCAGCCGAGCGCCTTCGCCGTAAATACACAAAAGAGGTTCATAGCGATCCTGAAGTGTTTCAAACATGTACAGACACCATCATCCGTCATGTTGAAGATATTGGGCGCATGGTCGACGAGTTTTCGGCGTTTGCACGCATGCCAACTGCCGTAATGAAAGAGCACGAATTGCGCGAACTATGCCGGCAAATTGTTTTTATGCAGGCAACAGGACGTAATGATATTAAGTATTTTCAGGAACTGCCTTCTCAAAAGTGTTACGCCGAATGCGATGGAAGGCAGATGGCTCAGGCCATTACGAATCTCCTGAAAAATGCGGCTGAAGCCATCGATGCACGGCAAGAGCTTGTGAATGGGGTATTGCCGGAGGGTGAGATTCGTTTGCGTCTTGAGATGGAGGATCAAGTAGTAGCGCTAACTGTTGAAGATAACGGCAAAGGGCTTCCAGTTGAGGAAAGAGAGCGCCTTACGGAGCCTTATGTCACAACCAGAAGTAAAGGTACGGGCTTGGGATTGGCTATTGTCAAAAAAATCATGGAAGATCATCGCGGAAGGTTGGAATTAGCTGATCGACCGGGCGGTGGGGCGAAAGTTCGTCTTGTCTGGCCCCGACGCCAATCGGAGGAAGCATCGCCAATACATGAATCAGTAGCAGTGTAACATTAAGGTTCTACCTAGTGTTGCATGTGGGGCTTTGTAAGCCACGAGAGAATCTGATAAAAACAACGAATCGTCTTACCTGTTGTATTTTTATTGAGAAAAACGCCGATGAGTTCAACAGCCAAGGATCGTAATTTAACGCATGACATCCTCATTGTGGATGACGAAGCAGACATCTGCCTTCTTATTGAGGGCATCTTGAACGATGAAGGTCTGAAAACTCGCAAAGCCGCCAGTGCCGATAAAGCGATGGCTGAAATCGCGGCGCGTCGGCCAAATCTTGTGATCCTCGATATTTGGTTGCAAGGAAGCAACATGGACGGGATGCAGTTGCTTGATTGCATCATTCGCGATCATCCCGACGTTCCTGTCATCATGATCAGCGGCCATGGCAACATCGAAACAGCCGTTGCTGCAATTAAGCGTGGAGCTTATGACTTTATCGAGAAGCCATTTAAGGCAGACCGTCTTGTGCTCCAGATCCGTCACGCACTGGATGCGGCACGCCTTAGACGCGAAAATGAAGAGTTAAAGTTCCGTGCCGGTGCAGATCTTGAGCTTATTGGAAAATCAACAGCTATAAACCAGGTGCGGCAACTTATTGATCGTGTGGCTCCTACGGGAAGCCGCGTCATGATCATCGGTCCTTCAGGGGTAGGTAAAGAAATTGTGGCGCGGGTCATCCATGCGCGTTCTAAACGGGCAAACGGGCCGTTAATCGTAACAAATTGCGCTGTGTTGCGTCCCGATCAAATCGAGGCGGAACTTTTTGGCATTGAAGGCGATGGCAATGGCGCAGGGCGCAAGATCGGTTTGTTTGAATTAGCGCATGGCGGTACGCTCTATCTAGATGAAGTGGGCGATATGCCGATGGAAACACAGGGCAAGATCGTCCGCATACTTCAGGAACAGGTGTTTACGCGTGTTGGTGGCACCACACGTGTCGAGGTTGACGTCCGTGTTGTGGCATCCAGTAATCAGGATCTGCAGACGGAAATGCAAAACGGGCGTATCCGGCAAGATTTGTACTATCGCTTGAGTGTTGTGCCGATCCGCATACCGCCTTTGACGGAGCGTCGCGAAGACATTCCGCTTCTTGCGCAGCACTTCCTCTCGCGTTCGGCCGAAGGGTCTGGCCTTGCGCCGCGCACGCTTGGAGAGGACGCCTTGGCCGCGCTTCAGGCTTACGCCTGGCCCGGAAATGTTCGTCAGCTTCGCAATGCTATGGAATGGTTGTTGATCATGGCGCCCGGCGAGGTTTATGAGCCGATACGTGCGGATATGCTGCCGCCTGACATCACGGCAACGACGCCGAACGTCCTGCGCTGGGAAAAGGGTGGCGAAATCATGACCCTGCCGCTTCGCGACGCGCGCGAAATGTTCGAACGTGAATACCTGTTGGCGCAGGTCACGCGGTTTGGGGGTAATATTTCACGTACTGCGAACTTCATTGGTATGGAACGCTCGGCATTGCATCGGAAACTGAAACTTCTTGGTGTGCATGGCAACGGTGCGGGCGAACAAGCCGTTTCAGCTGAAAAGATGAATTAGTTTTTTCCGGCAATCTAAGACAAGTGACTTGATCTATGAAAGCAGTTCTTGTCAGCATTGCTGTTACAGTTTTTGCTATAATTTTTTTATCCTTATTTGTTCGTCCATCTTCGGCACAGGAGAAATCTTCTCAATATCCTCATGAACAAGTCACGATTGAAACGGCCAGTGGTCAAAAGCATTTTTTTGACATGGAAATTGCGAAGACAGCTGAACAGCGCGAACGTGGATTAATGTTTCGTCGTTCCATGCCGAAGGATTCCGGCATGATGTTTATTTTCTGGCCACCGGAAACCGTGGTTTTCTGGATGAAGAATACCCATATGCCGCTAGATATGCTGTTTGTTCGAGCGGATGGCGCAATTGTCAAAATTGTTTCAAATGCAAAGCCCCTCGATCTTTCCATACAAAGTTCGAATGAGAATGTAATCGCTGTGATTGAGCTGAACGGCGGAGAAGCTCAGCGCCGAAGTATTAAGCCAGGCGATAAGGTGCTGGCGAAAGTCTTAATGGAACGCCATTAAAAAAACGGGGCGCAAAAATCCCGTTTTTAAGATTCTGCGTTATAAATTAGGCAACTTCCTGAATGGCTTCCTGTGTTTCGGCGAGGCTCTCAGCAACTTCCTTCATGCCGGGCTGTTGGCCGGGTTGCTGTTGTTGATTGGGGTCACGTGCTCGAGCAATGTGAGGCGCAAGTTCTTGCAGTTCGATAAAGTTATCGGCCTGCCGACGCAGTTCGTCGGCCACCATTGGGGGCGACGAGCGCATCGTGCTGACGACGCTGACGCGAACCCCTTTACGCTGGACGGCTTCAACAAGGCGTCGGAAGTCGCCATCTCCGGAGAAAATCATGATATGGTCGACATGGTCGCACATCTCCATCACGTCGATGGCAAGCTCGATGTCCATGTTACCCTTTATTTTGCGACGACCGAAGGCATCCGTGAATTCCTTGGTCGGCTTTGTAACCATTGAATAACCATTGTAGTCCAGCCAGTCGACAAGGGGGCGGATAGGAGAATATTCCTCATTTTCGATAAGCGCTGTGTAATAAAAAGCCCTGACAAGGCGTCCCCGGCCGGCAAAAAGTTCTAAAAGTCTCTTATAGTCTATATCGAATCCAAGGCCCCGGGCGGCGGCGTAAAGATTGGCTCCGTCAATAAACATCGCCATACGTTCTTCTTTATAGAAAATCATCTTTT
>CAYNLV010000028.1:0-14624 GCA_964398175.1 uncultured Rhodospirillaceae bacterium
TAAAAAGGCTCTTCCATGCTTTTCACTGTAATTCACAAATCCCGTTCTGACACACTGGCTTCCTAAAAAGTCTTTTGCATTGGCAATCTATTTTGAAATCCTTACATAGTTCATTATGCAGTTTTTTATATTCGTCCATTTTTTTTGGTTAATCGCTTCAAACGAACAGCAACAGTTAGCTCTAACCTCAACACAATCTGAATCTGACCCGCACGTTTTCAATGACAGCGGTAATTGATTGGCTGGCAGTTTATAATTAGCTTCGCTGGCCATCACTGACGCAGTTACAAAAATTATGCTCCCAAAAAGAATAGCCAGAAAGCTCGACATGTTTTTCATAACTTAAGGTCTCTCCACGCACATCGCGATGCCCATGCCGCCGCCGATGCACAGGGTGACAAGACCGCGCTTCGCGTTCTGTTTCTGCATCTCATAAAGCAATGTCACCAGAACGCGCGCGCCGGAAGCGCCGATAGGATGGCCGAGCGCAACGGCGCCGCCATTCACGTTGATTTTCGAGGTATCCCAACCCATATCCCTGTTCACGGCGATGGCTTGTACGGCGAATGCTTCGTTGGCTTCGATAAGATCCAGCTGATCGATTTTCCATCCGGCCCGGCTCAATGCTAAACGGCTCGCCGGAACGGGCCCTGTGCCCATGATGGAAGGATCAACGCCAGCCGTAGCCCACGACACGATCCGTGCCAGTGGCTTTATGCCGCGGCGAGCCGCTTCGTCTTCGGTCGTAACGACAAAAGCCGCCGCACCATCGTTGATGCCTGACGCATTGCCTGCGGTAACGGTGCCATCCTTTTTAAAAGCCGGTTTCAGCTTGCTAAGATTTTCCAGCGTCGCGCCAAAACGGGGAAACTCGTCCTGTTCAACGGTCACATCGCCTTTCCGCCCCTTAATAACGATAGGGACGATTTCATCTTTGAATTTGCCCGCCTTGATCGCGGCTTCGGCTTTCTGCTGCGAAGCAAGGGCAAATTCATCCTGCGCTGCGCGGGTGATGCCATATTTCTCGGCCACGTTCTCAGCCGTAATGCCCATATGGTATTTGTTGAAAACATCACTCAAGCCATCACTGATCATGGTGTCAATCAGCTCACCGTTGCCCATGCGCACACCGTTACGCAAATGAACCGCGTGCGTGGACAAGCTCATGTTTTCCATGCCGCCAGCCACCACCACCTTCTGCTCACCGGAACGAATGGCCATGTAAGCGTTGGCAACAGCGCGAAGGCCTGAGCCGCAGACCTGGTTGACGGCATAAGCTGTCTTGTTGATCGGAATACCGGCAGCCATTGCAGCCTGACGCGCGGGGCCCATGCCTTGCGCGGCAGCCAGAACTTGACCCATGACAACCTCATCCACGTCTTCCGGATTTGTTTTGGCGCGCGCCAACGCGGCCTTGATGACTTCAGCACCCAAATTGCACGCGGGAACAGAACTTAAAGCGCCATTAAAAGAACCAATAGCCGTGCGGGCTGCACCGGCAATAACAACATTATTCGGCATGAAAAACTCCCGAGTGAGAGTAGAAAGGAAGAAACCGCTGACACACTAATGGGAGAATGCGGATGAATCAAGCCGACGTTATTTTTTTATTTCCCATCGTTTGGCATGGCGTTAAAATCGAATAAAATCGGCGTACATGTTCCGCTACTGATGCTTCGCATAAGGCCCTTAATATCAGCGCCGGGCTTTATTCCGTATTTGTCGAGATCTTTCTGCTCGGGATATTGTCCGCCTTGAAGCGTGAATAGGAACGTCCGGCCTTCTATCTTCAAAAACGGTTCCTTGATTTCTTCGTCCGGTTTGAACGTAAATTTGACCTCGAATTTTTCTTTTGAATAACCGGAAGACGGCGACGCCTCCTGAACCGATACGATAGTGGCGGTGCCGGGATGGTTCATATAGGAACAAGGCCCTCCAACCATCTTTTTTGGATTTCCGCCTTCGCTCAATGCCATCGCCGCCCCCGCTACACACATATGCAGGAAGAACACGCTCACAACATAAAAACGCAAAATCCCTCACATTCTGGGTAGTTGAACGATAAAGCGCGCGCCGATGATATTGCCCTGACCATCCTTGCGGTTTTCCGCCCATATATTACCATGATGCGCCTCGACAATCTGCTTCGAAATACTGAGGCCGAGGCCTGAGTGCATACCGAATTTCTCAGCTTTAGGCCGTTCGCTATAAAAACGGTCGAAAATGGCGTCTAACTTGTTCTCCGGAAGGCCCGGCCCATTATCATCAACGGTAATAGTGAGGTTATCGCCACCCTTCACCATCGTCACAACCACCTCCCCGCGTTCGGGCGAGAACGACAGAGCGTTAGAAATCAGGTTTTGCATGACCTGGACCAAACGTACTTCCACTCCTTCAACCTTCAGGGGCCCTGACGGCAGAGGCGCGAAGACGACTTTCGCTGCATTGTTAGTTGAAGACTCATAGAATCCCGCCATCGCCGATAACATCTGATTAACATCAACGGGCTCGACTTCGGCGCGGCTTAATTCGGCATCAAGGCGTGAGGCGCTGGAAATATCGCTGATCAGGCGATCGAGGCGATCGACATCGTCGCGAATCACCGCCATCAAACGGCGTTGCATGGCCGGGTCTTGCACACGTTCGGCCGTTTCAACGGCGCTGCGTAATGATGTCAGCGGATTCTTGATCTCATGCGCGACATCGGCCGCAAAATTTTCGATCGCGCCGATTCGCTGCGCTAGCGCGGCCGTCATATCGCGTAAGGCTGCCGACAAATCGCCGATTTCGTCGCGACGTGCGCTTAAATCCGGTATCGCCCCGCGGTTGAGAAGGCTGGCGGTTCCCGCCAGTCCCATGATTTTCTTCTGTCCATGCCGCACGCTTTCCGCCGCGAGCGCCAAAAGTCGGATAGGCCGCGCAATCGCGCGAGCCAGGTAAAGCGACAGCAATACTGTGATTAAAAGTGTCATTCCAAAAATCTGCAGAATGTTGATGCGAACCTCGCGCATCGACACGTCGATCTTCGTGTCGGGACGCGACAGCATCACCACGCCAAGCACCTGCTTGTAACGCTGCACGGGAACAGCAACGGCCAGCAACAGCCCACCCTTCGGCAACCTCCAAACCTGCGTAGCCGCTTCGCCCGCGATAGCCTTGGTCACGATCTCATATTGATTGCCGCGCTGAATGTCTTCTTCCCGATAAACGGGAAAGCTCCGCCTTTCGATAAGCCAGTCGATTAAATCGAAAGGCCCCGTGGCTATGCGCACAACCCATGAACTGTCTTCGTTTGGAGGCAGTTGCTGAACCTGAATTTTCCCGCCGTGTTCAAGAAGAATCCGGCTGTCGGCGAGCAGCGTATCATCAAGATCGAACAAACGCGTGCGCGTCTCGGTCGCCTCGACAAGGCGCCGGATCATCAGCCGCGCCAGAAGGGGCGAAAGGATATTCCGTTCTTCCTCGTCAATGACCACCGCGCCTTCGCCGAGCGCGCTTGCCGACAGACGCGCCTGCAGCAACAGAGCATCAAGTTCCCCGGCAATCAACCGCTCCTGATAGCGCCCCGTGTAAAGGAGACTGCCCACCAGAATGGCGAGAGCCATGACATTGACGGCCAGAATGCGCAATGTTAGCGGCGAAAAACGCCCTTGCGCCCAAACAGGCAAGTCGGGACGGCGTCCCTCTTCCCGCCAAAGCCACCAACCGCGTTTATGTGCAACCAAAACGACCCTCAATCTTCCTTATACCGGTAGCCGACGCCGTAAAGCGTTTCGATCTGGCCGAAATCCGGATCGACGTTCCGGAACTTTTTCCGCATGCGCTTGATGTGGCTGTCAATGGTGCGGTCATCGACGTAGATGGATTCGCCATACGCGGCGTCCATGAGCTGATCGCGACTCTTCACATGCCCGATGCGTTGCGCCAGCGCCTTTACAAGAAGGAATTCCGTCACAGTTAGGTCGACCGTTTTCCCTTTCCACATGCACACATGGCGCGCGCCATCCAGCACCAAATCGCCGCGTGTTATAACGCTGGCCGGATCAGCCCCGCCCGGTTGCTGGCGTAACTGTTCACGGCGCAGAAGCGCGCGAATGCGTTCGAGCAGTAAACGTTGCGAAAACGGCTTTGTGATATAATCGTCCGCGCCCATGCGCAGGCCCATAATCTCATCAACTTCTTCATCTTTGGATGTAAGAAAAATCACCGGCATATTGGCCGTGGCCGGGTTTTGTTTCAGGCGTTGTAAAAGCTCCATGCCATTCAGGCGCGGCATTTTGATATCCAGAACCGCGAGATCGGCCGGACGTTGCGTAATACCTCTTTGCGCTTCATCGCCATCCGTATAGGTCCGTACCTCGAACCCTTCGGCCTCCAAAGCCATACTGACGGAGGTCAGAATATTGCGGTCATCATCGACAAGAACAATCGTCTGCGGCACGGGTTAACTCCCTGTTGTGGTTAAGACTGCCAAACATGCTTAAGCTGAACTATGGCATAAAAAGGCCCTAAATGTGAACGAACATGGCAATAAATCCATAATCATTAATTATTTCAAGTTTTCTGCTTTACCCACCCCGACCTCGTAGGTTATACGTGACCGCCATCATTGATCAGCCCCTTTTCAGGTGAGGCACAGATGGCCCAGTTCCCCGAAGCATTAACTTTTGACGATGTCCTGCTGGTTCCGGCGGCATCCAACGTCTTGCCTTCCGAGGTAAGTACCGCCACCCGCCTCACAAAAAGCATCACGCTCGGCATCCCTCTCCTGTCGGCGGCTATGGACACAGTGACCGAAGCCGGGCTGGCCATCGCCCTCGCCCAAGCGGGGGGTATCGGCGTCATCCACCGCAACCTGACGCCGGCCAAACAGGCCGAAGAAGTCCGGAAGGTTAAGCGTTTTGAATCCGGCATGGTCATGAACCCCATCACCATCACGCCAGATGCACCGCTAGCCGGAGCGTTGCGCCTAATGGCCGATTATCACATTTCCGGGATTCCCGTTGTCGAACAGCCCTCGGGTAAACTCGTTGGAATCATCACGAACCGCGATGTGCGCTTTGCCAACAACATGCAGCAGCCGGTCGCCGAGCTGATGACGAAAGACAATCTGGTGACTGTACGTGCAACCGTTAACCGCGATGATGCCAAGCTTCTTCTCCACAAACACCGGATTGAAAAATTGCTCGTTGTTGATGATGCCTATCGCTGCATTGGCTTACTGACGGTGAAAGATATCGAAAAAGCGCGCCTGCATCCGAACGCTTGCAAAGACGATAAAGGCCGTCTCCGCGTTGCCGCCGCCGTGGGCACAGGCAACGATGGATTGGAACGCGCCGAAGCGTTGATCGAAGCGGGCGCGGATATGATCGTCGTCGATACGGCGCACGGCCATTCTTCGCGCGTTTTGGAACAAGTCGCGCAGGTCCGTAAACTCTCGAACAGCACACAAATCGCAGCGGGCAATATCGCGACGGCGGATGGCGCAAAAGCCCTTATTAACGCGGGCGCGGACGCTGTGAAAGTTGGCATCGGTCCCGGTTCAATCTGCACCACGCGCATGGTCTCAGGCGTCGGCATGCCCCAACTAACCGCAATTATGGAAGCCGCTTCCGTCTGCAAAAAACAGAATATTCCCGTCATCGCGGACGGCGGCATCAAGTATTCCGGCGAAATCGCCAAAGCTATTGTAGCCGGAGCTGACAGCGTCATGCTGGGCTCGATGTTCGCAGGCACGGATGAAGCGCCGGGCGACGTCGTGCTTTATCAGGGACGGTCGTATAAAAGTTACCGTGGCATGGGCAGCGTCGGCGCAATGACAGCCGGTTCAGCCGACCGTTACTTCCAGAAAGCCGATATTGAAAACCCCGGCAAGCTAGTCCCGGAAGGCGTCGAAGGCCGCGTACCCTATAAAGGAGCCGTGTCACAGATCATTCATCAGATCATCGGCGGGCTGCGCGCCGCGATGGGCTATACGGGATCGGCAACTATCGCCGATTTACAAAAGCGTGCTGAGTTTGTGCACATCACGAACGCGGGCCTGCGTGAAAGCCATGTTCATGATGTCCAGATCACTGCCGAACCGCCGAACTATTGGCGGGAGTCGTAGTTACAATTCCAATTTCCGTGTTGACTGGTTCGGATCAAACTGTGGCAATGACGGAAGCTTTTTTCCGTCGGGAAGAGAACCCCTAATCATTTCCTCAATCATTGCTGCGCGAACTACATCATTCAACATAACAACAATATCGGTTACCTCCCACGCAAGATTGGAAGGCAAGCTTGGGTTCCAGGGTGAGCATTTAGTGTTCAAAAGGCCTTTTGAACACACAAGCACATCAAAATGAGACCAGTCTGTTTCATTCCCATCCGAAGCGCCTCGGCTGTTATACCCGCATTTGACTCTTAGATACTCATGCGGACCAATCTTAAGTACATTCGCTTCGATCAGCCTTGTCGCCATGCTTTCACATGTTTCATTATCATCGGGTATATCAGCATGGAAGAACGGGCTTGTTGCTCCAACCTTATTGAAGCCTCCAATGTATACCCGCTTGTCCGGTTCATTCTCCTGCGCTGCCGCGCTTCCCAATGCTGGCGAAACGACAGTCAATAATGACAGCGCTGTCCTGAAAAAAAGGCTATGAATAGATTTCTTATAAACTCTGTTTCTTTTCATAATGCTTTCCCTTCAAAATGATTCCCCCATAACTTAACAATCTCACACGAAAGTAATAAACGCGATTTATGGTTAATAAGTGCTGATTTTGGTCCAAAAAGCGTGATTACGTTATATAATAAGAACCTACAAACTACAGCGAGCATATATAATAAGACATTGAACATATTTATGAAAGATTAGACATGACCGTCATTTTTTCCGAGCGTGAAACGTCCGTGCATATAAACGGTCAAGAAACCATTATTACGCCTTACATTGGCATTGAAAAAGTCAACCAGGAACTTCTTGCGGGCTTTGGTTTCCTTACCCGTTATGGAAGAGGCGATTTCCGAGGCTTTAGGTATACTCCCTTAAGTCTGCTTCAATTGTGGCGTGCGACAAAGATGCTGGCTTCCGCTCAAAACGTAAATGAATCGACGCCTTTCTTATGTTACATCGCTGTTTATCCTTCATATCGGTATACGATACTCGATTCTCTAGAACCTCACTATGGCGATATGAGAATGTTTTACACGTTCAAAGATATTATCATGAAATCCGTTCCGCCGCCGCAGGAGTTTGAACAAATGATGGCTGGTGCCTTTGCCAACAGGATCGATATTAATCGCCAAGAAATTATAGACCTTGTTCGCGAACACAGCATGCTCGCAACCAAGCGCTTTCATCAAATCTGCGGGAAATACGGCGAACTGCCGTTTTGGCACGAGATGACCAAATCGCCTGCGCCCCGGCGTCAGTATGAATGGAATATCGTTATCGCGCCGCGGCAATAACCTACAGAGCAGACGGCATAAACTTCCGTAGCACATCCTCAACGCTCAGGCCTGACAGCGGATCACCCTGCATCCATGTGGCCTGTGGGCCGCGCGGCGCGGACCATGCGGGGTTAACATGCTCCGACAGCAACGCCATCGTTTTCGCGCCGACGGCAGCCGCCAGATGCGTCGGGCCCGTATCGTTGCCAACAACCCCATCCGAGCGGCGCGCCAGCGCAGCAACTTGCCCGAGAGATGTCTGACCGCACAAATTGATCACGTCGTCCGTATGCTCGACGATTTCATGAATAACTTGAGAATCGTGGGCCGTGCCGATAGCAACGGAATAAATATCATCGGCCCTGAGCTTTGTGGCCAAATCCGAATAACGCCCGGGCGGCCAGCGTTTGTACGACCTTTCCGGCGCGCATCCCGGGATAAGTAAAACAAACTTGCTCGGCAGCCGGAACTTGTCGAGCGGCGCTTCAAGCCATGAAAGATGGACTTCCTTGGCCATCTTAACATCCGCGCGTCGAAGTTGTGCAGCAACAAAATCCGTATAGTGCATGCCTTCAACGGGCGGCCACAGGCGCGGATGCGAACATCCCGGTGCGGCACCCGACCATTCCGGCCCCTTAGGTCCGCCAAGCAACGCATAAAGAATGGTTTGCCTGAATTTTCCCTGCAGATCGTAAACGCGCGTCGGCGCGAAATCGCGCACGTTACGCGCCATTTTTATCCATTCATCAATCCGCCAGCCGGGCGCGCGCGAATCGACGATTACACGATTGAACCACGGCATCTGCTTCGCAAAATCGGCAAAAGCAGGCATTGTGAGTATGGCGATCTCCGCGTTCGGGTGTGCATCGCGGATCGATTGAAACGCCTGAAAACAGAGCACCAGATCGCCCAGCGCGCCAAGACGTATGATAAGGATGCGTTCTTGCATCAGGCACCTCGGCCCATCAGTTCATCATAAACAGCCAGCGTCTTCGCAATCATTTGGCGCCGGTCAAAGTTCATGCGGGCGCGCTGTATTGATGACCGCGCCATATCTGCGCGGCTTTCCGCCGGTAATGAAAGCGCTTTTTGAATGGCCTCTGCCCATGCACACGGATCTTCCGGTGGCAGAAGCCAGCCGTTTTCGCCTTCGATCATGGTTTCGCGCGTCGCGCCAAGACTGCTGGCGATTACCGGCACCCCCATGGCCATCGCTTCCACAGGCACACGGCCAAAGCCTTCCGGCACACGCGACGGTACCGCTACCGCGCTTGCAAGACTGTAGGCGGCGGGCATATCCGTACAATGCGGCACCAGTCTTACGCGATCCTGCACTTGTTCCGAACGTATCAGGTCTTCAAGTTCCTGCCGGTACCCTTGCCGGCCTTGATCATCGCCGACGATAACAGCCACAAACTTTTCGCCATGAGGATGCAAAAGCGCCATCGCTTTGATCACCAAATCCTGCCCTTTGATGGGGCTTAGGCGCGCGGGCACAAGCACGATACGCTCATCCGGGCTGATATGCCAAGCTTGCCTTAGTGTATCGCGGTGATCTTCGGTTGCGTGCTCCAGCACGAAATGCTCAAGATCAATGCCGCGCGGAATGGTCCGTATTTTTGTGTTTTCGATACCGTAAGCGTTCCGGATATGCGCCGCGATAAAATCGGAAATCGCAATAATCCGGTCCGCGCGCGTCATGATGCGGTTGTAGTATTTCTTCAACGGGTTCGAAAACTTATAGGCAGCGTGAAAAGTCGCGACGAAACGACACGGCACGAACTGCACGGCCAACCAAACGCTCCACGCAGGGGCGCGGCTTCGGACATGAACGATGTCGACCTTCTCTTCGCGGATAAACCGCGCAAGCCACAAAGCATTCTTAAAAATTTTTGCCGGGTTTTTACTGCGCACGTTGTAAAGCGTGTGCTTGCCGCCTGCGCGCTCGACTTCCGCCACGCGCGTCCCGCCCGCCGAAACGACAAGAGCACGGTTGCCGCGCTCGACCAGTCCTTTGACGATATCGACACACGCTTGCTCGGCACCCCCGGCGCCTAGATTGGGGATTACCTGCAAAACAGTGAGCGTCATGGTTTCGGCTCCTGCGCCTTGCGCACGACATTCAGCACAACCTGTGCGGCGCGCTCCGAAGGCACGAACTGGCCACGGCCAAGCCACTGGCTGATCGCGGCAAGCTCATTCTCCTGCCGTTGGCGCACAACCGGATCAATCAAAAGCTCCGTCACCGCCACGGCGAGATTTTCGGGCGTGCAGTATTCTTGAAGATATTCCGGCATGATCATACGGTCCTGCATGATATTGATCAACGTGACATACTTCCCTTTAAGCATATGCCGAACGACAGCCGCTGTC
Organism: uncultured Rhodospirillaceae bacterium; assembly: GCA_964398175.1. Classification (GTDB taxonomy): domain Bacteria; phylum Pseudomonadota; class Alphaproteobacteria; order UBA9219; family UBA9219; genus JAXGVG01. The sequence continues at coordinate 9,811 of CAYNLV010000028.1, forward strand.
AGTGGATTCACGCGGTATGCGATGATCGTGGGCAACCGCGCCATTGCCAGTTCCACCGATATGGTGCCCGAGCAAGCAAGCGCCGCCGTCGCCGCGGCAAAAGCGTCATATTTGTCGTCGTCGCCCTGGGTCACCGTCACCGGAACGGGCCAATCGTGGACGAAACTGCGAACGGCGTGGGCCACATTGCTAACGGTGGGTATAACGACATGGAGCTCCGGGTGGAGCTTCTTCAATCTTTGAACTGTTTTATGAAAAACGGGCATTAACCGCCTGATTTCGCTCATACGGCTCCCTGGCAAAACGGCGAGAATCAACGCATCTTCGGGCACATTGTGCTTCACACGAAAACGCACCGCATCACCGTCCGCCGCATGGCTTTCGATGATCGAATGGCCAACAAACGTGCAGTCCAGGCCCTCTTTCGTGAAATACGGGGGCTCGAAAGGCAAAAGCGCCAGTAAATGATCGAGAAACCGGGCGATATTCTTCGCCCGTCCCGGGCGCCACACCCAAACGGAAGGCGCGACATAATGAATAAGCGGAATCCCCTTCCCTTTGAGCTTCTTCGCCACGCGGAAGCTGAAATCCGGTGAATCGATGGTGATCAGAGCCGCCGGCTGCCGCTTCACGACTTCGCGAACCGTCTGCCCCAATCTTTTTATTATGTTGGGTAAATGGCGTAAAACCTCAAACAAGCCAACATGCGCAAGTTCCGATTGGGAAAACAAAAGTTCAATGCCTTCGGCCTGCATGCGCTCGCCGCCGACGCCAGCAAAGCGCACTTTCCCATCCGTCAGCTTTTTCAGGGCATGCATCAAACGCGCGCCCAGCAAATCGCCCGAGGCTTCACCCGCGATAAGAAAAAAGAGGGGTGTTTCAGTCATGGGATGGCGCGTCCAGCGCCAAACCGATTACAAAAATCCCGACATCGTTGGCGGCGGCAACCATCTTTTCCCGTTCGACAATCAAACTCCGCCCCGCTTGCAGCGCAAGGCCGCGCAAACCGACGCGTTTAAGTCCTTCAATCGTATCCGTTCCCACGGTGGGCAGGTCAAAGCGATTGTCCTGTTGGGGCTTGGCCAGTTTAACCAGAACGCCTCCCGGTCCCTCGCGGCGCAAGTCGGCGCAACGGGCAATAAGGGCATCCGTGCCCTCAACTGCCTCGACGCCGAGCACAAGACCTTGCTGCACCACGACCGCTTGGCCCACGTCAAGGCGGCCCAAGCCTAGCGCAACTTCAATGCCGCGTTGAATATCCTGCTGCGCTATGTCGTCCGGTTTAGCGATCGTCAAATCGCCTTCCGGCGTCAGCAAATCAGCAAACACATCTTGCAGACCGATGACGCGAACGCCGCCCTCTTCTTCCAAAACCTTGCTGATGGCGCGCAACAAACCGTCGTCGCCGAGACTGTTGATGCCGACCTTCGTCAGAACCTTAAGCGCCAGCCAATCCGGCTTGATTTCGGATAACGAAGGACGCCGCACTTTCCCGATCATGACGACTTCGGCGATTTTCTGTTCGGTCGCGATCTCCTTCAGTATTGCGCCCGCGCCCAACGGCAGCCATGCGTGCGGCACGTTGTTGCCAAGGTCGGGATCCGCCTGCCCTTTGAGACAGATAACAAAAAAATCGCGTCCCAGCTTCCGGCATGCCTCGATCAGATGACGCGGCGCCGTCCCCCCGCCTGCGATAATCCCGAGTTTGGGAAAGGCGCTCATGATCGCAGCTTACGCATCGCCCCGCGGCTGGCACAGCGCGCGGCTTGTCCGGTCGCGGATAAAGTGAACTACACTGCCAACGAGCGTGTGATCCTTGTAGAGGTTTGCCACATCGTCGAGGCGCTCCGCCATTGTGCCTTCCGAAGCGAACAGCATCCGGTAGGCGCTGCGCAGAGCATGGATGTCCTCACGCCCGAAACCGCGGCGTTCCAGCCCCACGATATTCAATCCCGCCAGGTGGGCTCGCTCCCCTTTCACCATACCGTAAGGAATAACGTCGTTTTCGACGCCCGACATGCCGCCGATCATGGCATGCGCGCCGATGCGCACGAACTGATGCACAGCCGCCAGTCCGCCGATGATCGCAAAATCGCCGATATGGACATGGCCGCCTAAAGTGGCGTTGTTTGCCATAATCACGTTGTTGCCGATCTGGCAATCGTGCGCCACATGCGCCCCAACCATGAACAGGCCGTTATCGCCCACACGCGTGATCATCCCGCCACCTTCGGTGCCGGGATTCATGGTTACGTGTTCGCGGATCTGGTTGTTCGCACCGATCTCCAGCGTCGATTCCTCTCCCTTGAACTTCAAGTCTTGCGGACGGTGCCCCAAGGACGCAAACGGATAAACAACTGTTCCCTTGTCGATGCGCGTAATGCCGTCAACGACGACATGCGCGACAAGGCGTACGCCCTCCGTCAATTGAACCCTTGGGCCCACCACGCAATAAGGCCCAATGACAACGTCCGCGCCAATTTGCGCCGCTTTGTCAACAATCGCTGTGGAATGAATATTAGTCGTCATTGATATCGACACGGTCAGAGTCAGGCACCAGCATGGCCGTATAAACGGCCTCGGCGCATAATTTTTCGTCAACAAAAGCCTCGCCACGGAACTTCCAGACATTGCCACGATGCCTTTGTTTCTTCACCTTGATATGCAGCCGGTCCCCCGGAACGACAGGCCTTCGAAAACGCGCGTTGTCGATCATCATGAAATAGACAATGTGCGTGGCGGAGTCGACGCCTCCCAGCGAGTCAACGACCAGCGTCGCTGCCGTCTGGGCCATCGCTTCGATAATCAAAACGCCGGGCATGATGGGACGCCCGGGGAAATGTCCCTGAAAGAAAGGTTCGTTTGCCGTCACGTTTTTTATCCCCGTGCAGCTTTCCGTCTTTACAACATTAATGACTTTATCGATGAGCAGCATCGGATAGCGATGCGGAATTCTGTCCATAATGCCGACGACATCGATTGTGCCATTTTCGATTGGTTTTCGCTTTTTTTGACTCATAAAAATATCTCCGTCCCCGCCCCTGTCTGTTGCCAAAAGCAGTCTTGCTAAGCCCACTTGTTTAGCCTGAATGCCCCTTCCCTATCAATACCGTCCCGTGAATGGCCGTTTATCGGGATGGAGAGCCTTTTTTCTCTTTCCCTGCCTCTTCAGGAGCAACCTTCACCGGAACCTGCGGCAGACTTTTATTAAGCCGACCCAGAACCTCATCCGTAATGTCCATTTTCTTGTCGCTCCATAGGGCTTGCTGCTTAACAATCACAAGGTTAGCCCCATGTTCACTGGCGACAGCCCCCACTACCTCCAGAAGATTCCGGCGAACAATATTCATGGAATCCATAAAGGCTTGTTCCAGAGCTTTGCGTTTTGATTGAACATGGCGCTCAACCCCAAGGAAACGTTGCCGCAGTTGCTGTTCCTTTTCGACGTAAACATCCGGCTTTACGCTTTCGCGCGTTTTTGTCAGTTCCTGTTCCGCCTTGCTCAGTTCGCTTTCTTCGCCGGAAATTTCGGTTTGAAATTTCGCGCGTTGGGCTTCAAGTTGCTGTTGCACATTTTTCGCGGCCAAAGATTCCTGCAAAATCCGCTGAACATCGATTATTGCGACAACAGGTGCGGGCAGCGGTTCTGATGAATTTACGTCAGAGGTCTTAACGGGCACAGGCGGCCCCGGCTTGTTTGCAGCAACAACCTTTGTTTCGGCCATAACCGGCAAATGGAAAAAGATAAGAAAGGCAGTAAGAACTGCAATAAAGGATAACATCCTGACAACGAAGGAATTCATGCCGGTTCTAGACATTTTTTCTTTGCCCTTAGAAACGTGTGCCGAAGCTGAAGTGTATATGCTCTATCTTATCATAGCTTTCTTTCAGGACGGGCCATGCGTAATCGAGACGCACAGGGCCAAATGGCGATTGCCAGGTCATGCCAAGGCCAAGACTGGCCCGCAGGGTTTCACTATTCTTAAAGATATCGCCCGCCAAGGCTTCTTCGTTGTTTTTCCCTAGCGTGCCCCCGTCGGCGAACACATGGCCTTTAAACCCAAGATCATCCGGCAGGAAAGTTGGCATCGACAGCTCAAGGGACATCCGTGTAAAGCGGTTGCCGCCAAGCGAGTCATCTGCTCCGTTTGTTAAATCGCGCGGACCCAAACCGCCAAATTCGAAACCACGCAATGAATCTCCGCCCAAGAAGAAGCGATCGTTAATTTTCACCTTCTGGCCAAGACCCCAGATATAGCCTGCCTCGGCCGTGCCGCTAAGAACGTATTTCTCCACGATTTCATAATATTGCGTGCCGCCGAGTTTAAGGCGAAGGAACTTGCGCGCCCCGCCCAAGCCGGCAATATCCGTGTTAAAACGCGTGACAAAACCCATAGTAGGCTCAAGCTTGCTGTCACGCGTATCGTAAACCAGTTCTTGCCCGACAACCGATGTAATGCTTGTGCCTACTTGATCACGAATAAAACGCGATGCCGTATCAGGCACATTATCGATATGATCCTGACGCAAGGTATAGCTCAACAATTGGCGAAGCTCTTCCGACAACGGATAGCCCATGCGCAACGTAAAGCCTGTGTTGGTTTCGTCAAAAGAGCTTTGGGCTTGATCGTCGCGCATGACGTGGAAGACATCGAATCCGGCGTTCAAGTCGCGATCAAGGAAGTATGGTTCGGTGAAACTGAAATTGAACTGCTTTGTCGTGCCTGATACCGTCGCGCCGATCCGCATATCCTGCCCTCTGCCGAGGAAGTTGCGCTCGCGGATACTGAAATCGCCCAAAGGACCCTCGGTTG
>CAYNLV010000029.1:0-11281 GCA_964398175.1 uncultured Rhodospirillaceae bacterium
ATAGCGGCGAAAACGCGGAGCTTTTGCCTGAGTATTACACATCAGTCAGCAAACGAGATGTTCTTTTGCGCCTTCAAAACAGCGTTAAGCGGCGGCAGCTTGAACAAGACCGCCTTGATCAAGCCATCAGCACTTTGCAGGGAATGATTCTTATTGCCCCAAGAAAACATGAGCTTTGGCGCGAAATGGGTTATTTGCAGGCTGAACGGGGTAATTTACGATCGGCCATAACAGCACTTGAAGTTGTGTGCGATCTTTCAGGCGAGCCAGCTCAATTACAACAAACCGAGACCATGTTGCGTCAGCTTCGATGGCAGTTAAATTAATTACTCCCAGCAAAGCTGGAAGGTTAAACTGGACAAGGCTAAAACTGTGAATGGCCAAGACCTTGCCGTTAAGAGCAAGGACGGTGCTGTGATGGTTGATGTAGCCAAAGTCGTTAAAACCGACATTGGCGCGACGAATGGCGTCATTCATGTCATCGACGCTGTGGTTTTGCCTAAATAAGGTCTTTTAAACTTTTTCAAAGAGAATTCAGCCGCAATAAAAACTTGCGGCTGAATTTTTTATAAAGCATCGCAATTTGACGGCGTGTTACGCTTGCTTTCTTCGCGGCAAAGTTTCTCTTAGCTTGCCCCCAACCTGCACGCGATCAATGCTCTGCGCGAGGCCCGTAGAATCATCGGTCACGACGAAAACACCGCAAGCGGTTGCCTCACCCTCCGCCGGCGCAAAACGTTCGCCCGGAATTTTTCGCAAAAACCGCCAGATTGACAGTTCCTTTTTCACTCCAATGACACTGTCATAGTCGCCACACATACCCGCGTCGGACAGATAGGCAGTGCCTTGCGGCAGGATTTGCTCGTCGGCTGTTGGAATATGAGTATGCGTGCCAATCACCGCGGAGACCCGGCCATCAAAGACATGGCAAAAAGCTGCCTTTTCGGAAGTTGCCTCTGCATGAAAGTCGATAAAAATCGCTTGCACGGTTTGGCCGATCCGGTGTTGCGCGACTAATTTTTCCGTTACAACGAAAGGATCGTCGAGCACGGGTTCAATAAATAATTGCCCCATGACATTAACGACAAGAATTTTCCGGCCATCCGGTAAGGTGTAAATAGTGCTCCCCCTCCCCGGCGTGCCTTCTGGATAGTTCAGGGGGCGCAATAAATGCGCGTCCTTATCGATAACACCGATCAATTCTTTCTGTGCCCAGACATGATTGCCGGTTGTCAGACAGTGCGCGCCAAGCGCATAGAATTCTTCCGCCAGTTTTGGCGTTACGCCACGTCCAGCCGCCGCGTTCTCAACATTAACAATGATAACATCAGGCTTCAGCTGTTCCTTAAGCATGGGCAGATGCCGCGCCAAGCCTTCGCGCCCACTGCGGCCTACAACATCGCCAAAAAAGAGGATACGCATTTACAAAACCATTCTTGCCAGGGGGTTACATTAGTTTACTTTTATGACTGTCGTCAAAGAACCAGAGCTGGCTTATCTTTCGTGGGAATAAGCTGGCCCTCCTCAGGGGGAGCTGGCTTCGTTTTCTTCTTCAATTTCGTTGTAACCCCTGCCGCAGCACGCTGGGCAATCTTTTTGACTTTTTCCCAAGTCCCTAAAATGTCATTTTCGGCTTTCTGACAAGCAACCCTGTTTCCGGCCCGAGCACATACGACTTTTGCTGTATCGTTTTGACCACCAATAACGTGGTCACACGTCGCTAGCAAAAACTGTCCTTCGCGCATCGAGAAAACCCCTTGCGTCAACATGAATGTAATGAATCCGGCGCTATTAAGGACCTCGCCCTCGAAAGTTCCTCTAAAGGATGGCCTTTTTTCTGATTCGTTATCGTAAACGCTAACGGTTACGGTCGATGGCGCCTCAGCCTTTGCTAAAGGGGCATAGTTGGCACAAAGCAATAAGGCAAAAGCGCTGAAAAATTTATTGGTGTTAAGCAATGTCAGGCCCCTAGAATTGTTAAGGAGTGATCGCGATTATCTCATAAAAGCACGAAACTAATAAAACCTTCCTGATACAATTTCTTGCTGACAGTACGTATTAACCTTTACACCACGGCTAAATGTCGATTGATTACACTGAAATATTGTTAAAGACACCACGAGTCAAACCCTATGAGCACGTTTCAAACATTCGCGCCGGCAAAAATTAACCTTTATCTCCACATAACCGGTAAACGGGATAACGGCTACCATTTGCTGGACAGCCTCGTCGCGTTCACGAACATTGGTGACGCGCTTTATCTCGAAAGCGCTCCGGCCTTCGTTCTTACCATCGACGGCCCTATGGCAGGCCCATTAGCCTCTGAGCCTGCCGACAACAACCTTGTTGCAAAAGCTGCGAAATCCCTCGCCTTGGCATTGGGAAAAAGCCTCAACTTCAAACTCACGCTCACCAAAAAACTTCCTATTGCCTCGGGCATTGGCGGTGGATCCAGTGATGCCGCCGCTGCTTTACGTCTGGTGGCGGCGTTTTGGGGCCTTGCGCCAAACGCACCTGTCCTTTACGAAATAGCAGCCAGTTTGGGCGCTGACATCCCGTGCTGCATAGATGCGACAACCTGCTATTTCCGAGACATTGGCAACATTGTCGAGCCAGGCCCAGCACTGCCACATACGGACATTGTTCTCGTCAACCCCAACGAAGCTCTGCCAACTCCAGCTGTATATAAAGCCCGGGCAGGCAATTTCTCGGCTGCGGCACGCCTCGAAAAAACGCCTCAAAATGCGGCAGAACTGGCCCTTGCGCTGCAAAAACGCGGCAACGATTTAACAGAACCCGCATGCCGCTTGATCCCGACCATACGGGTTGTCCTTGCAGCGATTGAACAGACCTCCGCCTGTCTTCTCGCTCGAATGTCCGGCAGTGGCGCCACATGTTTTGGCCTTTACCCAGACCGTCTGACCGCGCGACAGGCAGCGTCCCAGATTCTGACTCAACACCCGGACTGGTGGGTTGTGCCGGGTTATGTGCCTTGCAAAAATACCCCCCCCATGGGTTGATCGGGCAAGGAATAGAGCCATTTTTTGGTTTATGAGCCTTTTTTAGTCTTCAAAATTGAGAAACAAAATTACTTGCAATAACCCCTTTTATATTACTTTCTTACAGCCTAAAACCACTTGGCCACTCGGTGCGGCTATTAAAAAAAAGCTATCAATATCAACTAGTAAAAAGAGATTTCCCCCGAATCAAAATAATAAAATCTATAGAATAGTTAATAAAAGTCCAAAATTTCCCGTTGACATAAAGCAGCCTTCCAACCATCTTTCGCCCCACTTTTCCTACGAAAGACACATCCGCAACAGCTTAAGGACTTAGCTTGGTCAAAGTTCAATTAGGTTCGGCCCGTGCAAGTTCTCTTCAACCAGGCCGCATCGCGCCGCTTCTACTTGCTGGTATTGTTGCTTTCAGCTTTGGTGCCGTTGGGAATTCTTATTTTCCCAGGGTCTCTGAACCTGCCGCTGTTCTTGTTGCTGCCACTGCTCCCGTTGTTAATCAGGTTATCGAGTCCGCCCCGGCCCAAGTCGCTGTAGAGGCCGTTAACGAAATCCAAAACACCGCCGCCGCCGCTGTTGCGGCTGTCGCACCAAAGCCTGAGGTTGTCAGCCGCGAAGTCGAAATGAGGCAAGGTGGCAATTTTGCGCGGATGCTTGCGGATGCAGACGTAGCTCCCGAGGATGCATCGGCAGTAGCTGCTGTTTTGAATCAAATTTACGGACATCGGAAGCTTAAGGGCGGGCAGGAGGTTATGCTGACTTTCTCGCGCATTGGTGCCGAGGAAACCTTAATAGGCGTTACCTTCCAGCCGGAAGCCACCAAAGAGGTCTCCATATCCCGGGGAATAAACGGCCAGTTTGCCGGGCATGTCGAAACAACCCCGATTGAACGTGAAAGGATCGCGGCACGGGGTGAAATTCGCACTTCGCTTTACGAGGCCGGGGCCCGTGAAGGTGTGCCGCGCGCGGTTGTAGCGGCGATGATCCGCGCTTATTCGCATGCTATCGACTTCCAGCGCGACATTCACCCCGGTGATAAGTTCGAGGTCTTTTACGACCAACCAACCGCCAAAAATGGAAAACCGGTTGGGCAAGGCGTCATTATTTACGCAGCGCTTGAGGTTAAAGGAAAAGTTAAGCCCCTCTACCGCGTGACCTTTGCGGATGGCGCAGCGGATTATTTCGACGAAAAGGGACAGAGCGTTAAGCGCACTCTTATGCGCACGCCTCTCGACGGTGGCCGGGTAACCTCCGGCTTTGGTATGCGGATGCATCCGCTGCTTGGGTACTCAAAAATGCACCAAGGAACGGATTTCGGGGCCCCTACAGGCACCCCGATTTTCGCGGCAGGCGGTGGTGTGGTTGAGGAAATTGGGCACAAAGGTAGTTATGGCCGTTACATCCGGGTACGTCACAACGGTAAGATTGAAACAGCCTATGCTCACATGAGCCGTTTTGCCCGCGGCCTCCATCAAGGAGCTCGTGTTAATCAGGGTGATGTTATTGGCTTTGTCGGTAGTTCAGGCCGGTCAACGGGGCCTCACCTGCACTACGAAGTTCACGTTAACAACCGTCCGGTTAACCCGCTCAGCGTAAACTTGCCTACCGGGCGTGTATTGGAAGGCAAGATGTTGGCTCAGTTCCGCCAAGGCCAGACCAAGATCAAGCGGGAGTTCGCCTCGCTTCTGTCAAGAGACCCTCTTGCTCCTTCTGCTCAGGCTGAAACTCCAGCGACCGCAAATAACCGTGTAGGCCTTTCAGGTGTGACAAAAGTAAATGCCACAGCCCCCGCTTTCGGCAACAAATCAGCGAAAGCCTGCGGCCTTCGCGGCTGTTAATAAAAACCTGAAAAATCATTGAATATTTCAAAAGCTTTTGCTGCGTCTTTTATCTTCCTTAACCGGCCCTAATTGTCGGCGTTTTATGCCTTTCCGTCCCAACAATCATAAAATTGGGGAGGAAAATATGGCCTTCATGGAATGGTCTGAAAGCCTATCGGTCAGCAACAACGACATCGACGGTGATCACAAACGCCTTGTTGAGCTTATCAACACTCTTCACGATGCGATGATGCAGCGCAAAGGCGCGCAGCTTTTTGTCGGCGTCCTCGATGCGCTTATTGATTACACAAAAACGCATTTTAGGCGCGAGGAAGGCATCATGACAAGCCATGCTTACCCGCAATACTGTGCTCATAAGCGCGAACATGATGCCTTCGTCGGCAAGGTTAGCAACTTGCAAAAAGGCTTGCGGACGGCCAAGTGGGCCTAATGATTGATGTTATGGATTTTTTTAAGAGCTGGCTAGCCGACCACATCATGAAAATCGACCAACGGCTCGGCAAATGGATAGCTAGTCTTCCCAAGGCCTGAGGGCTAGTTCCGTGCGCGGGATAGGTGGAAGCTTTCAATTCCGTCGATTGAAGATAGTTTTTGCGCAAGATCCGCGATGGGTGTTGCACTCGTGCAACTGAGCGAAACCCCGACAAAGCGCCATTCCAGCTGACCGCTACGGTATTGAATGGCGATAGATCCCTTCGCGATTTCATACCCATGATCCGCGGCGATGCGCCGGATGTTTTCTTCCGTCGGCAGGAAATCTCTTTTGAACTGAAGGCTCACGGCCACGGGACTCCGGGAAGGCAGTAAGGCGCCAAATTTCGACCCCCACATGACAAAACCCGCTGACAGGAAGGTTAGCAAAACACCCGCCGTATAAAAACCAATGCCGATCAACACACCGATGGCCGAGGCCGCCCATATCGACGCGGCGGTGGTGAGACCGCTGATCTTGAGTCCATCCTTCATAATGATCCCGGCTCCCAAGAAACCGATGCCGGTTACAATGCCCTGAATGGTGCGGGTGGGATCGACCGAAGCGATGCCGGCCACATGACCGCCGTACCACTCCGCCGGAAAGCCCGAAATAGCCGTCAGCGCCGCCGACACCATACACACGAGGCCATAGGTGCGCATGCCAGCCGCACGGCCGTGGTACGAGCGCTCATAACCGAACAAAAGCCCCAGCAACAGGGCAATCGCCATATCGAAGAAAAGCTTGGCGTTGAGAGCTATTGCAGAACTTGTCCAGTAATTGGGAAAGAAATCGACGAGACTTTCTGTCATGATAAAGCCCCCTGAATCAGACAATGAATCGGCCCAAAGAAGTTAGCCTCAATGCCTAATGTTCAACAAGGACTTCTTCTTTGTGTTCTTTATCGGAGGAATGCGATGGCTTGGGCGATTCCTCGAAACGGAAAGAAAGCTTGTCCTGGACTACATCGATCCCGACCATCACAACACCGCCTTTTTGCAGCTTCCCGAACAGCAATTCTTCCGCGAGAGCTTTCTTCAGGTGTTCCTGAATGATCCGCGCCAAAGGCCGCGCGCCGTAGTGCGGGTCATAACCTTTCTTGCCGAGCCACGCGCGGGCTTCCGGCGCCAGCTCGATCGTCACGCCACGATCCGCCAGTTGCCCCTCAAGCTGCAACACGAATTTGTCCACCACGCGATCGATAATCTCAGGCGGCAGTGCATTAAACGTGATGATCGCATCGAGACGGTTTCGAAACTCAGGCGTAAACATGCGGTTGATCGCGTCCGTGTCTTCGCCCGAACGATCTGTCCGTTCGAATCCGATGGCCGGCTTGGCAAGTTCGGTAGCACCCGCGTTTGTCGTCATGATGAGCACGACATTGCGAAAATCGATGCTCTTGCCGTTGTGGTCTGTCAGGCGCCCATGATCCATTACCTGCAACAAAATGCTGTAAAGATCGGGATGAGCCTTTTCGATCTCGTCCAGCAGCAGCACGCAATGTGGCGTTTGGTCGACCGCATCAGTCAGCAAGCCGCCCTGCTCAAACCCAACATACCCGGGCGGCGCGCCAATCAGCCGCGCCACGCTGTGTTTTTCCATATATTCGGACATATCGAAGCGTTTGAGTTCGATGCCCATGCTCTTCGCAAGTTGTCGCGCCACTTCGGTTTTGCCGACGCCGGTGGGGCCGGAGAAAAGATAGGACCCGACCGGTTTTTCCGGTTCGCGCAAGCCTGCCCGTGCCAGCTTCACGGCCGCCACCAAAGCCTCGATGGCCTGATCCTGCCCGTACACCATCGCCTTCAGGTCGCGCGCAAGATGGTTCAGCATCTCACGGTCGTTGTGGCTGACCGATTTCGCGGGAATCCGGGCCATCTTCGCGATCACGGCCTCAATATCCCTCACCGTAATCGTCCGTTTGCGCTTGGCCGCTGGTAACAGCATCTGCGACGCGCCGGCCTCGTCGATCACATCGATCGCCTTATCGGGCATCTTGCGATCATTAATGTATTTATCCGAAAGCTCCACAGCTGCCCGGATTGCTTCCTGAGCATAATGTATTTTGTGATATTCTTCGTAATAGGGCTTAAGCCCAAGAAGAATTTTGATCGTATCTTCCGCCGAAGGCTCATTAACGTCGATTTTCTGGAAACGCCGGACCAACGCGCGGTCTTTCTCGAAATAATTGCGGAATTCCTTGTAGGTCGTGGAGCCTATGCACCGCAGCCCGCCATCGGCTAAAGCCGGCTTAAGAAGACTTGACGCGTCCATGGAGCCGCCGGACGTCGCGCCGGCGCCGATCACCGAATGGATTTCGTCAATAAACAGGATCGCGCCCGGAATGGATTTCAACTCCGCCAACACGTTCTTGAGCCGCTCCTCGAAATCGCCCCGGTAACGCGTGCCCGCCAAAAGCGTGCCCATATCAAGCGCGTAAATGACCGTGTTTTGCAGGACTTCCGGCACTTCGCCCTTAACGATGCGCCGGGCGAGTCCTTCGGCAATCGCGGTCTTGCCCACGCCCGGATCGCCGACATAAAGCGGATTGTTTTTCTGGCGGCGGCAAAGAACCTGAATCGTTCGCTCGACTTCGTTCGAGCGGCCGATAAGCGGGTCGATTTTCCCTTCCCGCGCTTTTTCGTTCAGGTTTACGCAATACGCGGCCAGCGCATCTTTGCCCCGTTTGACCATGCGTTCTTCGCCGACATCCTCATCCACGCCGCGCGCACCGCTTGGGCCTTCGCTTGTGCACGCTTTCGTAATGCCGTGCGAAATGTAATTCACGGCGTCAAAGCGCGTCATGTCATGGCTTTGCAGAAAATATACCGCGTGGCTTTCACGCTCGGAAAACAGGGAAACCAGAACGTTCGCGCCGGTGACATCTTCACGCCCCGAGGATTGCACATGAATAACGGCGCGTTGCAAAACGCGCTGGAATCCCGCTGTCGGTTGAGGATCGAGGTCTTCTTCGGTCACTAGGCTTTTCAGTTCTTCGTCAAGGTATTTGACCAATTCGCCGCGTAGCTTGTCGATGGAGACGCTGCAGGCGCGCATCACCGCCACGGCGTCCTGATCTTCCGTCAACGCCAAAAGCAGGTGTTCGAGCGTCGCATACTCGTGGCGTCTTTCGCCAGCCAGAGCCAGCGCCCGGTGCAAACTGCGTTCAAGATGTGGTGAAAGCATCAAAGTCCTCCATTACCAACACTATCATTAAACGATGGGGACGAACAAATTTTCTTCAAGAGGCGAATAAAGGAATGCTCCATTAAACCCTCACCCCCACAAGGGGGAGAGGAAGCAAAAACTTGGACTTGCCTTAGCAAGTCCGTAGTTTTTGCAGGTGAGGGGGACTCCTGTTGACTATTAACCACGCCCACGATAGGCCTGAACACCGGCGTCTGGCACATAAACGCCCATTGGAAGCTTGCCTTTTTGAAAGAAAATATCGATGGGCATGCCGCCGCGCGGATACCAATACCCTGAAACTCGTATCCATTTGGGGTTTAACACCTTTAACAGGCGGTCGCCGATCATGACCGTGCAATGCTCATGAAAGGCGCCATAATTGCGGAACGACTGGAAAAAAAGCTTAAGCGATTTGCTCTCCAGCAGCCACTTGTTCGGCACATAGTCGATCACGATATGCGCAAAATCTGGTTGCCCGGTCAGAGGACAAAGGCTTGTCATCTCCGGGCATGTGAAGCGCACAAGGTAATCGTGTTCGCTGAACGGCTTAGCAACTTTTTCCAACTTCGCCTTCTCGGGCGATGCAGGCGTTTTACTTTTTTGGCCAAGCTGAACCAATCCTTTGTATTCTTTTTTCGTCATAAAATATTCCCTTTCTAAAGATATCTCTATTCCTTCTCCATCGTGCACTGCAACGGATGTTGCGCATGGCGCGAGGCGGCCAAAACTTGGGCTACCTTGGTTTCCGCAACCTCGAACGTATAAACCCCGCACAGCCCGGCGCCCCGCCGGTGAACATGCAGCATGATGCGCGTGGCCTCTTCGCGGCTTTTGTTAAAAAAGGTTTCGAGAATCTGCACCACGAATTCCATGGGCGTGTAATCGTCGTTAAGTAGAAAAACCTTGTACATCGACGGTTTTTGGGTCTCCGTACGCGTTTTGATCGCCGTGCTTTTGTGCGGCGCAATGACTTCAGCGTCGTCCTCTTTGTTTCCGGCGATGGTTCGAATTTGTGCTGTTATCGTCATGTTTTTGAATATAGCATGGGCCGCCGTATGATCCATCCTTCCTCGCATAAAGCGCCGCGGCGCAAAACGGCCCCACGCATAGGGCTTCTCGGCGGCTCCTTCAACCCCGCCCACGAAGGCCACATTGCCATGAGCCTGCACGCCCTCAAACAGCTCCGGCTTCGTGAGGTATGGTGGCTGGTCAGCCCCCAGAATCCCCTGAAAAGCAAAGCGCACATGGCTTCGCTGGACAAACGGTTACGGCAAGCGCGACGGCTGACAAAAGGCCATCCCCGCCTGCGCGTCACGGCCATTGAGAACAAGCTGGGCACGCGTTACACGATCGACATCCTGAGGGCCCTTCATAAACGCCATCCAAGGACTCGCTTTGTCTGGCTCATGGGGGCGGACAATCTTTTGACCCTTGACCGTTGGCATGACTGGAAAGCCATTTTTCATGAGGTGCCGATTGCCGTTTTCCGGCGACCCGGCTATGCTCTTGGCCGCTATCCGGGCAAGGCGGCCCAAGCTTTCGCAAAGGCGAGGCGGGAGACATCTTTGGCTGGGCAGTTAGTCATGCAGGAGCCGCCCGCATGGCTTGTTCTCGACAACAAACCGCACGCACAGTCGGCCACGAAAATCCGCCGGAGGCGCGCGGTAAAACAAACCAAACGGAAAGGAACTTAGGACGTGGTGAAAAAGAGGAAGACGGCAAAGCGCGCGCCAAGCAAAATTAAAAAAATCAAGAAACACGCCGCGAAGAAGACAGCGAAATCTAAGGCCAAAAAAGCCCTTGCTTCCAAGAAAGTTTCATCGCCCAAACGCCCCCCGAAAAGCGCAGGCCCAAAGCGCCCGGAAGGCCTTCCTGAAATTCTGAAAAAGGCCGCGCTGAAAGTCCTCGACGAGCGGCAAGCCGAAAATGTCGTGACTGCCGATCTGCGTGGCCGCAGCGCCATGGCCGATTACGCAATGATCGCCTCGGGCCGCTCGGGTCGTCAAGTGGCAGCGCTGGCCGATCATCTTCAAAAAGCTTTTGAGAAATTGGGTGCGCGAAAAATCCGGGTTGAAGGCCTGCCGCAGGACGATTGGGTTTTAATCGACGCCGGCGACGTTATTGTGCATCTATTCCGTCCTGAAGTCCGCCGTTACTACAGCATCGAAGACATCTGGAGCCACAAATCCCGCGGAGCCTGAAGTGTATCGTCTTACCGGACGAAAGACCCTGGCCGTTTTAGCTGGAGCTTTCCTGCTCCTTGCTTCGTCTTTGGCGTATGCCGCCGAAACGGTCACGGCTGGCGCGCAAGGCGCCTTTAACCGGCCGCCGGAATCCGACTGGGCGCTTGGCTGGATGGAAGCGATTTTCAGGGGCGCACCGCTTCCGGCCAATATCGCTGGCGGGTTGACCAACATCGTCCCTATCACCACCGCCCTTCGCCAAGCTCTGAGTCTTTACAGCATCGGCATGCTTGTTCTGGCCGGCTTTCTGATGATCTATCACGTCCTCGCGATGATAGCGGAAACAGCCCATTACGGCGTCGCCATGGGGCGCCGCACTAATCAGCTATGGGCACCTATCCGCTTTGTTCTCGCCATCGCCCTTCTGGTTCCCATCAGCGGCGGCCTGAACGCAGGCCAGTACATCATTGTCAAGCTCGCGGAATCCGGCTCATCGCTCGCCAGTAACGCGTGGCGCGGCGCGGTCGACACCATGAAAACAAGCATGGCTGGATTCGTCACGCCGCGCAGCCCGGACGCCAC
>CAYNLV010000029.1:11381-14419 GCA_964398175.1 uncultured Rhodospirillaceae bacterium
ACACCATGAAAACAAGCATGGCTGGATTCGTCACGCCGCGCAGCCCGGACGCCACCCGCTTGGTTGCCGTGGGCGTCGAAATGGAGGTTTGCCGCAGTCTGTATCGTCAATTATATCAGCCGATTCAGGCGGACCCGGCCGTCAAACTGGCCGGGGATATAACCGAGCTTCGCAAGCTGCCCATGCAACGCTTCGTGCCCGAGACATGGCGCTACACAAACAACCTACATGCGAACATTCCCTTGTGCGGCGCTTATCGCCTGCCCGCGCCTGATCGCGTAACGACTACCGGAATACAAAACACCGGGCAGTTATCGAACGAAGTTGCAGCGCTGGCGCGCGCATCGGCTGAGCAGGTCATCGCCGACACCAGCGTCATTGGCGACAGCTTAAGTTTCGCCTTTATGCCACCCACTTTTTCATCGCTGTCGATGCCCGACATAAGCACCCGTCTCGCGGCGCTCATCACGGCGCAGCAACAGACGCTAACGGGCAAACTGCGCGTCATGACCAACAGCAGTGCCGCGGTGACCAACAGGATTCTGGAGGAATCCGCGGATAGTGGATGGGTCGCCGCCAGCACGTTCATTCCTGACCTGACACGCCAGCAAGCGACCTTTGGCGAACTTGCGGCACGCGCGGTTCCATCTGTTGAATCGCCACTCTTCGGGCACAAAGCGCTTTCGCGGCAGGTGATTGTCGACGCGATTGTGGCCGAAACAAACCTGCGCAACGCAGCCCCGGCCCAACTCGACAAACTGTTCACGCTTTATGACCAGATGAACAACGCCATGAGGCATGTGCGCGGGTGGCTTTATGTTCGTCAGCTCCCAAATCCGGATCTTGTGCAAGCGGACGCGTTCGATCTTGGCGATCAACTTGGATCGACAACTGATGTTCGCACAGCCTTTTCCTACTTCACCCGGCTGCTTGACGCGGGCACCGTGCTTTACGGCGTTTGGGCCGAGGAACCGCAGAATAACGCCCTCGGCGTTACATCTGTTTCCTTCAGCCGCGATCTGATGGGCAACCCGCTCGCGACCATGGCGGAGATGGGCCGCCGTTATCAGGCGTTGGGCACATGGCTTCTGGGCATGACAAGTCCCGGTTTGGCGGAATCCGCCGTAATGCCAGCCGCTCTGCTTTTTGCCGCCATCGCGTTGGGACTGAGCGTGGCGGGGTTTGTGTTGCTCTTCATCCTGCCCCTGCTGCCCCTGCTGCGCTTCCTCCTTGGCGTGCTGGTGTGGTTCCTTGAGGTCTTTGAGGCCATCGTGACGCTGCCCTTGGTCGCCTTGGCTCACCTCAGCCCGGCCGGCGATGGGCTAAGCGGACCGACCGCGCGGCAAGCCTACTGGCTTTGGCTCGGGCTTTTCATGCGACCGGCATTAACCTTGTTCGGATTCATCTTTGGCCTTCTGCTTTTTCTGTTTGCGATCGGTCTCCTAAACAGTGTTTTCATGCGCTTTACAGGCCCCTTGGTCGTGGCGAACAGTGAGGCCATGCTGACTTTACGGATCTCAATCGCATTCCTCTACGTCATTCTCGCCTATGTTATCATCAACATGTCGTTCAAGGGCATCCACTGGCTGCCTGATCGCGTTCTTCGTTGGCTTAACACTCTCGTCGAACCCGCTGCCTCCGCCGCCGCCCCTGTCGCGCCCCATATCAGCCCCGGCCCCACCCCTGCTCCGGCCCCGCTCCGCTACAGTGCTGCCGACAACGGAAATTCAACATCAACGATAAGGTCCAACGGCACAAAAGACGTCTCTACCCCCGCCGAAAGCGCCCATCGCATGAAAGCCGCGCTTTTCCCGACTTACCGCGACCCTATTGAAGAGCCTGTAGTCATTCCCCAAAAGAGCGTTGTCGCTTCCGCCGACGCAGGAACTGGCGGCAGCGAAAGCAGCGCCACTGCAAGCTCGGGCGGCGCTTCGGCCACTGCCACGGCGCACGCAACTGCCTCGGTCATGGCGCAAAACCTCCCTCCCGCTGATCGGCGCGAACATCCCGATATTCTGAAAGCCGCGGCAACGTTGGCCATGCTGGTCGAGAAGCAAAACGCGCTGACGGACATGACAAAACCCGTCAAACCCAAAGAAACAAAAGGCCCGGACGGCAAGCCGGAATCGCCCGAACAATCGTCCGCGCCGCCCGAAGATGAAACGCCATCATGAAAATTCATATTCTTGCCGTTGGCCGCTTGCGCGGCACTTATGCTGAGTTGTGTGCCGAATATATAAAACGTCTAACGAGTCGCGTTATTATCAAGGAAATCTCGGCGCCAACGCAAAAAGCTGAGGGCGAAGCCTTGTTGCGTGCCCTTCCTTCCAAATCATTTATTGTTTTGCTCGATGAAACAGGCAAGGATCTATCAAGCCGTGAGCTCGCGGTAAAAATGGGGGTATGGCAAGATCAATATATTCATGATCTTGTTTTCATTATAGGCGGCGCTGATGGCGTGACAGACGCTGTAAGGGCCAAGGCTCAATTAGTTTTAGGCCTTGGCCGTAAGACATGGCCCCACAAACTTGCGCGCGTAATGCTTCTTGAACAGCTTTACCGCGCGCAGCAAATCAATAACGGCCATCCCTATCATCGGGATTAACCACCAATTTTATTTCACATATTGCAAGTTGAGGCTTCTTTAACCCGCCGACTTGGATGGCTCGAGTCGCCGCGTGCAACCCACCTCAGAAACCTTGTCGTAAAAGGTCCATTTTCTCCAATGCAATTGAAAGACGTTTCCCTCTTGCTCAGCATTTCTTTTTTGCAAAAGAAGAAGTCCACAATGTCTGTCGCAATACCCAGCGGCATTAATACCGTCCTATAATTTGGCATAATAAAATCCTCCAGAAAGTGATATTGACGCGCGGACAATAGAATGAAAGTATTTGAAAAATCAATGTCTTGGTCTGTAAATTTTTCTGGCAAGACCCTTTGATTTTAAGCGTTATCCTTTATCAAATAAACAAACGATATCAAATAGTTATGAGGTTTTGAATTCCTTTGTCCCCTTGCCCCATAATCGTGCCATAAAA
>CAYNLV010000030.1:0-14300 GCA_964398175.1 uncultured Rhodospirillaceae bacterium
GTGGCAACAGGTTTCCGCCACCTTCGCGGGTTTTTGCGACGTTCTTGTCGCGATTAACACAGCCTTAATTAATCTGCACAGTGGTATCTTTATTGATCACTTGGCGCTTCCCGCTCTTTTGTTGCTTTATGGGGCATCTGTATTAATGCTTCGTTTCTCGGTCATGCGATATGGGTCGGTGTCCCAACGTGGAATCTGGTTGCGGGGGCGGCTATCATTATCCTCTCAGGACTTTATATTGTGCATCATGCGCGGCGGCCCTCGAAGCCCCTTCCGTCCTTCTATGACCTTATTGCGGCAATAATTGCCTGGGGTTCCTCATTTTTTTGAGAATCAGGGAAGGTAAGCGCCTGATAAATAAAGGCTAATTATGGCACGGGTCTTGCTCTCCTAAGGGGCGGGGGAACCATGAGCCGTTTTATCAATCCATTACTGATCGATAAATCCGTGTATGCCGTGTCTATGGTTGGCAATTACACGAGCATGAGGCCGAGCGCTGTTGAAACGTTACAGGGCCCAACTTTTGCTCAAGAACTAGAAACCATTCAAGCAAAAGACAAGGTTCAAGAAACTTCGAAAGCCGAGTCAAAGACAGCACCTAAAATTGAAGCGGCAGAGTCTTTAGAAACAGAAGAAACGACAACTCCTTACCGTATAGACAATACCGCAGCTGAAAATGTCGAAGAAGACGAAGACTTCGGCTTTGATGATTTTGTGGACATAATCAATCCACTTCAGCACATACCGATTGTCGGCACCATTTACCGTGAAATGACGGGTGATACCATTAAGCCCGTTCCGCGCATCGTGGGCGATGTGGCTTTTGGAGCGTTGACGGGAAGCCTGCTGATTACTGGGGCGGCTTCCATTGCGAGTGCCGCTATTGAGGAGAACGAGGGCGAAGAGCCATTGATGATGGTGGCCGACTTGTTCTTCGGTGCGGATGAAGTGCCAGAGACAAATGACGCAGGCGAGACCACAATGTTGGCTTCGTTGTTTGATACGGAAGAGGCGTCGGGAACTGAGAAAGCCGAAATGGTTGTCGCTTCGGTGGAAACAACGGATAACGCTGTTTCAACACCATTGGCCGCGCCAAAAGTGGAACCTGTTCAAACAGCGTCGGTTGACCAATCGGTTGTGACGGTGGCATCCGCAACGACCAAAGGGAAACAACCCTTTGGTGGCATCATGGATCCTTCGGCGCTTGGTGGGCAGACAAAACAGATTGCTTTGGCCGAAACGGCTCCGGCTATTAAACAAGGGACCGCAACGCGTTTGGGTAATACGATTTACGCAAGTCCAGCGATGAATCAGGCCGCACGGATTAATGCGGCGCGCGCGGCTCAATTAACGGCGGCGCAAAAAGCGTCAGTAACAAATGAAACTCGAAATACAGAAAAAATGGCCGAAGCCGAAAAACTGTCATTGGCAGATTCAATTGTGCAGTCGTCCCAGACTTCGGCGGCTATTTCACCATCCTCACTCATGTCTATGCCGGGGACAACGCCAACCGATAGTCAAACATTAGGACAGTTGATGCACCAATCGGCAAAAACCGTTTCAAACAGGAGCAATGCTTTGCCACCCGAACTTGTGCGCGACATGATGATGATGGCGCTCGACAAATACAAAACGGCAAGCGGTATGGCTCCGAGCGAGATGAATATTGGAACGCTGAATTAGCCGTAAAAAAGGCGCGTCAGAACGCGCCTTGTTTAGCAGAAAGAATGAAAAAAATTACAACTCAAGGGTCCTTGGGTAATGATGATGCATCTCATGACCGGGTTCTTTTGGCTTGCTGAACGGGTGCACCAAAACGCGGGCAATAACGCCTCCTTCACCGACAAACTCACGGGACGTATGGATGGCTTGCTGACGACGAAGCTCTTCAGTTGGGGCTCTGTGATGGAACATTTTCAAGTCTCCTTTAAACACCCTAAGCAGTATTCTCTAGCCTCTAAATGACTATTTTATGGTAAGTTATTGCCCATGCAATTGCAATGCTTTCATAAGGTTAACGCGCTGGGATTTATAGCTTTTTTTGTGAAAATAATGAATGATTCGAGCTATTTCACACCTTAATAGCCCCTCCGAAGGATATATACTCCACGCGAGTTATGCTGGCTTTAGGGCCACGTGCAGGGTAGTAAACCACTGACATAATTACACAAGGTGGACTATGCGCCCGTCTCAACGCACCCTAAATCAGTTACGTGAAATCTCTCTTGTGCCGAATGCGGCGAAGTATGCCGAGGGCTCATGTCTCGTGAAATTCGGCGATACGCATGTCTTATGCGCGGCAAGCGTCGATGAGAAGGTGCCGCCCTTTCTTCGGAACACTGGGATGGGTTGGGTGACGGCTGAATACGGGATGTTACCCTGCGCGACACAAGAACGCACGGAACGTGAAGCTGCACGCGGCAAGCAATCGGGGCGCACACAGGAGATACAACGTTTAGTTGGGCGTTCGCTTCGCGCGATCACAGACCGCAAAGCGCTTGGCGAGGTTCAAATCAAAATTGACTGCGATGTGTTGCAAGCTGATGGCGGCACACGAACGTCTGCAATTACCGGGAGTTATGTCGCGTTGGCACTGGCTTGCCGGTACTTGGTCAAGATCGGGAAAATTCCGGCCATGCCCTTGCTGGATTCTGTCGCAGCTATTTCCTGCGGTATATATGATGGCGCAGCGGTTCTTGATCTTGATTACGTCGAAGATTCAAACGCTGAAGCCGATGCTAATTTTGTGCTGACCGGGAAAGGAAGTATTGTGGAAATTCAGTGTACCGCCGAAAAAAAACCATTTTCCGAAAAGCAATTTCAGGAGTTGCTCAACCTTGCGCGCCAGGGGATTACACAATTAACCGTTATGCAACAGAAAGCTTTGGATGAAGCCTAATGCGTCATTTTAAGGACGATCTTCTGGTTATTGCCACGCACAATCAGGGCAAATTCCGGGAGTTTCAGGAGATGTTGGAACCTTACGTCAAGCAAATCGTTTCGGCTGAGCAAGCTGGGCTGCCTGAAACCGAAGAAACGGGAAAAACCTTCGCGGAGAATGCGCAAATAAAAGCGCGCGCGGCGGCGCGAGCTTCGGATCGCGTCGCGCTTGCAGACGATAGCGGTTTATGCGTTAAGGCTTTAGGCGGGAAACCGGGTCTTCATTCCGCACGGCTGGCTGGTCCCGGCAAGGATTATAGGGTTGCCATGAAAATCATTCATGACGAACTAGGCCAAACGCAAGACCGCTCAGCGTATTTCACTTGTGTTTTGGCTTTAGGGTGGCCCGATGGGCATACGGAGTTTGTCGAAGGGCGGTGCGATGGCGCGATTATTTGGCCGCCGCGTGGTGATCAAGGTCATGGCTACGATCCCTTTTTCGTGCCGCTTGGGCATGACCGGACCTTTGCCGAAATGAGCTCTCTGGAAAAGCAGGCTCTCAGCCATCGCGGCATTGCGTTGCGGGAGTTAGTTGTAAACTATTTCAAGCCGTGATGTTGCCCCTCGCCGTATATATTCATTGGCCTTTTTGCGTGTCGAAGTGCCCGTACTGCGATTTCAACTCGCAACCGACTGGCAGTGTCGATCATAAAGCATGGGTTGAAGCCTATAAACGTGAAATCAGCCATTATGCCCGACGAATGCCAGAGCACCGGGTTAAGTCGATTTATTTTGGTGGTGGGACACCGTCGTTAATGACGCCATCGACGGTGGAAGCCGTAATTGAGAGTATAAATCAGCACTGGCCCCGCGCGGAAGATGTCGAGATAACCCTTGAAGCCAATCCTATTGCAGCAGAAGCGGAAAAATTCAGGAGTTTCCGCGCGGCTGGCGTGAATCGTTTGTCTCTTGGTGTGCAGTCGTTGCGCGACGAGGCCTTGAAATTTCTTGGCCGCGCGCATGATGCCGCACAAGCGAAACAAGCCATCGAACTTGCCCTGCAAACGTTTCCTCGGACTTCTTTTGATTTGATTTACGCACGGCAAGGCCAGACCCCTGAAAGTTGGGAGGCTGAGTTGTGTGAGATGTTGGCGCTCGCGCCGAAACATCTTTCGCTTTATCAATTAACTATTGAGGCCGGGACGGCGTTTTATGCAATGGCGCGACATGGCATGCTTTTAACTGCCTCCGAAGACGATGCTGTAATTATGTTCGAACGGACGAACGAAATAATGAAACAAGCCGGGCTCCTAGCATATGAGGTTTCTAACTTTGCGATGCAGGGCGAAGAAAGCCGCCATAATCTCGCGTATTGGCATTACGACGATTACATCGGCATTGGCCCTGGCGCGCATGGCCGATTTGTGGTCGATGGCATGCGTCGCGCTACGGAAAATCTGCGAGATCCGGCAGAATGGCTCGATCAGGTTTCGAGGGACGGACATGGATTAAATGCCAATGAAACGGTGAATGATACAATCGCACAGCGTGAAGCGTTGATGATGGGCTTACGTCTTGTTGCAGGAATCAATGGCGTGGCATGGGAGAAAAAGTTCGGCGCGCCGTTAGCTTCCTTCTTGCCACATGAAAAAGTGGAACGCCTTGAAGCCGAAAGACTGCTTTTCGCGGAAGGAAAAAATCTTCGCGCAACATCGGCTGGCCTTCAGCGCCTCAACGCGGTGCTGGATTATTTGATGGGATAGCGGCCGTCAAATAGAATTAGCCGTAGTTTTCCTGCTCCTCCCACGGCTTGCGCTTAGCCTTTGAATAGAGTGTTCCGTTGATATATCGAGGTTGAGGCTCGACAATACGAAAGAATATAGCAGCAGCAGCGGCGCCAAGGGCTTTCAGCAAGGCGGCTGCACCCGCGCCCGTGCCTTTTGTGCCGGCGTCGCCTTTTGGCGTAGGGCCAGTTTTCGGCTGCACAAGAGCCCTTCGCGCTGTTGTCTGGTTGCTTGGCAAGGCTGCCGGTTTGGGCAAGTGTATTTCGTGTTTTACTAATGGAGCGCGTTGTTGTTCACGAATGCACCGCCGCCGTTTCCACCAGGGTAAAAAGTCTTCGTTAGCCCAAAGCAGTTCCTCAAGCTCTGCCTCAGAAAGCGATTGGCCATAAATCCTTCGCAACGCTTGAAGCTCGGCGCCGCGAAGGTCTTCATAAAATTGGGGTGGCCGCAGTGTGCCTCCGGCGAGGGGTGAACTGGAATCTTCCGTATCCCAAGGTGTCTCTTGCCCGGAATGTCTCTTTTTATTGCGTTGAACGAAAAAAGGCGTACCAAGCGTAATAGGCTGGTAATATCGAGATGGCCTTTGAAGAGCCGTAGCAAAAGTAAACACCACAAGCCCCACCTTTCAAAAATATAAGCAGGCGAGCCACAAATATTGCTTAACTTTACCATAAGAGGAGCGAAAGTAATAGAAAATCTTAAGGTTAAAACCTATTCCGAGGTCATCAAAGCCTTGACATGCGCCGCCACACTCGCGGTTAGCGCTTTAATGTTATACCCCCCTTCCAGCGTGCTGATGACGCGTCCCGCACAATGTTTTTGAGCCAAGCGGCAAAGTTCGCTTGTGATCCAGAAATAGTCGTCTTCAACGAGAAGAATATCGGCAAGAGGATCATCGCAGTGCGCATCAAATCCCGCAGAAACGAGAATAAGTTCCGGCTTGAAGTTGTCGATCGCTACCAGGGCATTCTCACTCCAGGTTCTTCGAAATCCTTTGCCTTCTGTCCGGGGCGGCAGAGGCATGTTGACGATATTGTCGAGCGGCCCATGATCGTCGGCACGCCCCGTGCCCGGATAGAGGGGCATCTGATGTGACGAGCAGAAAAGAACACTCAATTGATTTTGAGCCCATGCTTGAGTGCCGTCGCCATGATGGACGTCAAAATCGGCGATGGCGACACGGGTTAAGCCGTGCACGTCCAATGCATGCATCGCGCCGATAGCGATGTTGTTGAAAAGGCAAAACCCGGCAGCATGGCCATATCCGGCATGATGGCCCGGCGGACGGACGGCGCAAAAGCCGTTCGAGATTTTTCCGTTCATTACCTCATCGATAGCGCTGATGATTGCACCCGCAGCCCTCAAAGCGGCTTCCCCGGAACCGGCCGATAAAGCCGTTTCCTCGTACGCGACCTTGTCTTGTTCGGTTCCTTCTTCGAGCAGGTAATAGCCTTTTGCCGGCACGGAAGACAGAATATGGTCGACGTAAGCAGGATCATGAACACGCGCGACTTGTTCTTTGGTCGCGCGAAGAGCCGGTTTTTGCGCTAGCCCGGCGTATTCAGGCTTTTGTAACTGGCGCAAAATCCCGGCAAGCCGTTCGGGTTGTTCGGGATTCCCATAGCCGTTGTCGTGTTCGAGACATGCGGGATGCGTGAAAAGAGCCGTTGTCATGACACTTTTCTCCTTATGCGTTCAAAGGCCGGCAAGTTAAAAAAACTAACCGTTTTTGCCTTGATAAATCTTAATGATCTCATCAAGTAGCTTAAGCGCGTCTTCGCGTGGACGCTGGAAGCTGTTACGACCGATGATCGAGCCGTTGCCCCCACCTGCATAAATGGCGCGCGCGTCCTCATAAACGCTGTTGGCTCCCTTGGCAGCTCCGCCGGAGAACACAACGAGACGCTTGCCGTTGAACGCCGACTGCATGATATGCTGAACGCGCTCGACTTGTGTTGCGATGGGGATTTTCTTTTCCTCATATACCTTCTTTGCATCCTTGTTTTCCAAATGCGCAGAAGGAAGTTTAACCTTGATAATGTTTGCGCCCAACAAAGCTGCCATATGCGCGGCGTAGGCGATTATGTCGATTGCAAGTTCGCCTTCCTTGGATAAATCACCACCACGCGGATAGGACCAAACGACAACCGCCAGCCCCTTCGCTTTTGCTTCGCGTGTCAATTCGCGCAATTCCTCATACTGATCGTACATCGAATCCGAGGCTGGATAGATTGTAAAGCCGACAGCTGCGCATCCAAGGCGCAGCGCATCATCAACGCTTGCTGTAATCGCCTGATCAGCTGCTTCCTTGTTGCGGGATAAGCTGTTTGCGTTGTTCATTTTTAAAATCGTCGGAATAGCCCCCGCAAATGTATCTGCCCCTGCCGCAAGAGAACCAAGAGGCGCGGCATAGGCATTTAATCCCGCATCGATGGCAAGTTGGTAGTGATAGTGAGGATTATAAGCAGGGGGATTGACCGCAAAACTCCGGGCGGGGCCGTGCTCAAATCCTTGGTCAACTGGCAAAATAACCATTCGACCTGTTCCCCCCAGCCGTCCAGCCATCAACATACGTGCAAGATTGGCTTTTGTGCCGGGCGTTTCGCCTTCGTAATTATCCAATATTTCGCGGACGCGGCGGGTCAATTTCATGGCAAATCTCCTTAAGGCGTTGCTGGTAAAGCACGGTTGAAAGTTTTGACATAAACAAACTTGACTGTTTTGTCCAATACGCTTTCGAGAATCAACAAGTTTCGCTAGGGTTCCCGTAGGCAAATTCTTTGATCGAAAAGGATGGCACCATGGAACGCGGCGATTTTTGCCTTTTTTCCCTTTTTTCGGCCCTAATTCTGGCAGTGTCTGGGTTGCCGGTTAGCGCGCAGGATTTGGATATTTTTGGTTCACCCGAACGTGAGTCCCGGATGCGTTCCGTGAGGTGGGACTATCAGCCCGGCCAACCGCGCCGCTCAGCTGCCCCAACGGTTAAAGCAACCAATTATGGCGCTTATCAAACGCAAACCCAAGCTGTTCAATCTCCGGCGCCACTTCCTGCTCAGGCAATAGCGCCAGTTCCCGGTACAACCCGGGCTATCATTGCGACACCTGAGAAAGCTCCGGAACCAACTTCGGCACCAAGTGATCCAACCCTAAACTTGCGCAATTTGACCGGCATTGAAATTGGCGGTCAATTTTCGCACTACAATTATCAGGAGCGTAAAGTTGACGTTCAGAACAATGGTTATAAATTTGGGGCCCAAGCCCTTTTGACGGGCAGCGTTAAAGAGGGCTGGTTTGTTAAAGGCGATCTCCGCTTCGCGGCAGGAGAGGTGAAATATGAAGGCACGGGAACGGCCTATGATTCCGATTATCTTTTTGAACTTCGTGCTCTTGGCGGAAAGGATTTGCTGTTTGGACGTTTTGCTGTTGCGCCCTATACGGGTATCGGGTACCGGAACCTCATAAACGACTCGCGTGGAACAACGAGTTGGGGCGCTTCCGGATATAGGCGTGATAGCCAGTATCTTTACATTCCTTTCGGCGTTCAACCACGCATGAGATTGAACAATGGCGCCCATTTAGCTTTAAGCCTCGAGTATGATTATCTCCTCCATGGCTGGCAGCAATCGAAACTCAGTGACGCGGACGAAGGATATCCAGATATTCTTAACCACCAGAACGATGGCTATGGTCTGCGCGGTGAGTTGATGTACTTAATGAACAAATGGTCGTTCGGGCCATTCTTCAATTATTGGAACATCGATACATCAAAGACAAAATGCGCTATTGGCCCGGCTTGGGACGAAGAGCACAGCGGCTGCTGGTATGAGCCCAACAACCAGACCTTGGAATGGGGCGTTCAGATCCGTTATCGTATCTATTAGTGCTTTTAAACCCACAGCCCTTTCTTTGCTTGCGGCGCAGGCTATTTGCGTCCATGTTTCATAACCGTTTGTTTTTTATTACGAAACGTGAGGCATTCATGCGGCGTTTACCGCCTTCCGCTGGTATTGCGATCGGCCCCATCCTTTTTGTCATTGCGGTATTAGGATTGTTGGCGATGATAATGTCCTCAAACATTGGAGGATTTAGTGTTGCGAGCGTGACCGACAGGATCACGGCGGATATTACCTCTCAGGTAAATTTGATCCGAAGCAAGATTAATGAATGCAATTTGCTTTATGGCACGAATAACAATGGCGATGGCTGGCCGGCTTCGCTGGCCGCTGGCACGAAGGTGGCGGATCTGGAATGTGAAGGTGACCAATCTTCGAACAAGAATATTTGGGAAGGGTTACGCGCAGCCTTATTGCCGCCTCCAACACCGGGTTTCAACGAATGGTATTACGTGAATGCCGGTGATGAAGGTGGCCGCTGTATTTGGACAACGCCGAAAGGCAGCAAAAACATCGGAATTTCAACAGGCCTTGCCAGGGCGGCTACAAAATTCTCAAGCAGTGAAGTCAGTTATCAGGAAAGCAGTGGCTCGCAGAAATTTGTGGTTTTCATAACCCGTCCAAGCGGCACGACAGATTCGCATTGCACAGTGCCTTAAACAGCTTTGGTTTATTATGAACGGATAGACCTGAAAATCACACATCATAACTGACCCAATTTATTTGTGTGCATAGATTCAGCGAAGGCTAATTTGTTAGCTTTTATCTGCAAAAGCCCTGCGGCTCGACCAACTTTGAGCGACGCCAAGTCCCAACAAAGCCGCATAAGTTGCCGCGAGGGCGGGGATCTGCAGCCCAAAATCAAAGAACGAGTGGAGTCCTAGGCTCACGGTGGCTCCAAGCGCGAGGGCGGGAAATATCTCCTCTCGCCGCCGCCGCCAGGTCCCCTGAACGCAACAGCTGACCAAGAGGGTAATAGCCGCAATAAGCAGAAAAGCGGCAGGGATGCCCAGTTCTAAGGCGGCTTCGAGGTAATCGTTATGCGCGTGAAGAAACCAATAAGGCAATGAAGGGTCTCGATAGAGCCTGAACGCGTTCTCGAAGGTGCCCAGACCGAAGCCAAGCCATGGATTGCTACCAATAGCGCGCAAGGCAGTGGCATAAGCGGCCAATCGCTGCGGGGCATCCACCTTCATTTGCTGTTGTCCGAGGCGGTCAACAAAACTTGTATCGTTAAGCAGGCTTAAGCCGAGCAAAAGAAATAGGCCGATGACTGCAACAGGTACCCAGCGCGTCCAACGCCAACGTCGGTTGATGGCAAGCGCAAGGAGGAAGGCTAAACATCCGGCAAAGCTACTGACAATCCCCGCACGGGATCCCGAAAGAATGAGGGCGCCAAGCACAATAATGACCGCAATAAAATAATAAACATCACGCGTGAAAAGCTTTTCTATCAATGTTTCACGTGTCGGCCGTCGCGAAGCAATATTGGAAGTTAAACGTTTCAGATAAAGCCAGAGGATAGCAAGGCAAGATTGCAGGCCAAGCCCGGCATAAGCGGCATATGAGTTTTTATTGACAAAAGTGGAGGTTACGAATTCTTCATAAGCCCATTTGGGGTACCAAAGGATTAAACGCAAGCCTGTGGATTGCATTAGAAGGCCATACAAAGCGTAAACAACCGCAGTACCAGCGAGAATTTTGATAAATCTTTCAGCTCTTACAGCTTCACGGCCACCCCAGAAGGCTAGCAGGAAACAGAAGAGGTAGGTCATAAGGCGCACGAAGGATTCCGAGAACATGCCGGGGTCTATGGAGATCGAACCGGCAAAGGCTTCCGGTAGCATTTGCGCTTCTTGCCAAAGGGGATGATGCCAGGCTTGCGGCATCCAGCTTTGTGTCTGGAGAAAAGCCCACAAGAGAACGATCAAAAATAAAAAAAGGCTTGTTTTTAAACGGCCCTTTGGCGCACCGGAAGGCCAGAACGTCCGCGCGAGGTATAAATCGCGGCATAGGCCAAGCAACAAAAGGGACGCAACGAAACCCATCAGATCACTGGCCCAAGGGCGATTCGCGCCGAAAGGCAGGGGGAGCAGTACGATGAGGGCAATAAAGCCAGTGAACCAGTAGGGGCGGATGAAAGATTCAGACAGGTTACGGAATGGTTTCATGAGAAGCTCACGTTGTGAGAAAACGACGCGTCGTGCCCTCCAGCACAAGACAGGTCAGGCGGCCTGTGGCATAGGCTCCCGTGTCGATACTTATGCGGTTGGGCTGAACGTCAGGATTAGGCAGGATGGAATGGCCATGCACGACGACTTTACCATGGTCGGCATCGGAGAACAGAAAATCGTAGCGAATCCAGAGCCGGTCCTCATCGGTCTGGTTGTCGAGCGGAACGCCGGGCCGCACGCCGGCATGCACGAAATAATAGTCGCCGCGAAGGCAATCCAACTCTGTTGCAACGAGAAAATCGCGGTGGGTTGCAGGAACTTTATCAAGAGCGGCCTTATGAAGCGCCACAGGGTCCTGAACAATGTTAGCGCGGAAGGGGTTCAAGCCGTAACTGACAAGCGTAGCCGCCCCGCCGAGCAGCATCCAATCCGCAACCTGCTCCAGATCGCCGCTGAGGAAACGGAGCATGGCATCGTCGTGATTGCCTCGTAGGAACGTGAGCTTCATGCCTTGGGGAGGCAGTTGGAGAAGGAAGTCAATGACACCTCTGGAATCAATGCCTCGGTCGACATAATCGCCGAGGAAGATAAGTTCCTTTTCAACTTCGGGCTGGCGGGCGGCGTCCGCCTTAATCTGATCCATCATGCGCGCAAGGAGATCAAGGCGGCCGTGGATGTCGCCAATGACATAAAGCCTAAGGTTATCCGGCTGAACCGAGGGTTCGGGGTGCTTGGTCATGGCGCTAACATGGGGAAATTCCAGACGGAAGACAAGCGTTAGAGCCTAAAATAAGGGAGAACGAGCTCTTTCAAGAAAGAACTCGAAGCCCGCAGGCAGTTTTTGTATAACAGAAGCCCCCTGAAGCAGGACGATTCACGCCCTTAAGTAAAACACTAAAATAGGATGAAAATCGATGGATGCGTTCGACGTAATGGGTTTATTCGGTGTGTGTAGCGTGCTTTATGCCTATACACGGGTACAGTGGCGCCGTGAATATGCAAAAAAAATGGAATACTCGCTGGCCAATTTTTTTGGCGCGCTGTTGTTGGTCGTTTCCCTTTTGAACAAATGGAATGTGGCATCCTTTGCGGGAAACCTGATCTGGTTGTTCATAAGCCTTTATGGAATTTACCGCTGTGCGAAATATGCCAGAAAAGGAAAGCGCAAGACGGCGCGAAAAGAAGATTATGCGGCCAGCAAACCGTAAGCGTACCAGCGGACGATCGATTTCCCGACGACGTCCTGAATCATGTTATGCGCCATCTCCGGTGTCGGTTCGGCGATATCCATAATTTGTGCCGCAAGCGCCGGATCCTGAGAAACGCGATACAATTCGGGCAAAAGCGCCGCCACGGATTCTTCCATGCCGGCGCGGCTGATGGCCTGCATGACCAACGCGTCGCGCGCCGAAACGGTCACGGGATTACCGACGACTGAGGAAGCAAGCTGAACCTTATTGCTGGTAATGGGATTCTTGTCCAGATAACGGTTGTATCCGGCTGCCCATTTCGGCCGTGTTAATTCCGCCTCAACAAGGCCGGGATAACCGCTGCGCATGGGACGGGCGACGCCCGTGGCCACAAGAATTTGTATGGCTGTAACGGCATCGGCTGACGATACGCCTTGGCCGCTCGGATGTTGTAAAAAGTCGCCGATACTCATTGGTAGTGTTGTCATCAGCTCAATGAGCTTGACAAAAGGTTTCTGGCGCAAGTCGATGGTTTTACCATGTGCGGTGATTTCCAACGGAACCTGATCGCGCGGCGTTGTGATACCGTAAGTGAATCCCCCAAATAAAACCGCTTCGTTATCCGACTGGTCGGCTGGCAATCGGCACCAAATATCATTGCGCTCCAGCCGTTGCATCGCGAAATCCTTGATAGGCTCGTACAAAAGATGTTCGCGGCAATTTTCCAAAATCGGATGAGCTGTCGCCGGTGTGACCAGTTCCATATAATTGGCGCCCACGTCGGCGTCGCCGGCAAAAGCGAACCCATGCGGCAGCAATCCCGCCATGGCGTCGAATGTGCCGGACTCGGCGGCTGGACTTTGGTCAAGGCTCAAAAAGAACTCGTCTGGAATGCCGCTGGCAATGGCGCGATCCAACGCCGCAAGGATAAGCGGCTTGTCGGCGAAGTAAATCGGTCCGAGAGCTTTAAGTTCCTGTAGAAACTCTTTGGCCTGATCGACATTCATTTCCGGCGCAAATTCGCTAACGAGAAAACGCAGGGCCTGATCCATATTTGCATAAGCGCGGTAGCGAAAGGCCAGCAACCCATTCGGTTTCAGTTTTTTCTCAGCCAGTATATACAAAGCCTCACGCTCGGCTTCGCTTAATGACGCCTCAATATCCTCGCATACAAGATATTCCAGAGGAGGCAGCGATACATTCAGAGAGGATCCACTGGTCAACGATCCTTCCATAAAAGTGATATTGTTGACTTGTCGTTCAAGCGTTTGTTTTTGGGCTTTTTCGACGCAAGCGCCGTCCGGTAGAATTCCATAAAAACACCCCTCCGGATTGCTCGCGGCAAGACAAATGAGGTTGCCGATGTTGCCCGGGGCATATTGCGCATAGGCAAAAGAAGTGTCTGGGACACGGGGTTTGACGCCACGCAAGGCCGCGACGTAACTCAACCGTACGGGGCTGAGATCAATCGAGGGGGAAACCGTTGACATGTGCATGCAATAAGCTCCGTATTTAGGGCAGGCGCGTCTAACTTTCAGAAAGAAAGAAGCGAAAGGGATAGGATACCACACTAGTTTCAATTGGTCTGTTTAACAACCAACTTTTTCTAAGGAGCAAACTCATAAACGGCGATCGGTTTAATTAAAGAAATTTTAGAATGCTGAGGCTCGTCATCTGCGCCGTTGCGGCATAGGAGGCTTGCAATTCGCTTTGGTACGAGTTGATCCGTACGGCAACTTCGTTAACATCGACATTTTGTATATCGTCAATCTGGCCTTGCAATGTATTGATCATATTTTCATGTGTTTCTTTCGCCTGCTCCAGTGTTGTATTGGCAGAAGACAGAGCACTATGATAACCGCGAATAGCCATAAGGCCGTCCGTGATGAGCTGACGGGCTGTGTTCATAAGGGTCGTGTAATTCGTTTGGTCCTGCGTGGCGGCATAGGCGAAGCGCAGCCCTATGATGACCTGTTGAAACCCCGTTTGTGTGCTTGTGATGCCGTATTGCAACATTTGGGTTGTGTCAATGGCGACCTGGTCTTTTGCGTAAGCTTCCGGGTGATTAATATTTGGATCTGGCGGCGGATCGACAAGTGGGTCCCATGCTGTGTAATCGCTATCATAGCTCGGCAAGGTATTCGTTGCCGTGACATAAGGGGCGGTTTCGGTCGGGGGCACGGGAAGAGCTGTAATATCGGCAACAGGAGCTGTTCCATAACGTGTTCCTGAAAAAATAAAACGTTCGCCGACTTTCTGGTTCAGGTAATAGGAGATCTGTTTCATAAAACCTTGAATTTGGGCCGCAGTCGAGCCGTTTTGTTCCGGGTTGTATGAAGCTTGGCTGGTGGTCAAGCTTGACCCTTTCGCGGCGATATC
>CAYNLV010000031.1:0-14195 GCA_964398175.1 uncultured Rhodospirillaceae bacterium
CACGAAGGACATTGAAGGCAACACCATTTGCGCGCTGGGTGACGCGGCGGCAGGACCGGTGCAGGGCCTTATCCGGCATTTCCGGCCGCTGATGGTGGGGCGGATCGAGCGGTGCCGCAAAGAGGCGAAAGGAACGACGTAACGCATGCCTAAACTGACCATCAATGGCAGAAAGGTGGAAGTCGCCGAGGGAACGTCGGTGCTGCAGGCGTGCGAACATCTGGGCATCGAAATTCCGCGCTTTTGTTATCACAAGAAACTGAAAATCGCGGGTAGTTGCCGCATGTGCCTCGTCGAGATTGAAAAAATGCCGAAACTTGCTGCGAGTTGTGCGCAGCCCTGCGCGGAAGGTATGGTCGTGCACACCAACAGCCCAAAAGTGCAAGCCGCGCGCAAGGGCGTGATGGAGATGCTCCTCATCAATCATCCGCTGGATTGCCCCGTGTGCGATCAGGGCGGCGAATGCGATTTACAGGAACTGGCCGTGCTCTATGGCCGCGACCGCAGCCGCACCACGGAGGCCAAAAGGGTTGTCAAAGACAAAGACCTTGGGCCGCTTATCGCTACGACTATGACGCGCTGCATTCACTGCACGCGCTGCATCCGCTTTCTGAACGAAGTCGCGGGCACGCCGGAGCTGGGGGCTCTTTTTCGCGGGGAGAACATGGAAATTGCCGGACTTGCGCCGCCCTTGCGGTCGGAGTTGTCCGGCAACCTGATCGATATTTGTCCGGTCGGCGCGCTGAACAGCAAGCCTTATGCGGCGGCGGCGCGGCCTTGGGAACTGAAGAAAACGGCGAGCATCGATGTCATGGATGCCGTGGGGAGCAACATTCGCGTTGACTCGCGCGACGGTGAAGTTATGCGGATCGCTCCACGCGCGAACGATGCCATTAACGAAGAATGGATCAGCGACAAAGCACGCTTTGCTTGCGATGGACTGAAATACCAGCGTCTTGATCAACCGTATGTACGCAAAGAGGGATATTTGCGTCCGGCGAGCTGGGATGAAGCGCTGGATGTTGTCGCCAAACACCTTAAAAAGGCTGCACCCGAGCGGATCGCAGCGTTGGCGGGCGATCAGGCGGATGGCGAGAGCCTGTTCGCGCTAAAGCGCCTGATGGATACGCTCGGCGCGCCGCATTATGATTGCCGACAAGATGCCGCAGTTTACCATATCTCAGCGCGCGCGGGATATATCATGAATACCGGCATCGCCGCCATTGAACAAGCGGATGCGCTTCTTCTTATCGGCACGAATCCGCGCCACGAGGCGACGCTCATCAACGCGCGAATTTACAAGCGCTGGAGGCGCGGCGGGTTGACGGTTGGCCTGATCGGCGAGGATACCGATCTTGGCTATCCCTACCGCTCGATCGGTGCGTCGCCATCAGCCTTGCGCGATATTGTGGAAGGCAAGTATCCCTTCGCTAAAACGTTGCGCAACGCGCAAAGGCCTATGCTCATCTTGGGCGCCGGCGCGCTAGCGCGGCCGGATGGGGCGGCAATCCACACCATGGCGCGTGAAATTGCCGAAAAGTGCAACATGATCCGGCTGGACTGGAACGGCTTTAACGTTCTGCAGTTGGCGGCATCGCGCGTAGGGGGACTCGATCTCGGCTTTGTGCCCGTGCGGCATGGCTTTTCCACGGCGGGCATTCTTCGCGCGGCGGAACGGGGGGAGATGGATGTGATTTATCTGCTTGGCGCTGATGAAATTGATACGGCGAAACTTGGGAATACGTTTGTCGTTTATCAGGGCCATCACGGCGACAGGGGCGCGCACCGTGCGGATGTCGTTGTACCGGGCGCGGCGTATACCGAGAAAACCGCGCTTTACGTGAATACCGAAGGCCGCCCGCAAATGACGCAAAAAGCGGTTGCACCTCCCGGCGAAGCGCGCGAGGACTGGACGATCATTCATGCGCTTGCAACGGCGACGGGGCACAACATCGGTTTTTCATCGTTGCCGGAATTGCAGGAAGCGATGTTTGTGGCTTGTCCCCATCTCGCGGCGACCGGGGAGGCAGCGCGGGCGGAATGGAAGACTTTTGGCAAGGCAGGAATTTTAGCCGCACAGCCCTTCATGCCTACGATCGAAAATTTTTACATGACCGATCCCATTTCGCGGGCATCGCCGACGATGGCGCAGTGCACCGCTGAAATAGGCCCCCTGTTAGTCAAGAAAGTGGGGCGGCATGACTGATGCGGCCCTTATGGTGATGAAGATCCTTGGCGTTATTGTTCTGCTGCTCGCGGCGGTCGCGTATCTTACATACATCGAGCGCAAAGTGATGGCCGCGATGCAGCTCCGCCGCGGCCCGAATGTCACTGGGCCTTTCGGCCTTCTCCAGCCGGTGGCCGATGGTCTGAAACTGTTGGGTAAGGAGACGATCATTCCTTCCGGCTCGAACATCTGGCTCTTTCTGGGCGCGCCGGTGTTTACGTTCTTTCTGGCTTTGACGGCATGGGCCGTTATCCCGTTCGGCGCGAAAGCCGTGTTGGCGAACATCAACGTCGGCGTTTTGTACCTGCTCGCCATCTCATCGCTCGGCGTTTACGGCATCGTTATCGCGGGCTGGGCATCGAACTCGAAATACGCCTTTCTGGGCGCGTTGCGTTCCGCTGCCCAGATGGTATCGTACGAAGTCGCAATCGGTCTCGTGATCATCACCGTGCTCTTGCCCGCAGGTTCCCTGAACCTGACGCGCATTGTCGAAGCGCAGAAAGACGGTTGGTTCGTCTTTTCCATCCTTTTTCCCATGTTCGTCGTCTTTATCATCGCGGCCATGGCGGAAACCAACCGGCTGCCTTTCGATTTGCCCGAAGGCGAATCCGAACTCGTCGGCGGTTTTCATACCGAATATTCATCCATGACCTTTGCGCTCTTTTTCCTCAGCGAATACGCCAACATGATTTTGATGAGCGCGCTGGCTTCGATCCTGTTTCTTGGTGGCTGGTTGCCCCCGTTCACGTTTCTCGCGTTTATCCCCGGTGCGGTATGGATGGCGCTGAAAATCACCTTTTGCCTGTTTCTCTTCCTCTGGACGCGGGCCACGCTGCCGCGCTACCGGTACGATCAATTGATGCGCATCGGTTGGAAATGCTTTTTGCCGTTGACGCTGTTATGGGTTGTGTTCGTGGCGGGTGCGCTTCTGACCCTTGACAAGTTGCCGCACGTATAGGGGGCGCGATGAAATTTTCCCCCATTCTCAAACGCAGTGTGCTTTACGATTTGATGCGCGGCTTTACGGAAACGCTGCGCCACATATTCCGGCGCAGGGTAACGCTCAACTATCCTTACGAAAAAGGGCCCATCAGCCCCCGTTTCCGGGGCGAACACGCCCTTCGCCGCTACCCTGACGGGGAAGAGCGTTGTATCGCCTGCAAGTTATGCGAAGCCATTTGTCCGGCGCAGGCCATTACGATTGAAGCCGCGATGACAGAGGATGGCCGCCGGCGCACGACCCGCTATGACATCGACATGACCAAATGCATTTTTTGCGGCCTTTGCCAGGAGGCGTGCCCGGTAGAAGCCATCGTTGAAGGTCCGAATTTCGAGTTTGCAACCGAAACGCACGAGGCGCTCTTTTATGATAAAAAACGCCTTCTGGCGAACGGCGATCGTTGGGAGGCGGCCATTGCGGCTTGCCGCGTGGTGGACCGACAGAAAGGGGGCGTAAAATGAAGCAGCACATGAACTGGAAACTTGTTCTTTCAGGCTTTGTCGTGTTCTTGCTGGGCGCCTGCACGTCCGGGCAAGTGAAGGACTCCGTCAGTAAAAGCCTTGAAAAGACATGTCGCAACAACCCGCAACATTGTACGGTGTATGATGAAAGCGCGCGCTAAAAACAGGACACAATAATGCCTATAAACGGTCTCTTTTATCTTTTCTCGCTCGTACTAATTGCCTCAGCTATGATGGTCGTTAACGCGCGGAACCCCGTGCATGCCGTCCTTTTCCTTGTTCTCTGCTTCTTTAATGCCGCAGGTCTTTTTATTCTTTTGAATGCCGAGTTTCTCGCTTTCATCCTCATTATTGTTTACGTGGGCGCGGTGGCGGTTTTGTTCCTGTTTGTCGTGATGATGCTGAATCTGCGCGCGCGTGAAAAAACGGGGGGCAATAAAAAATATGTCTTCGCCGGATTATCGGTCGGGGCTGTTTTACTTGTCGAGCTGGTCGCGATGGCGGCATGGAGCCATGATCTTATGGCCGCATCAGCGGACGCAAGCCCGAACATCGAAAACACCCGCGCTTTGGGCCGTGTGCTGTATACGGATTACATGCTGCCGTTTCAGGCGGTCGGGCTTATTCTGTTCGTTGCCATGATCGGGGCAATTGTGCTGGCGCTTCAGGATCGCCGGGCAGCCAAACGGCAAAGAGCGGCTGATCAGATCGCGCGCCGTCCCGAAGATGTTCTTGAGGTGCGCAAAATCAAACCGGGCGAGGGTGCGTCATGAGCCTGTTTATGCAACCCGTAGGGCTTACCCATTTTCTGTTGGTGGCGGCGCTGCTGTTTACGGTCGGTATCGTGGGTGTTGTCATGAATCGCCGTAACTTCATCGTGTTTCTTATGGCCATCGAATTGATGCTGCTGGCCGTGAATATCAATTTTGTGGCCTTTTCGGCCTTCCGGCATAACCTGACGGGGCAGGTATTTGCCCTGATCGTGCTGGCGGTTGCTGCGGCTGAAATCGCCATTGGTCTCGCCATCCTGGTTGTCACGTTCCGCAACTGCGGCAACATCGCGGTCTCGGATATTCACGAGATGAAGGGCTAGGTGTCCATGACGCTTGATCTCGCTGCCGTCTTTTTGCCGCTTCTGGGCGCGATGATCGCAGGCCTTGGCGGGAGACGTTTGGGCGATCGTGGCGCGGGTTTCGTGACGAGTGGCACCGTTTTGTTCGCAGCGCTGGCCTCCATTGTCATTTTCCACGATGTTGCCTTTCAAGGTCATGCGCGGACGCATGTTCTTGGCCCATGGATCGAATCTGGCGCGTTTGTCGCGCCATGGAGCCTCAAGATCGATACGCTCACGGCTCTTATGCTTGTCGTGGTGAATATCGTATCCGCGATGGTTCACATTTATTCCATCGGTTATATGCAAGGCGACAAATGCGTGCCGCGGTTCATGGTTTATTTGAGCCTTTTCACCTTTTTCATGCTGATGCTGGTGGCGTCGGACAACTTGATACAGATGTTCTTCGGCTGGGAAGGCGTAGGATTGATGTCCTACTTGCTCATCGGCTTTTGGCATGAGCGCGTTGCCGCAAACGAGGCGGCCATAAAAGCGTTTCTGATGAATCGCATCGGGGATATCGGTTTTTTGCTTGGAATCTTCGGCTGTTTCTGGCTTTTCGAATCCGTGCAATTCGACGCGATGTTCAAACAGGCTGCGTTGGTCGACATGGTGTTTCAGTTTGGCAACCAGTCGATTCCGGCACTTTCGGCGATTTGCATCCTGTTTTTTGTGGGGGCGATGGGAAAGTCGGCCCAGATTGGCTTGCATACGTGGTTGCCGGATGCGATGGAGGGCCCAACCCCGGTTTCGGCCCTGATCCATGCCGCCACGATGGTCGCGGCAGGCGTCTTCATAGTGGCGCGTTTATCGCCGCTTTTTGAATACGCGCCGGAGGCGCAGACTTTTGTGGCAATCGTCGGCGCGGTGACGGCTATATTTGCCGCCAGCATCGGTTGCACGCAATTC
Organism: uncultured Rhodospirillaceae bacterium; assembly: GCA_964398175.1. Classification (GTDB taxonomy): domain Bacteria; phylum Pseudomonadota; class Alphaproteobacteria; order UBA9219; family UBA9219; genus JAXGVG01. The sequence continues at coordinate 5,709 of CAYNLV010000031.1, forward strand.
GATATCAAACGCGTGCTGGCTTATTCGACGATTAGCCAGCTCGGTTTCATGTTTTTTGCGTTGGGTGTTTCAGCCTATTCGGCGGCGATGTTCCATCTCACAACGCACGCGTTTTATAAGGCGCTGCTGTTCCTTGCTGCCGGCTCGGTCATTCATGCGCTGGGGGGCGAGCAGGATATGCGCAAGATGGGTGGCCTTGCGCGGTCAGTGCCTGTGACGCATGCGTATATGTGGGTTGGCATTTTGGCGCTGGCGGGCATAGGCATTGACGGCGTTTTCGGTTTTGCCGGGTTTTATTCCAAAGACATGATCGTGCAAGCCGTTCTACAAAGCCCGGCTTGGTATGGCGGTTTGCTTTACGACTTCGGCCTCGCCGCGGCGTTTATGACGGCGTTTTATTCCCTGCGGCTTGTCCTTCTTGTTTTCTTTAGAGGGCGCGAGCCGCCACGCAAGGCCCATGAATCGCCGTGGATTATGCTTGGGCCGCTTGTGCCTCTCGCGCTGGGCGCTGTTTTTGTCGGATGGATTGGCGCGCGCTGGTTTGTTCCTGAAAATCTCGCGTTTTGGCGCGGCGCTTTGTTTGTCTTGCCGACCGACAGCGCCTCGACGGCGCTGCCCCTTTCTTACGCGCAAAAAGTGCTGCCCGCTTTGGTTGCTATGCTTGGTATAGCGCTGGCGTATTTTGTGTATGTGCGAAGGCCGGAATGGCCGGAAAAAATCGCCAAGAAATTGGGACTCGTATACCGGCTTGTCTTCAATAAATATTATGTGGATGAAATCTATGATTTTCTTTTCGTACGCTCGATGCAAAAGCTGGCTGAAATTCTCTGGCGCAAGGGTGACGATGGCCTCATTGATCGTTTCGGGCCGGATGGCATAGCGGCGCTGGCGGTGCGTTTTGGCAAGCGTGTCACGATGCTGCAAACGGGCTACCTCTATCACTACGCGTTCGCGATCATGGCGGGACTTGTGGTTCTTTTAGCTTGGCTTTGGGTGAGGGGATGATTATGGCATCTTGGCCTCTCCTCAGCCTTATCACATTCCTGCCGCTTCTGGGCGCGTTAGTGATTATGCCATTCCCGCGAAAGCGGGAATCCAGTGCGAGCGATAGCGAGCGCATGAGTCAGCAATCGGGCGCTCAGATACAACCTGAGGACATTTCTATATATAAGGCACGCGTCCGCGTGCCGCTGGATTCCCGCTTTCGCGGGAATGACGTTATTGTGAAGGGCGTTGCCTTACTGTTTACGCTCATTACTTTCGCTTTATCTCTGTTTCTTTTCCATTTTTTCGATCCAGCCAACACCGGTTTTCAATTTGTCGAAAAATACAATTGGATACCGACATTCAATATTGTCTACCATAAAGGCGTTGACGGGATTTCGCTGTGGTTCGTGCTGATCACGGCGTTGCTGACGCCTATTTGTGTATTGTCGGCTTTCACCATCGAAAAGCGCGTCAAGGAATTCATGGTCGCGCTTTTGGCGCTGGAAACAATACTTATCGGCATGTTCACGGCTCTCGATTTCGTCCTGTTTTACGTGTTTTTCGAAGGCGTGCTGATCCCCATGTTTCTCATTATAGGCGTGTGGGGCGGCGAGAAGCGGATTTACGCGGCGGTCAAATTCTTCCTTTACACGTTCCTCGGTTCCGTTTTGATGCTGGTCGCGATTTTCGCCATGGTCATGAAAACAGGCACGACAGACATGACGGTCATGATGAACGGTTCCTTCTCGAAGGAAATGGCCATCTGGCTTTGGCTTGCTTTTTTTGCGTCTTTTGCCGTGAAAACCCCCATGTGGCCGTTCCACACGTGGTTGCCTTATGCCCATGTCGAGGCGCCGACGGCGGGGTCGGTCATTCTCGCGGGCGTTTTGCTGAAAATGGGCGGGTATGGTTTTATCCGCATTTCACTGCAAATGCTGCCGCAGGCCAGCGCCTTCTTCGCGCCTTTTGTTATTGCGCTCAGCCTGATCGCTATTATTTATGCCTCGCTTGTGGCGCTTGTGCAAACGGACATGAAAAAACTCGTCGCCTATTCGTCCGTGGCGCATATGGGATACGTCACGCTCGGCATTTTTGCGGCAAATACGCAGGGTCTTGAAGGCGCGCTTTTCGTAATGATTTCGCATGCGTTTGTGTCGTCCGCACTTTTTCTCGGTGTGGGAGTCGTTTACGACCGGCTTCATACGCGCGAAATTGCGCGTTTCGGCGGCATGGCTGCGAACATGCCGCGCTATGCTTTTGCGTTTATGATTTTTACGCTGGCCGCCGTCGGCTTGCCGGGCACGAGCGGTTTTGTAGGCGAACTTCTCGCTATGCAAGGGGCCTATCATGTCAGTGGCATGGTGGCTACGTTCGCTGCGACAGGGATCGTGCTCGGCGCGGCGTATATGCTGTGGCTTTACCGGCGGCTTTTTTTTGGGCCTTTGCAGAGGCCGGATGTGCGGCATATGCCGGATTTGAAAGCGCGCGAAATCATTTTGTTCGCGCCTCTCCTTGTTCTTGTCATCGGCATGGGGGTGCATCCCGGGACGTTCCGCAATGTCTTTGCCCCAACGGTGGCCAAAGTGCTCAGCGATTATCAGGTCCATAAGGGAGAAGCAAAATGAGCGCGGTTTTAGCTCTCCCTGAAATTTTTTTTGGCCTGGCAGGAATGATGTTGTTGCTTTACGGAGTCTTTCGCCGGGCGCAAATCATGCCTTGGCTTGTTGTTGCGGCTTTTCTACTCGCAGCCGGTTTGGTCGTGCGCGATCCGTCTTCAGGTCTCGCTTTCCACGACATGTTTATCAGCGACGCCTATAGCCGTTTTATGAAACTGGCGCTTCTTGGTACGGGCGCGTTGGTGCTTGCGATGTCTCTGCCGGTCCTGAAGCAGACGGATTTGGCGAAACCGGAATATTTCGTGCTGATGATTTTCTCCATGCTCGGCATGATGCTCATGGTCTCGGCCCATGATCTTCTGGCAATGTACGTGGGCCTGGAGCTGCAAGGCCTGCCGCTTTACGTGTTGGCGGCTTTTCGGCGCGACGATACGCGATCAAGCGAGGCGGGGCTCAAGTATTTCGTTCTCGGCGCGGTAGCGTCGGCAGTGCTTTTGTATGGCATATCTCTTTTGTACGGGCATACGGGGAATACGAACTTCGCCGCGCTGGCGCGGGCCTTGAAAGATGTTCCATCGTTGCCGTATGGAGCGTTCGGCGGCCTTGTTTTCATCACGGTAGGCATGGCCTTCAAGGTCGCGGCCGTGCCGTTTCATATGTGGGCGCCGGATGTTTATGAAGGCGCGCCGACGCCCGTCACGGCTTTTTTCGCGACAGCGCCCAAATTGGCGGCGTTAGCCTTGCTGACGCGCTTGTTCCTGCACCCCTTGGGCGGCCTTGCGCATCAAGGCCAGCAGATCCTCGTGTTTGTCGCGGTGGCGACGATGCTGCTCGGCAGTTTTGCCGGGCTCATTCAAACGAACATCAAGCGCCTGATGGCCTACAGCGCTATTGCCAACGCCGGCACGATCCTTGTTGGTCTGGCGGCGGGCGGCAACGCCGGCGCGCAGTCGGTTTTAATCTATCTTCTCATTTACGCCGTGAACGTGACGGGCGCATTCGCCGTCATTCTGTCGTTGCGCCGCCATGGCGAAGAGGCCGAGCGGATAGACGACCTTGCCGGCCTTTCCAAAACGCATCCGTTACGGGCGGCGGCGATGGCCGTGTTTTTGTTTTCACTGGCCGGCGTGCCGCCGCTGGCGGGCTTTTTTGGCAAATATTTCGTATTTCTCGCGGCCGTTAAGGCGGAGATGGTGCCGTTGGCCGTTATCGGCGTGCTGGCGAGCGTTGTGGCGGCGGGGTATTATGTGCGTCTTGTGAAAATCATGTATTTCGATGAACCAACGGCCGAACCGCTTGATCCCGTGCGCGACCATTCACTTCGCGGCGTCACGGCCATGGCGGCGTTGGCTGTGCTCTTGTTTGCGGTTTACCCCGCACCTTTGATTGAGTGCGCGTTAAAAGCCGCACAGAGCTTGTTTAACGCATGATACCGTCCATTTTCAAATTACGGCAGTTGCCCGTTACGGCCAGCACGAATGACGACGCGAAGCGCGCGGCGGAATCGGGCGAAGCCGAAGGCTTGGTTGTTCAGGCGCTCCATCAAACGGCCGGAAAAGGACGGCAAGGCCGGGTATGGGAGTCGCCGGAAGGCAACCTTTATGCTTCCGTTCTGCTTCGCCCGCGTTGCACAGCGCAGGAAGCCGGATGTTACGCATTCGTTGCTGCGCTTGCCGTTGCGGATGTTGTGAAAGCCGTTCTCCCGAAATCTGACGTGGAGCTTAAATGGCCCAATGACGTGCTTGTGGGCGGTAAAAAAATCAGCGGCGTACTTCTCGAGGCCAACCCGCCCACGGACGGCAAGATCGATTGGCTGGTGATCGGCGTTGGCCTCAATGTAAGCCATTACCCGGACGAGGGCCTTTTCCCGGCCACGTCTATGGCCGCTGAAGGGGTCAAAACAGGCGTGCAGGAGGCGCTCGAAACGCTCCTTACGCGCCTTTCCCATTGGCGGGGGGTTCTACAGAGACAAGGATTTGAACCGCTCAGGACCGCATGGCTTGCGTTGGCGAAGAAAGGGCCGCTTGTGGCCCGGTTGCCGCAAGAGACAGTCGAAGGCGCGTTTGCGGGCCTTAACGGGCAAGGGCACCTTATCCTGCGTTTGCCGGACGGGAAGGAAACGGCTATAGCTGCGGGCGATGTTTTCTTCAAGTCTTAGGAACTGACGATGCTTCTCGCGATTGATATCGGCAACACCAACACGGTCTTTGCGCTGTTCGATGGGGACAAGCTGGCGGGCATGTGGCGCACAACGACGAACGCCCAGCGCACGACGGATGAATACGCGGTCTTTCTGAAAACGCTTTTTCACGAAGCCGGATTGAGAACTGAAGCGGTAACTGCCGCCATACTGGGCAGCGTGGTGCCGGACGCGAACCTTCACCTCTTCAAGCTTTGCCGCAAGCATTTCAATTGCGATCCGCTTGTCGTTGGCGCGCCAAACGTTGATTTGGGCATTGAAGTCAGAATTGACCGGCCTGAGGAGGTGGGAGCGGACCGCCTGATCAACGCGATTGCGGGCAAGATGACATACAAGCCGCCGTTGCTTCTGATCGACTTCGGCACGGCGACAACGTTCGACGTTGTGGATGGCGAGGGCAATTACTGCGGCGGTTCCATTGCGCCGGGCATTAACCTGTCGTTGCAGGCCTTGCATATGGCGGCGGCGAAACTGCCGCGCGTGGGCGTGGCGAAGCCGAAAAAAGTCATCGGTACCAACACGGTCGAAGCCATCAAGTCCGGCACTTTCTGGGGCTATGTGGGGCTGATCGAAGGGCTCATCGCGCGCATCAGGGCCGAATATGGCGAACCGATGAAGGTGGTTGCGACAGGTGGTATTGCGCCAATATTCAAAGACGCCATACCGGCGATTGAAACGATCGACTCCGATCTGACGTTGCGCGGTCTCTACGCGATTTATCAGCGGAATAAGAAATAGAGCCTAATTCGGGGTTGGCGTTTTTGGTTTTTTGCCGAGAAACCACCACTTTGCGCTTTTCCGGATTTTTGTTTGTGGATTGCTTAAAAGGCTGTTTATCCGTTCAATATCCGGGAATGAGAAGGCCTGAACGCGCGGGTAAATTTTTGCGGGCCCCCAACCCAACATAAGATCTTCGAGATATTGTCCAAGCGTATGGAAAGTGACCTTGGCGTTAAGTATCACTTGTGTTTGAGCACCAACTTTCTGGCCCATTTCTTTGTCAAGAAGGCCGAGCTTTTTAGCCTGTTCTTCGTTTAGAATAAATTTCCGTGGACGGAGGTTTCTCTTGTTCTCTTGAACGGCCGTGACGAGGTAACATATTTGATCTTTAAATTTAGGATCGTTGGCTAAAAGCTTCCATTGTTTTGGGTGAACGTTGTCTTGTCCCACAAGTTCGTAGGACGTGATGTAAAAATCCGTGTACGTATCAATTCTTTTTTCGACACTGGCAAGATTGCCGAGCCCCTGGACAACATGTAAGGCAAATTTATTAAAAGCGCCGATGGAACAACCCCTTAAGATATGAAAATTTTGCAATCCCGTTTGTACTGAATTATACCCTATGAGTAATTGGTTTTCCAACCAGCATAATACTTTCATTGTGTTCAGGAATAGCTAAGCGCTCGAAAGTAAGGTTAAAAACAGAATAACTAAGGTTTGATAAGGACTATCTCTTCATGACCATCCGTAAAAAAGATCCGTATCGCCCGCCCGGCGATGCGTTGTGGTTCCTTCCCTTGGGCGGCTCCGGCGAAATCGGCATGAACCTCAACCTCTACGGCACGGAAGGCCAATGGCTGATGGTCGATTGCGGCGTGTGCTTTCCGGACGAAACCACGCCGGGCATCGAGGTTATTATGCCGGACATTTCTTTTATCCGCGACCGGCGCGACGACTTGCTTGGCCTCGTCATTACGCATGGGCATGAAGATCATCTGGGCGCAATCGAATATCTCTGGCCGCATCTGCAGTGTCCCGTCTATGCCACGCCGTTCACGATGGAAATGATCCGCGCCAAACTGGCCGAGGCTGGCCTGAAAGGGCAGGCCAGACTCTTTGAAATACCTGTCGGCGGCGCGTTCGAGCTTGGCCCCTTCAAGGCGGAAATGATCCACGTGACGCATTCGGTGCCTGAAGCGCACATGATCGCGCTTTCGACAAAGCAGGGAACCATTTTGCATACGGGCGACTGGAAGTTTGACCCCGACCCCATCGTCGGCGATTTGACGAATGAAAAGCGGCTTAAGGAGCTCGGCAAACAAAAACTCATGGCGCTTGTGGGCGATTCCACGAACGCTTTGGAGACGGAATTTTCAAGATCGGAACTCGACGTTCAAAATTGTTTTCGTGAGATTTTCGGGCGGTACCGTCACCGGATCGCGGTCACGTGTTTTTCGAGCAGCATCGCGCGCCTGAAGTCCATTGCCGTCGCCGCGCGCCAGCATGGGCGCTATGTCGCGCTGGTGGGGCGCTCGCTGTGGCGCAATGCCGAGATTGCCGAAGGTTGCGGTTATTTGCCGGAGTTCAACCAGTTCCTGAGCGAGCACGAAGCCATGGAAGCGCCCCGCGACAAGATCGTGCTGGTTTGCACCGGCTGTCAGGGCGAGCCCCGGTCAGCTCTGGCGCGCATCGCGTCTTTCGATCATCCGGCGGTAGAGTTGGAGACGGGCGACGTGGTCATCTTTTCCTCGCGCGACATTCCGGGCAACGAAAAAGCCATCGGTCGCATGCAAAATCATTTGATCCGGCAGGGCATCGACATCCTGACGCCGGATAAAGCACCTGTTCATTCTTCGGGTCACGCCTCGGCCAAGGACATGATCCAGCTTTACGCATGGACACAGCCGCGCCTGGCCGTGCCCGTGCATGGCGAACTGCGCCACCAGATGGAACACGCGCGCCTTGCGAAAGAAGCGGGTGTACCGGCGTCAATCATTCCCGAAAACGGCCAGATCATCCGGATCGGCCCCGGCGTTCATGAAGTTGTGGCCGAGGTTCCCGTTGGACGCATCGGCATGGATGGCAAGATTTTGCGTCGGCTGGATCGCGAAACCGTCAAGCACCGCCGCAAATTAAGTTACAACGGCGCGGCCGTGGTTACGCTCGTTTTGGATCAGCGGGGCCGGATCATGAGCGACCCGCAGGTGACGCTGCTGGGACTGGAAGATGAGCAATTCCTGAAACCTTTGCGGGCGGACTTGGCGCAAGCCGTTCTTGATGCGGTGGAGGGCATGTCCAAGGCTGCGCGAACGGATGATGGCGCAGTGCAAGGCGAAATTCGTCAGGCCGCGCGCCGTTTCTTGAGCGAAACCCACGGCAAAAAACCCCTGCTCGAGGTGCATCTGGTGAGGGTGTAATGTCCTGGTACTGCGCCTATTCCAAAGACAAACTGCTTCACGCCCGTTATCACGACACCGAACACGGCTTTCCGGTGACGAACGAACGCGTGTTGTTCGAGCGCCTGGCGATGGAGATCATGCAGGCGGGCCTATCGTGGACGATTGTTCTGAAAAAGCGCAAGGCGCTAAATAAGGCATTCGACCGTTTTTCCGTCACAAGGGTAGCCGCTTATAAGGAGCGCGACATCAAACGCCTTCTCGCTGACGCCGAAATCATCCGCAACCGACGCAAGATCAAGGCGATCATTGAAAACGCGAACCGGCTTTTGCAAATCCGTAAAACGCATCGCGGCTTTGCCAAATGGCTTACGGCGCATCATCCGCGGAACAAAGCGGCATGGGTGAAACTTTTCCGCGCGACATTCGTTTTCATGGGCGAGGAAATCGTGAACGAGTTCCTGATGGGTATCGACCTGCTTCCCGGCGCGCACCGGAGAGATTGTCCGATTTATAAAAAGATTAAAAAAATGAAGAGCGATATGAATACCAAGTGATTAAAAAATTC
>CAYNLV010000032.1:0-14016 GCA_964398175.1 uncultured Rhodospirillaceae bacterium
TACGAAAGCGACGCTCGGCATTGCATCCTGAATGTGGGCAGCGGCACGGACATCTCGATCAAGGAACTGGCGGACCTTATTTCCCCGAATCAGGTGCATACGCCACCACGTCCGGGTGATTCGAAAGCGACACTGGCGGACATAACACGTATTCGCAAGACGTTAGGGTGGGAACCTCAAGTCAAATTCGAAGACGGCCTGCGCGATCTCATGCAGCACATGGCCAAGGTCGCTTAAGCGCCGATCAGTTCCCGGAAATACTCGATTGTCGGGACCAGTCCCTCACGCAAGGGAATCTTCGGCTCCCATCCGATGACTTTTTTGGCCAGTGAAATATCCGGCTTGCGCTGGCGTGGATCGTCCGGCGGCTTCGGATGATAGGTAATTTTCGATTTCGACTTCGTCAGCTCGACGACAATTTCCGCCAGTTCCTTGATCGTAAACTCGCCGGGATTGCCGAGATTCATGGGACCGGTAAAGTCGTCTTCCGTGCCCATCAGCTTGACAAGCGCGGCCACAAGATCGTCCACATAACAGAACGAACGTGTCTGTGACCCGTCGCCATAAATTGTGATGGGATCGCCCTTGAGCGCTTGCACAATGAAACTTGAGACGACGCGGCCGTCGTTCGGATGCGTACGGGGGCCATATGTGTTGAAAAGCCGCGCGACCTTGATGCGCAGGTTGTGCTGGCGGCGGTAGTCGAAGAATAGCGTCTCTGCACATCGTTTACCTTCGTCATAGCAGGCGCGCGGGCCGATGGGGTTGACGTTGCCCCAATAGCTCTCGACTTGCGGATGCACGGACGGATCGCCGTAAACTTCGCTGGTCGAAGTGAGAAGGATTTTCGCTTTCCGCCGCTTGGCAAGTCCCAGCATGTTGATGGAGCCAGAAACGCTGCACTTCGTCGTCTGTACGGGGTCGAACTGGTAATGAATCGGCGAAGCGGGACAGGCGAGATGATAAATCTCGTCCACTTCGACGTACAGCGGGAAACACACATCGTGCCGGATGACTTCGAAGTGCGGGTTGTCTATAAGATGTTGGATGTTCTCGCGCGTGCCGGTAAAGAAGTTGTCGACGCACAGCACGGCGCATTTATCGCGAAGCAGGTGTTCGCACAGGTGCGAACCAAGAAAACCGGCGCCGCCGGTAACCAAAACGCGTTTGTAAGCTCGTTGCATGGGAAATAAAAGTGACAGAGAGAAAAAGGTTATGATTCTTCTTTAACGTAGAGGAATAAGCAGATAATGCAAGAATCTAATCAAAAACCGCAAGAGAGCCTCTTTATTTTAGCCTTGCTCTGTGGAGTCTAATTCGATACTTCTTTTTGTGGCACACATGTTTTTTTCTCATGCCGAACCCGGGCTTAAGCCTTCGTTCTTCTGAGAATCCACTAAGATCAAATCGGAGTCTCTTCCTTAATGTCTAAAGCGCAGATGATTTTGAGGTTTGAGTTTGATGTAGCAACGATGGACCATTTCCGGAAGGTGAAGGATCGGGAAACGGCTAAAAGCCTTTTTAAAAGCTCAATCAATATGCTTGAAATTGAGTTATTTTCCTATTGCAACCGGCGGTGCTGGTTCTGCCCCAATGCGCAAATTGACCGGCGGAGCGAGAATATCCACATGGTGCCGGAGCTGTATACCGGCATCATGCGGCAATTGGCGGCGGTCGATTACAGTGAAGTCATTTCCTACAGCCGCTACAATGAACCGTTGGCTGATCGTGTAATCCTGGAGCGCCTCAAGGAAGCGCGCGCGACCATCCCCAAGGCGCTTCTGCATACGAACACAAACGGCGATTATCTGACTTTCGACTATCTGGGGGAGCTTTACGATGCCGGACTCCGCTCGCTGAACATTCAGGTCTATCTGCAGAACGACCAGCGCTACGATCACGATCTGATGAGAAAGAAAAGCGACTTCATTATTAAGAAATTGGGAATCCCTGCCGAACTAAAAGTCGACAAACCCGGTCTCCGGCTGGAGCATCATCTGGATTACAAGGATATGGCTTTTCGTTTGTACGGGCGGAATTTTGAGGTTAACGGATGCAACCGGGGCGAAACATTGTCCATTCAACAAGACTACGTGCGGACACTGCCGTGTCCGGTGCCTTTCCGATTCCTCTATATCGATTACACCGGTAAAATGGTTCCCTGCTGCAACCTGCGTTCCGATATGCCGGAGCATAAGGACTGTGTCTACTGCGATTTGGCCGAAAATAACGATATCTTTGCCGCCTATGCCTCCTCGAACTTGGTGATGTGGCGCCGAGCTCTAGTCGGCATGCAGGAAAAAGGCGGCATTTGCCGCAGTTGCAGCTATCCGGATTTGAATTGGAAGCCATCGCCGGGGGATATCGAGGCCCAGGACAAGCTGGTGGCTATGGTTGAAGAAGCTTTGGCCGCCTAGACGGTGGCGGGATTAAGCCTCTTTATCGGGTCAATCACGTTGATAAACAGCACGGGAATCCATGTCAAAATGTAAGATTGCTTTTATTGACGATGTTCTCCGCCACCAGCTTTGGCCGCCGAAAGACTTTTTTTATGATCTCTTGCGCTTCCCGATTACGGAAGCGACAGGCGCGGCGCCGGACGTAAGCGTGCGGCATAAGATATGGAATAATCCCGAAACGGCGCATCTTCTAACGCCGCCTGATGTCGATGCGGCGCTTCCGGACGATAATAACCGATGGCTTGAGTCTTTTGAAAAACTGGTTCCTTCCGCCGAAAAAATTTACGAACCCTATCTCATTCCCGGCACTTTGTATTTCTCGTATGAGATGACGCCGGGACTCAAACGTTTTCTGAAAGAGCGGGGCTATACCTATATCGATTTCCGTATTTCGCCCATCCGGTTTCTTCCAGATCTTCTGGTTGCCGTTGAAACCAATGTGCCAAACCTTATGCAGGCGCTGGCGGGAATTGCCACGCAGCACAGGGAGGTTCGCGAAATTGCGGGCCGTCTTCGCGCCGCGGCCGTACACAATGAAAGGTGTCGTCCAATCCGTCCGCGGAAGTTCAAAGACTATGCGTTTTTTATTGGCCAAACGCCCTACGACGCGACGGTCGTGAAAGATGGCGCGTATGTCCGTATTGAACAATTCCGTAAGGAGATAACTAAGGCGACAGGCGGCGCGCCCTTGCTTTACTTGCCGCATCCAAGCGCGCCGCAAGAGCACGCTTTCTATGAATTGGATATTTTAAGGTCCATCGACAAATCCTGCGAAATTCTCACGCGAAACCTGTATGACGTAATGTGCTATGAAGAAGATGCGTCATTTATAGGTTTGTCTTCAGGGGCGCTGCAGGAAGCCCCTTTCTTTGGTAAGAAAGCCACGGCTTTCTTGCCGCAAATCTGTCCGGTGCGGTTTCCGGACGATCCGGAGTCCAAAGGTTATCTTCAGTTGCCGCTGGACGTTTTTCTCAGCGAAGATTTCATACACCTGGCCCTTGGGGACAGCTCAAGGATTCCAAAGTGCCAAAATCTCCTTCAGATCCGTCCGCATCAGTTGCGTGAACTGCATAATGTCTGGTGGGGCTTTTCCGACCATATTATTAATGAGAAAAAATTCTGGCTTACGGTACGCGGACCTTTTCAACAGCAGATCGAGCACAACACAAGATTTCTTCTTAACTCATTTGCCGATAAAACGGCTTCGGCCTCGGCTTTTCAAAAGGAACTGTCCCAATATGTATGGCATTGGACGGATGGTTCGGACATCGAATTCAAAGCCGATGGCACCGTTTGGCGCGATGGCGTTAAAGTTACGATTTACGAAGTCATATCGTCCGCGCGGCGCGAGATTATGGTGATCTGGGGAGGAGGCGTTTTCCTCGATCGTTTCACGGTTGCGGACAACTGGGACCGCATGGAAGCCGTCAATAATTATGGCCGGTGCTTCGAAATCAAACGTAAGTTTGGCTAACGTAAAAAAATGACGGCAACGGAATCCTACTATGAACTCCAACTTGTGCCGTACATCCCGGATGACGGCGCGGGCGAGCTGTATCAACGCGTGGACGGCATTGCGATGCCGGCGGAAGCGTCGTTGCTCGAAATGCAGCATGAGCGGCGCCGCGTTTCGCTTGCGCTCGGCGGGGAACTTGATCTCAACACGTTTTTTGGCCGGTATCATGAAGTCTATTGGCAGCGGCATACATCGATCCGCGATGTTTTTCTTGTCTTTCGCCTGAAGGGCAAGGTTCGTTTTCAACTTGTGCGCCATGTCGTGCGTGGGCAAGTCGAGCAGCTATTGTGCGAAAAAGAATTATCAGCGGATGATAGCGTTATGTGGATTCCTGTGCCCGAACCGGAAAAAGACGCCGGAACGCAAGCAAGCATTGCGGCGCGCTTTATCGCGATGTCGGAAGGCGCAACGATTGCGGACGTTAGATGGGAGACAACGACACCGCCGCAGAACGAGGTTCATCTGGCTGCTGTCATTTGCACATTCAACCGTGAAAAAGATCTGGCAGCAATCCTGACGGGCCTTGAGACGCTGCGGGGCGAAGGACTCATCAAGGAAATCATCGTCGTTAACAACGGCCAACCGGGTCTGGAGAAACGTTTACGCCCTTTATTGCCGCCCGAAGCGAAAAATATGCCGTTGCTCTTGCGCGAACAGGACAATTTCGGCGGCTGCGGCGGTTTTACGCGCGGCATGTTGGAAGCGCGGGCCAGCGGCCAAAGCACACACGCGCTTTTGCTGGACGACGACATCGTCATCACCCCGGTCATCCTGCGCCGCATTCCTATATTGCTTCGCTATATAAATAAGAATGTCGCCGTTGGCAGCTATATGCTTGATCGGCTGCAACCGTCATGGCTCCATAACACCGTGACGCAACTGCGGCCTGATCTGTTGAAAAGCGTTCCGGCGGTTGCCAACTGCGATTTGGGGTTAATCGAAAATCTGGAGCCCTTTTCGAAAATTACGTCCAATGATTCCTGTGGCTGGTGGTGCTTTGCCTTTCCATTGGAAATTTTAGACAAGACAAACCTGCCGCTGCCGTTTTTCCTTCACTACGACGATGTGGAGTTTGGCCTTCGTCTGAAGCGCGAAGGTGTCGAAACCGTCGTTTGGCCCGGTGTCGCAATCTGGCACGAGCCCTTTTATATGAAGGCGAAAAGCTGGCGCCGCTATTATGATTTGCGCAACATGCTTTTCCTCCTGAAGTTCCATCGCCGTTTAGGGTGGTTTTCGGTGACGCGCCAGCTCTGGGCGCGCTTCACGATGAACATAATGCAATTTCACTATGACAGCACATGGGCGACGATCCGCGCGCTGGAAGATTTTCTGATCGGCCCTTTGGTGCTCGCGAGATGGGATGGGGCGGCGCATCTTGCGCTGATGACCGAAGCAAAGGAGTGGCAGGAACCTGATTTGCCATTGGCGACCGCATTATCAGCGGCCAACAGGCTGGGCGAGCCGCCGCGCTCTTCGTGTTTGTGGGCGCTGAAGGGCGCGTGGCGTTTGCTCTGCGATTTTATCCGTCCCTATAAATCCAACCCTCGGCCCAAGGTGGTGGAAATATCGCGTTGGCATATTTGGGTTGCCGAGGGATACGACGCTCTTGCGGTGCCGGATGATACGGCGGGTGTTTATCACGTCTATCGCCGCGACCGGAAAAAAGCATGGCGCTTGTTGTGCAGGTTCTTGCGCGCGTACATGCTCTTTATAGTCGGCGCCGGAAGGCATTGGGGCCGCGCCGATCTCAACGACCTCACGACCCCGTCCTTCTGGCGAGGCCGGTTGGGGGTAGGGGGGGATGGTTAATGGCATTTTGGAAGTGACTTGAGAGGGGGTTTTACCCGCTTTATACCCGCTCTGAACCTGTCCTGAAGCCGCTCTGAACTCGCTTTATGCATCCATCGATGCACGTTTCAAGAGACTCATAACCCGCTGATAAGACACTTGAAAGGCGGCTAAGTGACCTTTTTTACCCGCTCTACGCAGGCCAGCAAATGCCTTGCCATGGTGGGATCCACAAATGCTGTGGCGGCGGCAGGGCCTGTCCGCGCGCGTACTGCCGCTTCGCCCATATCCTTGATGGCGGGCTGCAGCTGATCGTCCAACGGCTGGTCCCAGCGGAAACGGGTTAGAGCGGGCGTGTTCGCGAACCGTTCATCCCACCACGCATGCGTATCCGTCAAAACGCAGCAGCCGTACATGAATCCCAGCACCACGCGCTCATGAATGATATCGCGTCCGTAGGGGTTTGTATTGCACACGAATTGCGCCTGATGATAAAGCGGTGTCGTTTCCGCGATATCCAAACTCGGATGAAACTCGGCTTTGGCATCGGTCTTGTCGATAAAATCCCAGCCATTGCCGATAATCACCGCACCCGGCTGATGCTTGAGCCAATTCACGAAATCGATCGCGCGTTTGCGACGCAAATAGAAATCCACTGTTTGCACAACGCCCCAGAATTGGCGCTGCATCGCGATACGATCGAGGTTTGCAGCAGTGAAAACTTCATCCACTAGGTCAACAAGCTGCAAGTTAGGATCTTTTTCGGCGCGTTCAATCTGCTGCCAAACGCCATTGCGGATAACATTTGGCAGACTGTTAATGTAGGCAACGAATTCGTCGATTGGATAACCCGTCTTCAGATAAAGCAGGCGTATCGTGCGTTTGTCGTAGGGAAAGGGCGAAACAGGCGGCTGATAGGGAAAAGTATAAGGAAGTGCAACTGAAACCTGCTCGCTCGGCAGGTAACGCTTTTTGATATCGAGGAAGGATTCATAATTGTACAGGTTGGCGACAAAGCGGCTTTCGTTGAAATGGTTAAAGGGATTGTAGCAAGGGCTATCGTAATGAATGCCTACGAACGGTACTTTTCGCGCTGTCCACAGATTGATGTCCTTGTTCGTTTGCAGACATGACCCCACGCCTTGCATCCCAAAACAAAAAGCGACATTTCCGCCAGATAGATGGGTGTCGAGATTCTTGAAGCCTTCCGGCGTTGTCAGATCGATAATCTCGGCATCATAACCCTCTCTTTTTAATAACTGGCAATAACTCTGGCTTGCCGGCCGCAAGGCGCCATGCTCGTGAGAGTAAAGAAGGCTTAACGCTTTCGGCGGCATTTTTGCTTATGGTTAGAGTTAGTTAAAGAGGGCAGGAATCAGTGATCGGAGAATGATGGCGACACATAACTCCATGTGCAACCGCGAAGAAAAGGTGATCTTTAGAATTCGGTTCGGAAATACATCTATTTTCGATTTATATTGGTTGCATTATCTTATTGATATTTCTTGCAAAAAACCTCTCAGCTTAACGAAAGTTTAGTATCATTTAGGTAGTATAGGGGATGTTGGTGCAGTGAGGTGACTTTCATTTATTCTAGCAAGGGAGAGAGACAATGATTATTCGGTTCTTGAAGGAAGAGACAGGCGCTACGGCGATCGAATATGGCTTGATCGCCTCGTTGATATCGGTCGCTATTGTCGCGGTGCTGTTGACGTTAGGTCCGCAATTGAGAGCGGTGTTCCAGACGGTTCAGGACAGCCTTAAAACTTCATAAAAGTAATCGCGCCGGTCGTGATGGCACGGCCGGCGTTATCCGCTGGGGGATCTGGAAGACGGGTGGGGCAAAACCCCCCATCCGTCTTCAGCTTTTTGGGCTTCTGGCGGCCTTCACACACCACATTAACCACTTCAGGCAACCCTGCGGTTTCTCTTTGACGATTCGACGGGGGCAGGTTAGGCTTTGATTCACCTTAACCTACTGTAAGTGTTTGCCGATGACCGAAACCACCGTCACACGTGCCCAGCTCGCTGAGGCTGTTTATCAAGAAGTTGGCTTGTCGCGTAATGACTCGTCCCAGCTTGTCGATGTTATTCTTGAGGAAATTAGCCAGGCCTTAATTAAAGGGGATATGGTCAAACTTTCCTCGTTCGGGAGTTTCCAGGTGCGTAGCAAAGCTCAACGCATTGGACGCAATCCCAAGACAGGCGAGGAGGTTCCCATTCTGCCACGCCGCGTTCTTGTGTTTCGTGCGAGTCATGTCCTCAAGGACAAGATCAACCGCGCGTTGACAGGCTCCAGTGACGAGAGAAGATCATGAGCAGTACAAGCTATCCGCCTGATCCAAACCCAGCTGCCACATTGATGGCTGCTCGGGCAATGGAGGTGAAGGCGCCGAATGCTTTTCGTACGATTAGCGAAGTCGCTACCAATCTGGATGTTCCGCAGCATGTGTTGCGTTTCTGGGAAAGCAAGTTTCAGCAAGTACGTCCGCTGAAACGGGGTGGAGGGCGCCGTTATTATAGGCCCGATGACGTGGCGCTGTTGGCTAGCATCAAGGATCTTTTGTACAACCAAGGCTTCACTATTCGCGGCGTACAGAAACTGCTTCGCGAGGGTGGCCGTTTACCGATCGTGCGTACATCGGCGGTTGAGGCGCCTCATGCGCCAGCAGCCCTAGCCCCAATCGTGGCGGCATCGTCTCGTGGCCTTTCGGCCTCGGCGCGCCGCGAGATGGAAGTGGTCCTCGGGGAACTGAAGGCCATGCGGGAAATGCTCCGCCAGACGGGCGTTTAGGGCTATCCACTAACCTAAATCCCCAATTCTCCGATTGAGTTGCCTTGTGGCCTGTGGCTGACTATAGTGCCGCGCCTAAACTGTTATAACTTGAAATACTTGTGTCGGGATGTAGCGCAGCCTGGTAGCGCATCAGTCTGGGGGACTGGGGGTCGCGGGTTCAAATCCCGCCATCCCGACCAATGAGTTAGATCGTTAATGGGCTTGTTGCGCAACCGTTCAACGCGTTCCGCGGACCCAATAAACAAAGGTTACGGAACCGTTTAGGCACGTTTTTTATAGGTTACGTCCGCAATGGGGCGGTCCCTCCAGACCTCGTTTGGACTTTTAGTGCCTGCTGCAAACCATATATTTATCTTCTTGCTTTGATATTAATTAGGATATGTCGGGACAGGCATTAGGTATGGTCAGTTTGGATGGCCAAATATTCTATGCCAATCCGGCAATGTGTTCCCTTTTAGGGGAAACGAATATTGATATCCTTTACAGAAAAAAATGTTTGAATTTTACCCGCCGGAGGTGGGCAAGTGTCTGAAGGAAAAAGTCCGTCCTTTGGTGTTGTCTGAAGGACAGTGGTCAGGCGAGGTGGCATTAATAAATGTCAAAGGCCGAAAAACATCCACGATCCAAAACATCTATCTGCTTTGCAGTTCCAGTGGTGACGCGCTTTGCTTTGCCTATGCAATAACCGATATTTCTGAACATGTCTGCATGGAGGAGCGGCTCCGTATTTATCGTGATCAACTTGAGCATTTTATTGAAGAACGTGTAGCAGAGCTTCAAAAAAGCGAACGAGCCTTCCATATTATATTTGAGGCGAGCACTGGCCCAATGTGCGTTGTGAAGAACCGGACAATAACAGCGATTAATTCGGCAATGGCGCGAAGCATAGGGTATAACCAAGATGAGCTCTTAAATGTGTCTACTAAAGTGGTCTACGCTGATGAGAAAGAATACCAATGAGTTGGTAGAATTGGTTATCACCCAGCAGAGAAAAACGACAAAATGGCGGTTGAAACACGCCTTAGGCATAAAGATGGCACAGTAATCCAAGCGGTGTTGAAACTCAGCCTGATTAACCCGCACGACTTATCAGCCGGCGTCATTGTAACCGGTATTGATGTTAGTCCCTCTAAAGGGACGGAAAACAGAACCAGCTGAACTTATTGCACACCTGTTAAATGCGAAGCCGGTAATATCCAGCCGTCGCTTGGTGTGGTTTAGGTGCTCATTCCGCCAATGTCAGGATTTCTTACGGAAAACCTTATAGGCGAAACCTGCAAGTATCGCCCCAAGAATTGGCGCGATTAGAAACAGCCACAATTGCTGAAGTGTCCATCCGCACGCAAAGACAGCGGTTGCAATGCTGCGCGCCGGATTGACGGATGTGTTGGTCACCGGGATGCTAATCAGGTGAATGAGCGTCAGGCAAAGACCGATGGCTAACGGCGCAAATCCCTCAGGCGCATGCGGATCGGTCGCGCCTAGAATGACCATGAGAAAAATGAAAGTCAGCACGGTTTCCGCCAGAAAAGCCGCCTGAAGCGAATACCCGCCGGGCGAGTGCTCGCCGTAGCCGTTGGACGCAAATCCGTCGGCAACGTTAAAACCGGCTTTGCCACTTGCGATGAGATAAAGAACGCCAGCTCCAATAATGCCGCCGATAACTTGCGCAGCAATATATGGAAGCACGTTTTTCGCCGGAAATCGCCCGTTAACCCAAAGCCCGATCGTGACGGCCGGATTCAGGTGGCAGCCGGAAATATGCCCGATTGCGTAGGCCATGGTTACAACCGTAAGGCCGAAAGCAAGGGCAACACCCAGAAAGCCAATGCCGACTTGAGGAAAACCGGCTGCCAGGACGGCGCTGCCGCAACCGCCAAAAACAAGCCAGAAGGTACCAATTAATTCAGCAGTGTATTTTTTCATGGAACTCTCCTTCGGGAAAGGTGTTGAGAGTACAAGAACAGCTACTGGTCGTTATTCAATCAGTTTTTTCGGAACAACACAACAGAATGGAAATAGTTAATTGCTTCAGAGTCTTTTGGGGCTGTTCAAAGGTCTTGATTTGATTATGATAAGAGAATGATGGATTACACCTTCGTTTACATTACCGCTCCAACGCGCGAAGAAGCCGAAAAAATAGGCCGCGTATTGGTCAATGAAAGGCTTGCCGCGTGTGTGAACATTATTCCCGGCATGCGCTCCATTTACCATTGGCAAGGCAAGGTCGAGCAGGCGCAAGAAGTCGTCGTTATAGCCAAAACACGCGCCGCTTTATTCGAAAAACTGGCCAAGAGGGTGAGGGACTTGCACTCTTATACCTGCCCATGCATTATTTCACTACCTATATCGGCCGGTGAGCCGACCTTTCTAAACTGGATAAATGAATACACGACAGATAATGCCGTGCCGTCGTCATATAATGAGCCGAGGAAAGAATGAACGAAAAAACACTCGCTGCCTATCTAGCAGAATCCGCGGAAGTTATTCGCGCTTCCGCCGCGCATGTGCCCGAGGCGAAGATGGGCATGGCGGTCAAACTTTGCGTGGCGGCATTACGGAAGGGCAAATCAATCCTTGTTTGTGGCAACGGCGGATCGGCATCCGATGCCATCCATATTACGGGCGAGCTAGTCGGGCGCTTTCTGAAAAACCGGAAGGGGCTGCGTTGCATCTGCCTGTCGGATAATCCCGCAACCTTGACGGCTTGGGCAAACGATGTCGGGTTTGAATCTGTTTTTGCGCGTCAAGTCGAGGCTTATGGCGAAAGTGGCGGGGTTCTTGTTGCGCTCAGCACCAGCGGTAACTCGCCGAATATTCTAACCGCCATCCAGCAGGCCAAGACCATGGGGTTAAGCGTTGTTGGCCTGACAGGACAGGGGGGCGGCAAGATGGCTCCTCTTTGCGATGTGCTTTTTGATGTGCCGAGCGGCCATACACCTTTTATTCAGCAAGCGCATGTTTGCCTTTATCATTATATATGCGAGATGATTGAAGCGCAAATGGCTGCCTGATACCTCATTATTATGGAAAGGAAAGTCTTATGGCTATCGCCTATTACGATGGCGCGTTTGTCGACAAAGACACGATTAAAGTCAGCCTTGATGATTACGGATTCAGCCGTGGCCTCGCTTTTTTCGAGACTATGCGCGTTTACGGCGGCGCGCCGTTTCATCTTGATGAACATTACAAGCGATTGGAAGAAGGTATAGCCATTCTGGGGCTTTCTATGCCTTTGACTGCGGCAGAGGTCTCGCAAACAGTTCGTCACGTTTGCACGGGGAACAAATTTCAACATAGCGTGATCAAGTTCTACCTTACGGCAGGCGAAAGCCATACGCATCCCTATCAATTGGCGAAAGACCATAAGTTTGCGCCTCATTTCTTCGTCGTCGAAGATGAAATGAAACCCGACCATCCCGAAGCGCCGTATGGGCTGGATTTTTATAAGCGCGGTCTGAGGCTCAAAATCGTGCCTCATGAAAGAGCATTGCCGAAAGCCAAATCAGTAAACTATTTGCAGGCTTACAATGCCGCGCGCGAAGCTGGAGAGACGTGGGATGACATATTATTTACCCATAGGGATGGGTACATTACGGAGTCCTCCCGCGCCAACTTCTTTTGCGTAATCGAAGGTGTGTTATGCACACCGGGCAAAAACACACTTGATGGCGTAACGCGGAAGGTCGTGCTGGAAATAGCGCGGGAATTGAATATCCCGGTGGACGAGCGCACTCTAAGACCTGAGGACCTGAAGAAAGCCACTGAGGCTTTTGTTTCAGGCAGTTATGCCGAACTGGTGCCGGCGAAGCAAATTGACGAACACGTTATGGCTGTCACGATGGATGCGCCTATTTTCCGCCAGTTGCGCAAGACCTATTCCGCGAAAATCGAGGAATCTTGCCGCGTTTACGCGGCGATACCTAACCCGTAACGGGCGAAGTTTCACGCCAGCTGGTGAGCCAACGGCTGAGTTCACTCGGCGGCATGGGCTTCGCCATATAAAAACCCTGCGCATAATCGCAGTTTTTATCCAAAAGCATGCGCCAGATGCGCACATCCTCCACGCCTTCGGCGACGGTCTTGAGCCCAAGGTTGTGGGCCAGATCGATGATTGAGTTGACGATAACCGAACAATCCTTGTTTGTAGCCATATCGATAACAAAGCTTTTATCGATTTTCGCTTCGCTGAACGGCATGCGTTGCAATTCCCGCAAGGACGAGTGGCCGGTGCCAAAATCATCGATCGAAACGCCGATGTTGCGCATCCGCATCCGCAAAAGAACGTCCATGGTGTGCGTGATATCACGCATGGCTTCGGCTTCGGTGACTTCAAGGATCAGGCGCTCAGGCGGCAGATCGTGCTGCTTGCAAAGATCGGTCACTTTTTCGGGGAAGCTCAGTTCCAAAAGCGACGATGCCGTGATATTGACGGAAACGGTCAATTCTTCGCCGGCTTTATGCCATTTTGCCGCCTGTTGAATAGCGGTTAAAAGGACATGATCCGTCATGGGTTGCATCAAGCCTTCGGCAACGATCTTTTCTAGAAATTCGACTGGCGGCAGAACCCCACGTGTCGGGTGGGCCCAGCGTATCAGCGACTCCACGCCTTTCACGCGGCGCGTTTTCATCTCAATGACGGGTTGGTAATAAAGAATAAGCTGTCCCAAGGCCAAAGCGTGTGCGACATCCGTGTTTGTGGACGTTTTATTGTTGCTGCCGGCCATCTGGTCGAGGGTCGAGCGTAGCGTTGAGATATCAATCGGTTTTTCGAGCGCGGCGATAACATCAAGTCCATGCGCGCTTCCCAAACGCCGCGCGCTATTAAGCACACGCGTGTCACTTCCGCTCATTAAGCAAACTCTGGCATTTTTAACCTGGTCCGCCAGCAGCCGGAGAAGCTCAACACCATCCGTGCCTGGCATCAGAAGGTCAAGCATGATCAGATCAGGCGTGAATTGAGAAAGCGTTTTTGCAACCTTTGACGGATCGCTGATTGTCTGGACCTCAAGCCCCCGAGCGCTTGCAATCTCGGCGATGGTATCGCAGATATCTACCTCATCATCGATAACCAAAAGACGCATTGTTCTTCCTTAACAAATTAATGTAACGGGGTTTGAACCGGCACGGCCGGAGAGGGAGGTGGGGGGATATGAACCATCGAATCACTTCCATCCATATTGCTCTTACCGGGCGTTTCCTTCAACAATTCGACGAGAGCTCGCTTAACATCAGCCAGACGATAGGGTTTTTCGATCACAGGTACGGGGGTTTGGTTCAGAAAGTTTTGGACATGGATCGAAAGCGTATCCCCCGTCACATAAATAATCCGGTTCATATATTGGGGGAAAGATTTCGTGATCTCCGCGTATAAGCCCGGGCCATCCAGTACGGGCATCCGCAAATCGCTGATGATAATATCGTAATTTGCACGGCTAATCTTGGTAAGCGCGACC
>CAYNLV010000033.1:0-13994 GCA_964398175.1 uncultured Rhodospirillaceae bacterium
GGTATGTCCCGCTACGAGGGGTGACAGATCAGATGCGCTCAGAGAGACGCTCGTCGCCCTGCGCCGCGACCTGCACGTGCATCCCGAGCTCTCTGGCGACGAATGGCGGACGGCGGGGCGGGTGGCCTCACGGCTGCGCGAGCTCGGCCTGGAGGTCGAGGAGCACGTGGGCGGGTACGGTGTGGTGGGCGTCCTCCAGGGTGCCCATCCGGGTCCCACCCTGGCCTATCGCGCCGACATGGATGCGCTGCCCATTCAGGAAGTCCCCGACCGGCCCTACGCCTCCCTGGCCCTGGGCGTCTCGCACGCCTGTGGCCACGATGCCCACGTGGCAATGGCCCTCGGCGCCGCCGAGCACTGCAGCGAACCCTGCAATACGCTCGGGATTCATGAGCGCCGTGTCAGCTGGCGTGATTTCCTCGGCAATCAGTACACTCCCCTCGGGAGCATCAGCAAAGGGATTATATTGTTGTTGTAAGAGATTACGGATGAGGCGTGATCCGACTTCCCGCACATCCACAATGCGCGCCTTAAGATATGCATCACCCATGGCCGCAAAACTGGCAGCTATGGCATTAATCTGGCGTTGGATTGCAGCTTCAGCATTAATTCGCTCATTCGTAATTCTTTCTTCTACGCCACGCACAAGTCGGGATCCCGATAACATGGCTAAATAAGCTTCCAAAAGAAGAGCAATCTCTTCTGTAGCGCCAGCAGGCAGAGACGAGGCCTTTTGTTTCAGTTGCCCTAGTTGCTTCTGCGTTTTGACAATGGCAGTTTGAAAACGTTTGATTTCTTCGCCGATACGCACAGCGGAAAGTGTGTATTCGGGCACAGGAACGCCATGCTGATCAATGACAAAGGCAGGGCCAATAGCGATACCTGGGGAAACCCCAATGCCTCGCAAAATGGATTCTGCCATTGTTTCAACGCCAGTTTTCGTGCCTTCGCTAATCTTCATCAAAACGCCTCTTCACAAGCAGCGTAAGTTGTTCAATGGCCGCATGTGCATCTTCACCCGTTGCTACAAGTTTCAGTTGCGTCCCGCACGTTGCGGCCAGCATCATTAGGCCCATAATCGAACGGCCTGAAACGCGCAGATCGTCGCGCATGACGGCAATGTCGGCCTTAAAGGCCTCGGCAACCCTCACAAACTTGGCAGCCGCGCGCGCATGAAGACCTCGACGGTTTTCAATCACCACCAGATCACATAACTCGCCGCAATCGCCTTCAAACATTTTTCCTCAAGCCGCTGGGTTTGTCAGCGTTTCCGTCACCAACTGAATGTATTTCCGCCCCGCCGATTCCGCTTCACGCACAGCATCAAGCAAATCCGCCGTGGATCGTAGCGATGTAAGTTTGATCAAGGTCGGTAAATTAACGCCGGCCAGAACGACCGCATTTGTTTTTGGCATCACGGATAAAGCGAGATTGCTTGGCGTTCCCCCAAACATGTCCGTGAGCAATACAACACCTTTGCCTGTGTTGACGTCCTTGATGGCGGCTAAAATTGCGTTGCAACATTGATCCATATCGTCATCCGCGGCAACGCTTACGGCCTTAGCCTGTGCTTGCGGACCCACAATCTGATCCAGCGCGGCTAGCATTTCAGCTCCAATGTTGCCATGTGTTACCAAGACCATCCCGATCATGTATTGTCTCCTGTAATGACAGACTAACGTTTAAGCTTTATTCGGCGAACGATCGAGATCGCGGTGCCCAACCCCCGTAATATAACCATGCCCGGCCAAAATTGTCGCTAATTGTTCGGCAACAAAAACTGACCGGTGACGCCCCCCCGTGCACCCTATAGCCAAAGTAAGGTAACTTTTTCCCTCTTGAAGGTAGCGGGGGAGTAACGGCAGGATAAGCTGCGTTAAGTGATCGAGAAAAGCTTTATAATCGGCATCGTGCATAATGTACTCGGCCACGTCAGGATCCTGCCCGGATAGTGCGCGCAATTTTGGTTCCCAATAAGGATTGACCAGGAAACGCGCATCAAAAACCAGATCCGCTTCGCGCGGTATGCCTTGCCTGTAAGAAAAGGACGTGATGAAAAGCGTTAGGCCCGGCGCCGTATCCGGCCTGTAATGGCCAACAATCACTCGCCGCAAATCATGAATCGAAAACGAGGATGTGTCGATAACATGATCGGCAGCGTCGCGAAGTTTCCACAACATTTCCCGCTCGCGCTTAATGCCGTCCATAACGGGACGATCCAGCGCGAGAGGGTGGCGCCGCCGTGTTTCGGTAAAGCGGCGCTGCAAAGCTTCGTCGGAACACTCGAGATAAAGTAGCTTGACTTCAATCGCGTCGCTTTCATGAAGCTCCCTTACCATGCCCAACAGGTTCTGAACCGAGAAATTCGTATTGCGGGTATCAATAGCGACCGCCAGCGGTTTTGGCTTGCCGGATTCACTATCTTTAATGAGCGCCGGCACAAGGCTAAGGCGCAAGTTATCAACAGCTTCGAAACCGAGATCTTCAAAGACTTTGAGCGAAGTAGATAAACCTGCCCCCGACATACCTGATACCAAGATGATGCGGCGGTGAGATATCTTGAATTGTGATTCTTTTTTATCCTTTGCCGTCATGATACTTCCGACAACGGTCTATACAGTAGCGCGGCACGTATTTTGGCGGGCGTCGATGCAGCGTGCGCATAAAGCCTGATTTGACGTACTTTATGATCGAGTAAAATTATGTGTTCCGGTTCAGGCAAACGCTCCAATTTTATGTCTTCCTGCACAAATTCCACATAAAGAGCCACGGGTGCCGAGGGACAATGTGGCACCCGAAGAACACCGACATGCCGTATTTCCAGTAACCCGGCAATGGATGCTGGCGATATGGCGAGCAGTTGCCCATCTACAACGCGCAATTCGGTTTGATCGTCCGCCACCAGTTGCGCTCCACCATCGATGAGACGTAACGTGACATCGGACTTGCCACTGCCCGACGGTCCGGCTAGCAAAACGGCGCGACCGGCAATGACAACACAGGAAGCATGAATCAGGTTCAGAGCCATTCGGGAACCCTAGTCGAATTTATAACCTGAGCCTAGACCTTTACCTTTCTCTATCGTAATCATGGGCTTAATGGAAAAAGAAAAAGACCATTCGGCGAATAATTCCTTGACCAGCCCGGCTTTTCGAACCGGAGTCTTGGCGATTGGCAATTTTGACGGCGTGCATAAGGGCCATCAGGCCGTTATCAAAACAGCCATCCATTATGCGCATGAACATAACAGCCCGGCATATGCGTTGACGTTTGAACCGCATCCACGTCAGTTGCTTTACCCGCAAAACCCGCCCTTTCGTTTAACGTCGCCGTCCACAAAAATCCGCCTGATAAAGGAATTGGGCGTCGACGATACGATCACGCTGCCTTTTTCGCCCGAGCTTGCGCAAGCGTCCGCTGAAGATTTCGCGTTGCGCATTCTTAAAGAACAATGTCAGGCAAAGCACATCGTCGCAGGGTTTAATTTTGTTTTCAGCCGCGAACGCAGTGGCAATCTACAAACACTGAGATCCTTGCTCAACCCGGCTGGTATCGAAGTTACCGAGGTCTCGCCTCAAGTTGATGATAGGGGCGAAATTATTTCTTCATCGTCCACACGTGCAGCGCTGCGTAAAGGCGACACCGAAATGGCGCGCCGGATGCTTGGCCGTTATTGGTCTATCCGAGGGCTTGTGCAACCGGGCGACCGGCGCGGTAATGCGCTAGGCTTTCCCACGGCCAACATTGCCTTGGGCGAATACCTGCGCCCGCTTTTCGGCGTTTATGCTGTCATGGCCCGGCCCATTTTAGGCGAAACCCTGATCCCTGGAGTCATTAACATTGGCAAACGGCCAACCGTAGGGGGCGCTAATGAAATGTTGGAGCTTCATCTGCTTGAGCCTCAAGGCGAACTATATGGGCAGGAATGGGAAGTCGAACTTCATCATTTCATCCGGCCTGAGCAGGCTTTCCCCAGCCTGGAAGCGTTAAAAAGCCAGATCGCCATAGACACCCAAATTGCCAAAAAGATGCTGTCTGCCGCCTGATATTGGCCTTTACCCCCGCGTCTAGCCTGAGTATTCTTTTTCCCCCGTCATAGTCGAGTTATAGTGCGCTCCATGTCTGAAACGAAAAAGACCGATTACCGCGATACTGTTTTTCTGCCTAAGACCGCGTTTCCGATGCGCGGCAGCTTGCCCACAAAAGAGCCGGAGCTGCTGGCGCGCTGGCGGCAAATGGACCTCTATAACCGGCAGCGCGCGCAAGCCACAGGCCGGGAAAAGTTCATCCTGCATGACGGTCCGCCTTATGCGAACGGCAACATCCATATCGGCCATGCGCTGAATAAGATTTTAAAGGACGTCGTCAACCGCAGTCATCAGATGTTGGGGTTCGACGCGCCTTATGTGCCCGGATGGGACTGTCATGGCCTGCCGATCGAATGGAAGATCGAGGAACAGTATCGCGAAAAAGGAAAAGACAAGGACGATGTGCCGGTATTGCAATTCCGGGCCGAGTGCCGCGCGTTCGCCGAACACTGGCAAAACGTGCAGTCCGGCGAGTTTCAGCGCCTCGGCGTTGTGGGCGATTGGGCGCATCCGTACAGCACGATGACGCACAAGGCCGAAGCGCAAATCCTTCGCGAAATTCACAAGTTTTTGATGAATGGCTTGCTTTACAAAGGCGTGAAGCCGGTCATGTGGTCGGTGGTGGAAAAAACCGCGCTCGCGGAAGCCGAAACGGAATATCACGATCACAAGTCGACGACGTTGTGGGTCAAATTTCCGGTTGTCTCTGCAGGAGGAATTTTTGTCCGTGGTGATCTAAATTCACCGGGCAATCAGGAGAAGTTAAGACGCGCAAAGCTTCTTCAAGACGGAGCATCTATCGTAATATGGACAACCACGCCTTGGACAATTCCCGGAAATCGCGCAATTGCGTATGGTGATTTTCATTACGTCCTTATCCAAATTGATGAAGTTGCTGAGAGCAGCGCAGTAAGAACGGGCGAAAGACTTGTTGTCGCTCAGGAACTATTTGAACAATTCCGCGCTGACGTAAAAATTACCAAAGTCACAACGTTGGCATCAATCCCATCTAATGAATTGGAAGGCACAATCTGCGCCCATCCTTTCCGGGGCCGTCAAGGCAGCGAAGGTTACTTCGATTACGATGTGCCGCTCTATCATGGCGACTTCGTCACGACGGAAGCGGGTACGGGCTTCGTGCATATCGCGCCGGGGCACGGCGAGGACGATTTCAACCTTGGCCAGAAATACAAAATTCCCTTCGACGATACCGTCGGCGACGATGGACGCTATCTGCCGAACGTCAAAGGCTTTGAAGGCCTGTATGTCTACAAACCCGACGGCAAGGAAGGCGAAGCGAACGGCGCGGTGATTAAGGCGCTGGCGGAAGCTGGCGCGTTACTCGCCAAGCAAAAAATCACGCATAGTTATCCGCATTCATGGCGATCGAAAGCGCCGCTCATCTTCCGCACCACGCCGCAGTGGTTCATCGCGCTCGATCAAAAGCCTGAAGGGCAAACGAAAACGCTTCGCGAACTCGCGCTTGATGCCATCCGCGCGACGAAATGGTATCCTGCCATCGGCGAGAACCGCATTCATGGCATGATCGAATCCCGCCCGGATTGGTGCATCAGCCGCCAGCGCGCGTGGGGTGTGCCGATCGCTCTTTTCGTCAGCAAAAAAGACGGAAAGCCGTTAAAAGATAAAGCCGTTCTTGACCGCATTGCCTCCGCTTTCGAGGCCGATGGCGCAGATGTCTGGTACAAACGCAAAGCGCAGGATTTCCTCGGTGACACATATAAAGCCGAAGATTTCGAACAGGTATTCGATATCGTCGATGTGTGGTTTGAGTCCGGCTCGACGCATGCCTTCTGCCTTAATCAGGAACTCGGTTCCGAGTGGCCGAACTTGCGTTGGCCCGCGTCACTTTATCTTGAAGGCTCCGACCAGCATCGCGGCTGGTTCCATTCGTCGCTATTGGAGTCCTGCGGCTCGACAGGCTGCGCGCCGTATGAGGCGGTTCTTACGCATGGCTTTACGCTGGACGAGCAGGGCCGGAAGATGTCCAAGTCGCTTGGCAACGTCGTCGCGCCGCAAGAAGTCATCGACAAACTGGGTGCGGACATTCTTCGCCTATGGGTTCTTGCCTCCGACTACACGCAGGATTTGCGGATCGGTCCCGACATCCTGAAACAGATGGGCGACCTGTACCGACGCTTTCGCAACACGTTGCGTTACCTGCTCGGCGCGCTTGACGGCATGACCGGAGCCGAAAGAATTCCGGCAAACGAAATACCCGAGCTTGAGCGATGGGTGCTGCATCGCCTGAGCGAGATGGACGATACAATCCGCACCGACATCGCCAATTACGATTACAGCCATATGCTGCAGGAACTGCACAACTTCTGCACGAACGATCTGTCCGCGTTCTATTTCGACATCCGGAAGGACAGTCTTTATTGCGATCTTCCGTCCAGCAAACGTCGCTGCGCCGTCCGCACCGTGATGGAAACAGTCTTTGATTATCTCGTCGTCTGGCTGGCGCCGGTGCTGTGCTTCACGGCGGAGGAAGCTTATCTCGCGCGTCATCCGGATACCAAAGACAGTGTCCATCGGCTCACCTACCCTGTCGTGCCAAAAGGCTGGCGCGACACGGCATTGGGTGAAAAATGGCAAAAGATTCGGGGTTTGCGCCGCATGGTCACAGGCGCGATGGAACTGGCGCGGAACGAAAAGAAAATCGGCTCCAGCCTTCAGGCTCATCCCCAGGTTTATGTGTCCGCCATGCAGAAAAAGCTTCTTGATGGGCTCGATTTTTCAGAAATCTGTATCGCGTCGTCATCAACGCTGAACGAGAAACCCGTACCGGAAGGAGCTTTTACCATCCCTGACGTGCCGGGTGCCGGAGTTGTCATCACGTTGGCGAAGGGTAAAAAATGCGAACGGTGTTGGCAAATCCTTGAGGAAGTCGGCCAAAAGCATGACGAACTTTGCACCCGTTGCCATGACGCCGTAACCTCTCTAAACAAAAACCCTGCATGAGACATTTTTTTGGTAGCAGTTTTCGTTACAGTGGCATAAACCCCAGTTACACGAATATTGGGGTTTATCTTGCCGCGTTCATCGCGCTGGCCGACCAGATGTCGAAATGGTGGATCCTGCATGAGCTCATGGTGCCGCCGCGTATTGTCGAGATCACGCCTTTTCTGAACTTTGTTCTCCACTGGAATAAGGGTGTGACGTTCGGCCTCTTCAATCACGCGTTGTCGTGGCTGCCTTACATCTTCATCGGCGCAGCAATCCTGATTCTGCTTCTGCTCTTGAACTGGCTCATGCGCACATCTTCGCTTCTCATGGCCTTGGGATTGGGGCTTGTCATTGGCGGGGCCATCGGCAATGTCATTGACCGATTCCGTTATGGGGCCGTTCTCGATTTCATCGATTTCCACATTTTTGGATACCACTGGTACGCCTTCAACGTGGCTGATACCGCGATTGTTTGCGGGGTTGGCTTACTGTTGCTTGAGAATCTGGCAACCCGCCCCAAAAAAGGCTAACCTGTCAAGAATTCGCCTCAATCACCCCGGATAGTGATGCCATGAAACACGCCACACTTCTTTTTGCCTTGGCCCTGCTTACACTGACGACCGCCTGCAGTGATCTTAGCGACACGCTTGGCTTTGGCCGCAACCCGCCGGATGAATTCGCCGTTGTGGACCGGCCCCCGCTTTCGCTGCCGCCGGATTTTGAGTTGCGTCCGCCCCAGCCTGGCGCGCCACGCCCGCAAGAAGTCAACCCGACAAAACGCGCTAGCAACACTTTATTCGGCGCGAACGCGAAGTTGGCGAACATGGGCGAGCGCACTTTCCTCGAAGGCAAACCAGAAACAGATGAAATTAGTTCCGATTCGGAAAAAGCCATTCTTGAAGCCGCCGGCACAGCACGAGCTGATCCGAATATCCGCGAAGTTGTCGATCGCGAAGCCGCGCAGAAAATTGTGGGCTCAAGGCATCTTGTTGACGAGGTTCTGTGGTGGCGTAAATCCGAGTCTTCGGCGCCCACAGTCGATGCGGCCGCCGAAGCCGAACGCATCAAGGAAGCCAAGGAAAAGGGCGAGCCCCTTAATAAAGGCGCTACCCCTATTATCGAACGAAGGAAAAGCGGGTGGATCGGGCTGTAATCAGCATTCGGGGATCGGCATTCAGCATTGGGGGATAAGAAGATGCGGAATAGCTGCGTAAAAATCTTTTTGAATGCTGAATGCCGAATGCCAAATGCCTTTCTGGCGTTTTGCTTTTCGTTTCTACTCTCTTTTCCCTCCCATGCTGCTGTCTTTAATCCTGAAACATTCACGCTGTCGAATGGCCTGCAAATCGTCATTGTCCAGAACCGCTTGTCGCCCGCCGTCGTTCAAATGGTCTGGTATAAAGTCGGTTCCGTGGACGAACCAGAGGGCAAGTCGGGCTTGGCGCATTATCTGGAGCATCTCATGTTCCGCGGCACGGAACAGGTACCGCCCGGAGAGTTCAACCGCATCATCGCTGCTCAAGGCGGGAGCAGTAATGCCTTCACAAGCCACGATTTCACGGCCTATCACGAAGCCATCGCGGCCGACCGTCTGGCGATGGTTATGCAACTTGAAGCCGATCGCATGCAAAACCTGCGCATCACGCAGGAAACGGCTTTGCCCGAACGCGATGTCGTGCTGAGCGAACGCGAAGAGCGCACAGGCAACAATCCGCAGGGCATTTTTCAGGAACGTTTGAGAAAAGCCCTTTACCCCAATCACCCCTACGGCATTCCGGTCATCGGATGGCGTCCGGAAATTGAGAAAATCACGGTCGATGATGTAAAGGAATTCTATCGGCATTTTTATGCGCCGAATAATGCGGTTGTGATCATCAGCGGCAACGTCGAAACGAACGACGTGCTCGGCCTTGCTGTAGCGACATTCGGGCGCGTACCGCTACGTGAGGTTCCGGCCAAGCGGCCTTTTCCAGCGCTCAAAACGCCCAGTGAATCGCGCCTCGTCATGAAAGATGCGCGCGTCCAGCAGCCCCTGATCGCCATCCACACGCTGGCGCCCTCTATAATGACACAGAAAAGAAATGAAGCTTACGCCCTTGAGGTTCTTAGCGAAGCGCTTTGCGGCGGTGAAGTCGGCGTTCTCTACCGCGATCTGGTCATCAAACAGCCTTTAGCCAGCAGCGTCGATTGTTCTTATGCCTCATCCTCGCGCGGCCCGTCGGATTTCATCATCGCCGCCACGCCGAATCCGGGCTTTCCTATCGACGATCTCGAAAAAGCGCTAAACCAAAAGCTTCAACAGCTGTCCCAAAAAGGATTGAACGCCAAAACCGTTATGGAAGCCAAGAAAAGGCTGCGCCGCTCGGCCATTTTCGCCCGCGATAGCCTAACCGCGCCGGGGCACATTTTTGGCGCCGCGCTCACTACAGGCGAAACGATTGCGGATGTCGAGAATTGGCCCGAAAGCATCAAAGCCGTAACGCCCGCTGACGTCAATTCAGGACTTCGCACACTCATCGCCAGCAAGTTCCGCATAACGGGATTGCTTCTTCCGGAGCCCAAAAATCAAGCCGTGGATGCGCCATGAAGAAATTCTTTCTCGCCTCTCTGCTTCTTGCCTTATTGTTTCTCCCGGTCGATGCCTTTGCAAAGGTATTACCTATTCAGGAAGTCACCAGCCCGCGCGGGATTAAAGCATGGCTGGTCTATGACAATAAGCTGCCGGTTATCGCGATGCGCTTCGCGTTTCGTGGCGGCGTCGAACAGGATCCTGTCGATAAACAAGGACTTGCCACGCTCACGACGGCGCTGCTTACCCAAGGGGCGGGTCCTTACGACGCCGAAGCGTTCCAACAAAAGCTGGCTGATGAATCCATCCAGCTCGATATCTCCGCCGGAAGGGATTCCCTGACAGGCGCTGTTAAAACCTTGCGCAGTTCGCGTGCGACGGCTTTTTCACTGCTTCATCTGGCGTTGACCAAGCCGCGCTTTGACACGGAGGCCATTGAACGCGCACGCAGCCAGCAATTGACGGCCCTGCGATTCCAGCTCGGCAAACCCGAATGGCAGGCGCGGCAAGCTCTTTTTGCTGCGATTTACAAAGGACATCCTTATTCCATGCGGCGGCTCGGAACGACCAAAACGCTCGCAAGCCTCACGCGCGAGGATATCAAGGATTTTGCCGCGCGCCATCTTGCCCGTGATAATTTGCTAATTGCCGTGACGGGCGACATCACGCCCGAGGAATTGGCGAAAGAACTTGACCGCATTTTCGGCAACCTGCCCGCACGCGCGAAACTTACGCCTGTAATGGAAGCCGCTTGGCCCGAAAAAACGGCCCTCCTTCTCATCCCGCGCGACGGCACGCAAACCGACATGCTCTTCACGCGTCCCGTGCTCAAGCGTGCGGATCCCGATTGGTATGCCGCGGAAATCGCGAATTACATTTTGGGCGCGGGCGGTTTTTCCTCGCGCCTGATGCATGTCGTGCGCGATAAGGAAGGCCTGACCTATGGCATCAGTACGGGACTGGCCGCAATGGATAGCGCATCGATGCTTGTCGGCAATGCGGCCACGGATAATGCGAAGGCCGGCAAGGCTTGGGAACTTGTACAAAAGGTTTGGAACGACTTTTATACGAAAGGCGCCACCGAAAACGAAATCATAGCCGCCAAAGATTTCCTGACGGGTTCGTTGCCGCTTTCCATGACGTCCACCGATGCGATTGCGAGCGTTTTGCTTGGCATTCAACTTGATCGTCTGGGCATCGACTATCTCGACCGGCGCAACGCGCTCATCCGCCAAGTCAGCATGGATGATGTTAATCGCGTTATCCGGCGCTGGTTCGACCCGGCTTCGCTCACGCTCTCGATGGCGGGCGAGCCCGAAGGCCTGACTCCTACTATGACGCTGGAAGCGGCGAAAGAATAAGGTTTTTCGCCTCTCATTATGGTTAACGCGCAAAAGCATCTTTTTTAAAAAATCGTTGTTTTTAACCTGACAATCTAAGGTTATTCTAAGATTCATTGTTTCTGCATTTCAGGTGCGTGCCATGGAAGAAAGCATTGATAACCCAAGGGCCTATATTCAAGAACGTTTCAGTCTTTTTCTTCAAAAGCACAAAGATATTTCCGATGTTCTTCTGACAGACATTCTCCTTGCCGAAGCCATACTTCAACACCAGCACCATTTTCATGGCTTCTGCGCAAATACGGGGGGTGGCGCTTTAACAGCGTTGTTCTGTGAATGCGACACAAAGCCAGTTTTCATCGATCTCCTCGAAGCCCCACACGAAGATCCTTGGCAAGAATGGCTTCGCGTCGCGGAATATTTGTTTGCGGACATCGCGCGCCCAATTGGCGGCGATTATTATTATAAATCCTCATCTCTCGCGCCTATCAGCAATTTCCTGCCTGTTTACGATAATTTTATGCCGCGGTTTGAAAACGACCGGTGTTCGCCCTGGCCGCAGTTTTTTGAGAAAGAGCCGATTGGAAAGCTTGCTGCTCGCTTACTCATCTACTCAAGACTAATGCACACCGAACTCGACAACCTCCTAAATCCCAATCGACCTGAAAAGGTAAGAAATATTGAACTCGGCGAAGCGGCACCGAAGCTTGTAATCGCTTAAGTCAATTCCCAACTCTTTAGGAGATTAAAATGGAAAGCAATAGTTTGTATTATGAAATCAACGAACAACCCCCGTCTCTGATTTGTGATTTGCTGCTGGCGCGGGATATCCTCAAGCACGTCAACCATCCTTTCCACGCACAACTAACGCACGCTCGCACGATCATAGGTGCTCTGGCCAATTCCATGCCCTTGCCTGAAATATGCCGTGAACAAACAACATGGGAAACACTGACCGACGTTGCCATATCGCTTCATAATGCCGCATTATACTTTTGGGATATGGGGGATAAAAACGTATCCGCCCTTCTTCCTGAAACAACTGATGAGGAACAAATCATCCAGCGCAATCGGACAACAGGCGAGCTGGCGGGAAAACTCAGCAAGCACGCGCTGCGTTTTAACATAATGGCCAACCGTTTCCGTCCATCCGGCCACGGCGCGCGGCCGCGACAGTTGCTCCCCCGTTAATCGATCCGTGTTAACGTTAACGCGGGTTTCATTACCCCGTAACCGGCACACGTTTTCAGGGTACGCAACCCCGCTTTTTGCGCGTTTTAAAGGTATAAAGAAGCGTTCTACGGTGCCGCATCCCCGTACGAAGCCCTTTTATCGGGGCAAAAAACGCCTGAAAACATAACCTGCAGGGCATGAAAGCGCCTGAAAATATAACCTGCAGGGCACGCAATTCGCGCTTTTTCATTACCTGCAGGTGTTCCTTTGGCGCCGCATTCCATGTCCACGGATTTTCGGTGGAATGACAACCTGCAGGTTGTTATTTTGGGGGCCTATAGTTGGCTTGGACGTTTCTATTGAACCATGAATATATTCGACCATTTTATCCAATTAAACCGAACGATCCTTGAAAAGGATCTTACGCAGGCTATGAAGTGTTTTCCCTGGCGTCCTTCGGTTATGGGCGACAGGCTTTGCGACGCTTTCGTAGCTTTGCTCGCTCTTTCCGTCATGGACAAGAAAGGTCTTTGTTCCGAAAAAAACTTTCGACGTAATCTTGCCGCCATCGCACGCACGATGTACGATGCCGCCGATGTAATTCAGGAGAGAGACGGGGCGGCCTCGCCGGAATTGCCTCAAAAGCTGAGGAAAGGCGTGACAATCATTAATAACCTTCTGCGCCCCTCATAGACTTTAAGTTATTGTTTGATTCGCAGACTTTCTTGTGTCATTCCGCCTGAAAGACATATAAAAATGCTCCTATGATTTCCGATTTGACTCAATCATCGGCATGGAAAGCTCTCGAAACGCATCAAGCGAAGATGCGTAATGTCAAGCTGTATGATTTGTTTACACAAGATCCTCAACGTGCGGCACATTACACATTCAATTTAAATGGCTTGAGTGTCGATCTTTCCCGCAACCACCTGACAGACGAAACCATCGGATTGCTTGTCCAACTGGCCGAAGCGCAGGGCCTCTATGAATGGCGCGAAAAGCTGTTCAGGGGCGATCCGATCAACACATCGGAAAAACGCGCTGTTTTGCACACGGCGCTTCGTACTTCCTCGAACGATCCGGTTATGGTGGATGGCAAGAACGTCATCCCCGAGATACGAACGTTGCACGAACGCATGGCGGCCTTTACGCAGGACGTACGCGAAAGCCGCTGGCGCGGCGTAACAGGCCATCCAATAGAACAGGTCGTGAATATCGGCATCGGCGGCTCGGATCTTGGCCCTCGCCTTGTTGTGAGCGCCCTCAGGCCGTTCGCTGACGGGCCCCAGCCCCATTTTGTCGCAAATGTCGATGCAGCTGATCTTCTGGGCGTTTTGGGACGGCTAGACCCGGCAACAACCCTCTTTGTGGTGGTGTCAAAAACCTTTTCCACACAGGAAACCTTGCTCAATGCCAGAACAGCCCGGGAATGGCTCACGGACCAACTGGGACAGGCGGCGGTGGCCAAGCACTTTGTGGCTGCCTCTACAAACGAGATGAGCGTCCGTGAGTTTGGCATATCGCCCGCCAACACGTTCCCGATGTGGGATTGGGTCGGAGGTCGCTTTAGCCTGTGGTCCTCCGTGGGGCTCAGCGTCGCGTTATCATTGGGATGGAATAATTTCAAGGCTTTGCTGGCTGGCGCTGCCGCAATGGATGAGCACTTCCGCAGCACCCCCCCTTCACAAAACCTCCCTGTCCTTCTCGGTTTGACGGGGTTGTGGTACCGCAACTTCTGGGGCACAGCGAACCATGCCTTCCTGCCTTATGGCGAACGTTTGCGCGATTTACCTCGTTATCTCCAGCAGTTAGAGATGGAAAGCAACGGATAGTCCGTCACCCGTGTTGGCGCGCCCG
>CAYNLV010000034.1:0-13936 GCA_964398175.1 uncultured Rhodospirillaceae bacterium
AAGGGAATTCCTTATATCCTAACCTGTTTGGACGCGAAAGGGGTTCAACTTCCCCTAGGAATAATCCTCTGTTCATGCCTAGAATGATCTTATGAATCCGGTTTATTCCGAAACGTTATACCTCATCGACGGCTCAGGCTTTATCTTCCGGGCCTTTCATGCCCTACCGCCCATGACGCGGTCGGATGGCGTGCCGGTTAACGCCGTTTATGGTTTTTGCAATATGCTGCAAAAGCTGCTAACGGACCTGAAAGCCGAGCACATTGCGGTCATATTCGACGCGGCACGCAAAACCTTCCGTAACGATATCTTTCCGGAATACAAAGCGCACCGGCCGCCGCCGCCGCCGGAATTGATCCCGCAATTCCCGCTTATTCGCGAGGCGACGCGTGCCTACGGTATTCCAGCGCTGGAAATTGAGAATTACGAGGCCGACGATCTTATCGCTGCCTATGCCCGCGAGGCGGTAAAACATGGTCGCAATGTGCGCATTGTTTCCGCCGACAAGGATTTGATGCAGTTAGTCCGTCCAGGTGTGGAGTTGTTCGATCCCATGAAGTCTGTGCCCATCGGTGAGGTGGAAGTCGAGGCAAAGTTTGGCGTTCCGCCGGACAAGGTGATCGATGTTCAGGCGCTGGCCGGGGATAGCAGCGACGGCGTACCGGGTGTGCCGGGCATAGGAGTCAAAACGGCGGCACAACTTATCCTTGAATATGGTAATCTCGAAAATCTTTTGCGCTGCGTGCACGAAATCAAACAACCCAAGCGACGCGAACAACTGACTCAATTTGCAGAACAGGCGCGCCTTTCTAAAAAGCTGGTAACGCTGGACGATCAGGCTCCTTTACCGGCGCCTATTGAAAAGCTTCGGGCGCGTATTGACCATAAGCCCGAACTAATCGCATTCCTGGAGCAACAAGGGTTTCGTTCTATCTTGGCACGGATGGAAC
The DNA here is from genome assembly GCA_964398175.1 of uncultured Rhodospirillaceae bacterium. Lineage (GTDB taxonomy): Bacteria > Pseudomonadota > Alphaproteobacteria > UBA9219 > UBA9219 > JAXGVG01. The sequence goes on from CAYNLV010000034.1 coordinate 951, forward strand.
CCGGTAAAATGCAGACAGTAACCCCGGCTTTTTCTCCCAAAAGCGCACCGCCAGAAAAAGGTGCTCCGGTCGTTGAACCTGCTGCAGAACCCTTGCCGGACATAAAGCATATTACACACGCCCCGATCCATTATGAGCTTGTGCAAGATGTCGCGCATCTCCGCCGTTGGGTCGAGGCTGCGCGCGCCCAGGGATATGTTGCGATTGATACGGAAACCAACTCTTTGACGCCGTCGACAACGTTAATGGTTGGTCTCTCTATGGCTACAGCGCCTGGTAAAGCCTGTTATATTCCGCTTCACCATGTCGACCCCTCGAAGACGGCAAACGGATTTGACTTTGAAGCGACGCAAGCCCCGAAACAAATTAAAATAGCCGATTTGGTTAAAGAGCTAAAAGATTTGTTTGTCGATCCAACTGTCCTGAAAATTGCGCATAACCTGAAGTTTGATCTTCAGGTTATAGGACAGCACGGCTTGGCCATAGAGCCTTATGACGACACAATATTGCTGTCTTATGTATTGGGCGCAGGATTGCACGGCCACGGACTTGATGAGCTGGCGCTCAAGTATTTTCAGCATAAAATGATCACGTATGACGATGTTGTCGGGACGGGGCGGCAAAGGACAACTTTTGATCGTGTGCCGCTTGATAAAGCCAAGGAATACGCGGCTGAGGATGCTGACTATGCCTTGCGTCTGTGGTTCTTGCTGAAACCGATGGTGGCGCAACACCACGTCATGGGCATTTATGAGCGGATCGAACGTCCACTGATCCCTGCTGTTGCCGCTATGGAAAAGGCGGGCATAAAGATTGATCCTTCTATCTTGCGGGTACAGAGCGGCGAATTGGCCAAACGTTTGCAGGCGCTGGAAACCGAAATTCATGCTATGGCAGGTCATCCTTTTAACGTGGCCTCGCCGAAGCAACTCGGCGATGTTCTTTTTGATGAAATGGGTTTGCTGGGAGGCAGCAAAGGCAAGACGGGGGCTTATTCCACAAGCGTGGATGTTCTGGAGCCTTTAGCCGAAGCAGGCCATGAAATCGCCGCAAAAGCGCTTGATTGGCGCGCGCTCGCAAAACTGAAATCAACTTATACCGACGCGCTGCCGGATCAGATCGATCCCAAGACAGGGCGCGTGCACACGTCGTTTTCGATGGTTGGCGCAGCGACGGGCCGTTTGTCGTCGACGGATCCTAACCTGCAAAATATTCCCATTCGCACCGAGGATGGCCGTGCGATCCGCCGCGCTTTTGTGGCGGCCGATGGTCACGAACTGCTTTCCGTCGACTATTCGCAGATTGAGTTACGGCTGGCAGCCGAAGCGGCGGGCGTTGGCGCGCTTATCCAGGCCTTTCACGATGGTGTGGATATTCATGCATTGACCGCCAGTCAGGTTTTTAACATTCCGCTTAAAGAACTGCCGCCTGAAAAACGTCGTCAAGCCAAGGCGATCAACTTTGGGATTATTTACGGCATCAGCGGGTTTGGGCTTGCCAAACAAATTGGCTATACGCCCGGTGAGGCAAGCGAATTTATTCGTCAATATCTTGATCGATTCCACGAATTACGCGATTGGATGGAAGCGACGAAAGAATTCGCGCGTGCGCATGGCTATGTCGAAACGTTATTCGGGCGACGGGTGCATATCGCGGGCATCCGCGAGAAAAACGCCGTGCGTCGCAGCGCGGCCGAGCGGCAAGCCATTAACGCGCCATTGCAGGGCACGGCGGCGGATATCATGAAACGCGCTATGATTCGTATGCCGTCAGCCTTGAATGAGGCAAAACTCAAGGCGAAACTGCTGTTGCAGGTGCACGACGAACTCGTATTCGAGGTCCCGGTGAAGGAGATTGAAGGGACAGCAGATCTGGTGAAAAGCGTAATGCAACAAGCGCCATTGCCTGCGCTAAAACTCAAGGTGCCATTGGTGGCCGAAGCTGGTCATGCCCGTAATTGGGCTGAGGCCCACTGATATGAAAGGAAATTCAGGCCGCAGATTTTACTGCGCTGACCATTTTTACGATACGCGTCATTTCTTTTACGTCATGAACACGTAAAATAGATGCGCCACGCAGGGCGCATATAGCAATTGTAGCCGCGGTTCCTTCAAGCCGGTCTTCCGGTGGCGCTTCCAGAACGCGACCAATAAAACTTTTGCGCGATGGTCCAGCCAACAACGGGTAGCCAAGCGACTTAAGTTTATCCAACTCATTGATCAAGAGCAAGTTCTGCTCAACGGTTTTGCCAAAACCAAAACCCGGATCAAGAATAATGCGGTCGGTTGGAATACCAACATCTTTGGCGCGGTTTGCTAACGCGCGCAGATCGCGCATAACATCCGAAACGATGTTTTCATAAACCGGCGCATGATACTCGCTGCCAAGGCCTGGCGTCACGGTCACCAATCCCTCCATGGTGCGGTTATGCATGAGCACGATATAAACGCCGGTTGAGGCCGCAAGTGCCAGCATGGCTTTGTCCTGCTTCGTGCGCGACACGTCATTGATGATGCAGGCGCCGGCCTCCAGGGCTTCAGCGGCAACGTTAGGCTTCATCGTATCGACACTAAGCGGCACTTGTGGCATTTTTGCATGAAGTGCCGCGATAACGGGAACGACACGTTGTCTTTCTTCTTCCGCTTCGACAGGCTCTGCGCCCGGGCGTGTGCTTTCACCGCCAATGTCGAGAATATCCGCGCCATCGGCTACCATTTGCTCTGCTTGAGCGACAGCTGCCGTCACGTAATTCGGGTGGCTCAGAAGGCCATCGCCGGAAAACGAATCCGGCGTCATGTTTACAATGCCCATCACCAAAGGACGGCGGCCAAGATCGAGGATGGCGGGAAAAGCAGACACGATCTACAAAGCCTCGTTGATAACGTAAATACTTTCATCGGCGGGCAGGGCCGCCAGCATGGCGCTGACCGTTATGTTTGTAACAGGGTGTATCCAATTACCAGCAATATCCGCAAAAGGACGAAGGACGAAAGCCCGTTCAGCTATTAGAGGATGAGGGATCGTGAGTTCGGGCGTGCGCATCTGCAAATCGTCATAGAAAAGGATGTCGATGTCAATGACTCGGGGGCCATTCCGGAAGGTCGGCTTGCGGCCTATGGCGCGTTCAATTTCTTTCACTGTAAAAAGAAGAGCTTGGGGCTCTAGACCGGTTGTGCCGGTGATGGCGGCGTTCAGGAAAGAAGGCTGGTCCGTAACATAAGCAGGAGGCGTTTCGTATATAGGCGAAAGGGCCGTGATAGACATATGCTCAGCCAGGCTTTCACGCGCCGCGTGCAAGGCGGCCAGCCGATCGCCAATATTCGCGCCTAGCGCTAAGGCTATTTTATGAGGGCTCTCTGTCATGAAGTCGGCATCATGACGGGATTATGACCGGAAGGCAATGGGTGGAATAGTCTTCGATCAGAAGGGCATTATAATGTCAAAGACCTGCTGTCCATAGCGGGGTTGCTGCACGTCTTGAATGCTGCCGCGACCGCCGTAGGAAATGCGCGCTTCTGCAATCTGGTCATACGTGACCGTGTTTTCGGCACTAATATCCTCTGGCCGGATGACACCTGTAACGAGCAGTTCACGCAAATCGTAATTCACGGTGACTTGCTGTTTGCCAGCCAGCACAAGATTGCCGTTCGGCAAGACCTGCGTAATGGTGGCCGCGACGCGGAGATTGATTTTTTCGGAACGGTCCACGGAACCCTTGCCGTTGCTGGTGCTTGTGCTGCCGCCCGAAATGAGGGAGGACGGCGTTACTTCATCAGGCAGCAAGCGGTGCAACTGGGTTTCATAGCCCAAGAATTTCGTGATATCCGCGTCTTCGGTATTCGCTCGCTCGCGTTTTGTTTCGTTCGAAAGCTGGGCTTTTTCATCGATGCTGATGACGACCGTTAGAATGTCGCCGACACGACTGGCGCGTTGATCACGGAAAAAAGCGCGCGATCCCGTCATCCACAGAGAGTTCGGCTGGCGTTCGCTGAGCGTCGGGTTCGGCATGGGCATTTTTACGGGCGTAACGCCGGCAATTTTACTGGGATCTTGCACGGACGCGAGTTTAGGCTGGGAGCCCACCTCGTTGAGTCTGTTGTAAGCATTACAAGCTGATAAAACCAGTAGTGTGCTGATGAGAAGGATTGTTTTGCGCAAGGAGAAATCAATCATGGCTTATCTGTCCTCCGGGACACTGACGCTACGCGCTGGGCGGTTTGAACACGTACCACGCCCGAAGATTCAACGGTCCCCGTGACAACGCGGTTGCTTTGCGTATTGGTAATTCTCACGGTGTCGCCAATGCTGCCGTCTTGCAACGCGCGGCCTTGGGCTGTCACTAGTAAATACGGGGTTTCAACTTTCAGGGTCACAATCGAACCCCGTGTGATCAAGCGCGGCGCCAAAAGATCGCGACTGCGAATGGGTTGTCCTTCGGCGGTGTCGCGACGTAATTCTCGGCCGACGAGTTGGGTCATGTCCGTAATCATGTCGGAAGTCAGCCGAGTATCCGGAACGAGAAGCCAATCAACATCCGCTTCGCCAACGACGGTGCCGGCCTCAAGCCGCTTGCTGAGAACGGCGACTTCACGCTTAACGGTTACACGCCCTGTTACCGGAAGCACAACCGGTGACGAATCCGTTTTGGCCATGAAATCGGCGCGGAACCGTCTGTTCTGCAAGTCATAGGTAAAATTATTAAGCTCAAACTCGCCGGAATGCTCGGCTGGCAAATTGACTTCAAGACTGCGGTTATCGAAAGTAATGTCCATCTTGTCTGTTATGTCCTGTTCTTTCAGTTTTTGGACGACGGCATCACGGATCATGTCCTGCGTAATCCGCTTGGCTGCGCGCGTTAAAATAATGCGCTCACCAAGGCTTAGAGGGTGCCATTTCAAACGGTATTTTTCTGCAAGTCGAGTCAACACGCGCACGTCGTAGGCCACGCTTTTTCCCGGGGATGGGGCTATAGCGATGTCGCGGTCAACTCCTTCGGGAACGTTCGTGAAAACATCACTGAGCCGGATGGCCGGGCGGTTCACTTCCGTCATGGCGCGCAGCGTGACGACGTTGCCGGTTTCCGAGGCCAGAGCTGGGAAAATGACGAAGAAAAGAGCGAAGAAAAAAAGCCATCCGATACGCTTCATGTCATCACCTGAGCTGGCTAACGGTTGACATCATTTCGTCGGCTGTTTTGATCACGCGCGAGTTCATCTCGTAAGCTCTTTGAGCCGTAATAAGCGATGTGATCTCCGTCACAACGTTCACGTTTGAGGTTTCCAACGTTGATTGAAGAATACTGCCAAAACCGGCTGACTGCGGGTTTCCGACAACGGGCGAGCCGGACGATTCCGTTTCTTTCAGTAAATTGTTCCCGATGGCTTCAAGACCTGCCGGGTTAACGAACGTGGCCAATTGCAGCTGGCCAAGGTTTTGCTGTTGCGTCTGCCCATCGATTGTTGCGAGCACCTGACCGCTGGCGTTGATTGTGACGGACGTGGCATTTGATGGCACGGTTATAGCGGGAAGGATTTGCAAGCCATCGGCCGTAACAAACTGCCCGTCCTGATTCAATTGCAATGAGCCGGCGCGTGTATAAGCCGTTGTTCCGTCGGGCTGCTGCACTTGAAGGTACCCACGGCCGTTAATCGCGATATCGTAGGGGTTTTCAGTGACGCTCATATTGCCTTGCTCGTTAATCCGGTACGTGGCCACAGGCTTGACGCCAAGGCCAAGCTGCAGGCCGGATGGCAGCAAAGTGCCGGTATCGGATGAAGGCGAGCCCACGCGGCGAAGGTTCTCGTACAACATATCCTGAAACTCTGCGCGCGAGCGTTTGAAGCCTGTGGTCGACAGGTTCGCGATGTTGTTGGAAATGACTTCGACGTTCAGTTGCTGGGCGAACATGCCTGTTGCGCCGATACTGAGTGCCCTCATGGTCTTTTCCCTCTCTTATGCTGTGGCCTTTGAAAGCTTGTTGATGGAATCCGTTTGGCGTTGATGCTCCTTTTCAAGGAGATGCACCGTCTGCTGGTAGGATCTCAAAATCTTAATCATGTTTGTGATCTCGTTGACGGACTCGACATTTGAACGCTCGATCATGCCCTGAACAATTCGGCTGTCGGTGTCGGTCTGTGGTTGCTGCGAAGTGCTGTAAAGGCCGTTTCCGGCAACCTGCATTTCCTGTTCGCGGTCGAATTTGACGATTTTCAGTTTACCGACTTGTGTCACGTCTGTTCCGGCTCCCGACTTGGCCGTTATGACCCCATCGGCGGTGATGTGTATGTCTGAAGCATCGTCCGGCAGAGTGATCGGCTGGTCACCGTCGCCCAGCAATTTGTCGCCGGAGCCTGTCACGATTTCTCCCGACCCGTTCAGCATGAAGACCCCGGCGCGCGTGTAATAGGTTCCGTTTGCTGTCTGGATGGGGAAATAGCCGGCTCCCTGAATGGCGACATCGAGTGGGTTGCCTGTTGTGAGCATGGGGCCTTGGGCCGTGTTGCGGAAGGTGCCGCGATCGGCGGCAAAGGTCAGCTTGTCTTCGTTTGTCGAGCGGACGATCAAAGAATCAAACTGGATTTCCTGCCTTTTGAATCCGGTTGTATTGGCGTTCGAGACATTGTTAGCCACGACATCCATGGCCCGCGTGAGCGAGTCTTGGTACGAGGTAAGAACAAGTCCGGCGGCCTGCATTTTTTGTCTCTTTTTCCAATGCCTTGACATGGAGACGCATATGTCCCCGAAAGGCCTGATGCATGCATTGTGCCTAAGAGATTAGTTGTTATTATTCAAGGAGATGATCGATACAATCAGATCTCTGGGTGCTTCGCATGGGCAAAGTGAACCCGGATTCGGGAGGCAGAAGTTGCCGTCAAGTTAACCGTTTGTAACATAAGCTTGGGGAAAGAATTGCCGGATGGCTTTTATGCGCTGATCTAAGATTGTTTGACGCTCCGTTGGCTTGATATAACCATGAACGACCCCAACCGTGATAAGGTCATCAAGACATTGCATATGGATATCTTTTGAAAGTTTGGTTGAAAGAGATGATTGTCCGAATGCCAGTTCGGCAAGCTTTTCTGAAGTTATCAGGCAAGATATGTGCTTTCTGTCTGGAGGACTTGTAACGACATCTTCAATTATTTCCGGCTTATCAATTTTATGTGCTTGGCGCACTATGCTTCGGTCGCCAAGGACTTCAATCCACAGGCACGTTTCATTGGCCGAGCGGCGTAAAAGATAGATTGTATCCGCGGGTGGCAAAGACCTGTTCATTGTGTTACCTCCGGGTTTTTTTAATTGGGGACAACCAATATAGGCAAGTTATTGCCCTATTTGGTCAAAATCAACGCCTTTATTAGTTTTAATGCCTATTTATCCATATTTTTCATATAAGTGGTTTGGTTAATATCCTTAAACGATCAAGGGATTAGCCCTCCGTCGCTGGAAGGTCTGCTCGAGAAGCTTCAGATAATAGGGGCGCAAAAAGCCCTTGAAACGAAAGAAAAATTACCAAAATAGCTTGATTGCTGAAATACTTGTAACCTTGCTACCCGAAAGATAGAAGGAAGGCAGAAAACCGGGAAAAAAGATGACTAAACACAAGCACAAAACGGCGGAAACGGCATCTGTCACAGCCAACGCGGCTAACGAAGTCGTAAAACCTGCGCCTGTCCCTGAAGGGGAAACGGCATCCCCAGCCCAAGCTCCGGAAAGTGCGGCGGCAGTTTCTTCTGCCGAAGCTGCGCAAAAAGAGGCTTCGGATCTGAAGGACAAACTGCTGCGTGCGATGGCGGAAACGGAAAATACGCGCCGCCGTTTCCAAAAGGAAATCGAAGATACGCGCAAATACGCGGTAAGCAATTTCGCCAAGGAAATGCTGATTGTCGCTGATAACTTCCGCCGCGCGCTGGAGGCCATCCCGAAGGAAAAAGGGGACGACGAGACGCTGAAACATCTTGTGATGGGTGTGGAGGCGACGGAGCGCCAATTGCTTGCCACGTTTGAGCGCTTCGGGATCAAGAAAATCGACCCGCTGGGGCAGATCTTCGACCCGAACTATCACCGCGTGATGATGGAAATGGAAGACACGGATCAACCCGCCGGGACGGTGGTGCAGGTCATTCAGGCGGGCTACATGATTCAGGATCGTCTGCTGCGCGAAGCGCTTGTGGCTGTCGCAAAGGCGGGGCCGTCAGTCACAACGCACAAAGTGGATACGGAAGCGTAACCCGGTAAAGTATTATTAAATTAAGGTATTTTTTTATTGAAATGGGACTGTGCCGCCGTTTCATTAAATTTTGGGCGTTTAGCCGTTTTGATATTGCCTTTCATCAGATCATGGGCGGTCTGGCAAAGATCGTGATGAAGGCTTTGCGTGATGGTCACGTTTTCTGGGCTGATCGAAACCGTGCTGCCTGTGCACATGTCCACAAACGAAACATTTCCCCCTGACGAGCCGGCAAGCATCAATGAACCTTTGGGGCCGGGAATTGTGCATTCTTCCTCTTTCTTGAAGGAAAGCTTCGGCATGAGCCGCCGGGATTCTTGGGAAACCCAAGCCTCGAGGCTTCCGTCAGGATGTCTCTTTACGACAAGGGCGTCACCGACGATTTTCATATCAGCCACGACTTCCGAAAAGATTTTTTTGGCTTTTGGGGCTTCTGGATTGGGCGGTGGATTTTGCAGCTTGTCGGCTAGGACGGACAAACCGATAATTCCTAAAAACACGAGTCCAAAATATTTTCGAATTAAATCACGCATGTGAAAAACCCTAATCAATGAAAATGTCTAACGCTCTAAGGCTTTTGTAGATTTATGCCGCTAAAGAAACAACAGAAAAGACAGAGCCTGTATAGTTAAAAAGTATTGAAAAATGCAGGCTTTTTTTAGGTTCCGGAAATATCCGTCGCAAAGTAAAGAGGGGCAGAACTATCCGAAAGAGTCAGTAAAAACAAAAGGTAAGAAAAATCCATCGACTCCATTGCACCCGCGAAAATCATCCCTATATTACCCCATAGACTACGGTTAGAGGCCGGATAGAAGGCTCAACCGTTTGATGAGAAAAGGAAATCGAAAATGGCAAAAGTTATAGGCATTGACCTTGGCACCACCAATTCTTGCGTCGCCGTCATGGAAGGCGCGACCGCGAAAGTTATCCCGAACGCCGAAGGCGCAAACACCACCCCTTCGATTGTTGCGTTTACGGGCACGGGCGAACGGCTCGTCGGCCAGAGCGCGAAGCGTCAGGCGGTCACCAATCCCTCGAACACGCTGTTTGCCATCAAGCGTTTGATCGGCCGCAACTTCGGCGACCCAATGGTGCAAAAGGACATCGACCTTGTGCCTTACAAGATTATCAAGAACACGAACAGCGACGCGTGGGTCGAAGCCAACGGCAAGACTTACAGCCCGAGCGAAATTTCCGCTTTCATTCTGATCAAGATGAAAGAAACGGCTGAGACCTATCTCGGCGAAAAAATTACGCAAGCCGTCATCACCGTCCCCGCCTACTTTAACGATAGCCAGCGTCAGGCGACGAAGGACGCGGGCAAGATCGCGGGTCTTGAAGTGCTGCGTATTATCAACGAACCAACAGCCGCCGCGCTTGCCTACGGCATGGAGAAAAAGAAAACTGGCACGGTCGCTGTCTATGATCTTGGCGGCGGCACGTTTGACGTATCCGTTCTGGAGATTGGCGACGGCGTGTTTGAAGTGAAGTCGACGAATGGCGACACATTCCTCGGCGGGGAAGATTTTGACGCGCGGATTATGGATTTCCTGTGCGATGAGTTCAAAAAAGAGCAGGGTATCGACCTGCGCCAAGATCGCCTTGCGCTTCAGCGCCTGAAGGAAGCCGCGGAAAAAGCGAAAATAGAGCTTTCATCGTCTGTGCAGACGGAAGTCAACCTGCCGTTCATCACGGCTGACCAAACGGGGCCAAAGCATTTGAGCGTGAAATTGTCCCGTGCGAAACTGGAATCGCTGGTTGAAGATCTGATCCAGCGCACGGTTGAGCCCTGCAAAAAGGCGCTCAAGGACGCGGGCTTGAAGCCCTCCGATATTCAGGAAGTCATCTTGGTCGGCGGCATGACCCGTATGCCGAAAGTCATCGAGACAGTGAAGGAAGTTTTTGGGCGTGAGCCGCACCGTGGCGTCAATCCGGATGAAGTCGTAGCGGTTGGCGCGGCCATTCAGGGCGGCGTCCTCAAAGGCGACGTGAAGGACGTGCTTCTTTTGGATGTCACGCCGCTGTCGCTCGGCATCGAAACGCTGGGCGGCGTGTTTACGCGGCTTATCGATCGCAACACGACGATCCCGACGAAGAAAAGCCAGGTATTTTCCACGGCCGAAGACGGCCAGAACGCGGTCACCATCCGCGTGTTTCAGGGCGAACGCGAAATGGCGGCCGACAACAAACTGTTAGGTCAGTTTGATCTGGTTGGCATTCCGCCCGCGCCCCGCGGCATTCCGCAAATCGAGGTGACGTTCGATATTGACGCGAACGGCATCGTGAGCGTGACGGCGAAAGACAAAGCCACGAATAAAGAACAGCAAATCCGCATTCAGGCTTCTGGCGGTCTTTCGGACACCGACATTCAACGCATGGTGAAAGATGCGGAAGCGCACGCGGCCGAAGATAAGTCACGTCGTGAAGCAGTCGACGCGCGAAATCATGCCGATGGCCTCATCCACAGCACGGAGAAATCGTTGAAGGAAGTTGGCGATAAACTCCCGGCAAGCGACCGCTCGGCCATTGAACAGGCGATCACGGATCTTAAGGGTGTGTTGGATTCCGGCGAAGCAGCCGCCATCCGCAGCAAAACGGAGGCTTTGGCGCAAACCGCCATGAAGCTTGGCGAGGCGCTTTATAAGACCCAGCAAACGGCAGGCGAAACGCCCGGTGCGGGGACCGAACAACCGGCGGAGCCGGGTGTCGTTGATGCTGAGTTCAGCGAAGTTAAGGACGACAAGAAACAGTGATCAGGGGACAGTCATCAGTCATCAGAAATGATTGCTGATCACTGCGTGCTGAATGGCTACCACGAAAGCCGATTATTACGAACTTCTTGGCGTACCAAAAAACGCCAGCGCGGAAGACCTGAAAAAGGCTTACCGCAAGCTCGCGATGAAATACCATCCCGATAAAAATCACGGGAACAAGGACGCGGAGCACAAGTTCAAGGAAATCAGCGAAGCTTACGAAGTCCTGCGCGACGAACAACGCCGCGCGGCCTATGACCGCTACGGCCATGCCGCGTTCGAACAGGGCGGGGGCGCGGGGTTTGGCGGTTTCGACTTTGCCAGCGGCTTTGGCGACATTTTTGAAGAAATGTTCGGCGAGATTCTGGGCGGCGGCCGCCGAGGCGGCCGGCAACAACGCAACTCGCGCGGCGCGGATTTACGTTATGATCTTACCATAACGCTGGAAGAGGCTTTCAAAGGCACGGAAAAAACCATTAAGGTTTCCAGCCTTGCCCAATGTTCCGATTGCAAGGGTCAAGGCACAGCGCCAGGCACGTCGCCCATTATGTGCGAGATGTGTCAAGGCCACGGGCGCGTGCGCGCGCAACAAGGCTTTTTCACGATCGAACGCACATGTCCTACATGTCAGGGGGAGGGAACTGTTATCAAAAATCCTTGCAAAAATTGCCACGGCGTCGGGCGTATTCGTAGAGAACGGTCATTGGCTGTCAACATTCCGCCGGGCGTCGAGAACGGCACGCGCATCCGGTTAGCGAATGAAGGCGAAGCAGGCCAGCATGGCGGCCCATCCGGCGACTTGTACGTCATTCTCGCCATCGAACCGCATCCCTTGTTTCAGCGCGAAGGCGGGAACCTTTATTGCCGCGCGCCGATACCCATGACGTTGGCCGCGCTGGGCGGCACTATCGAGGTTCCGGTGATCGATGGTACGATGACGGAAATGAAAGTCGATCCCGGCACACAGTCAGGGCACCAAACCCGCCTCAAGCACAAGGGCATGTCGGTTTTGCGGAGTCCTTCGCGCGGCGATATGTATGTGGAGCTAATGGTCGAAACGCCAGTAAATCTTTCCAAACGTCAGAAAGAATTGCTGCAGGAATTTGCGGCCGAAGCGGAACAAAACAAAACGCACCCGGCAAGCGAGCGGTTTTTCAGTAAAGTGAAAGAAGTCTTTGGCCGGTAGAATTGACATTCTGCTTAGACGTGTGCGCGCTTGCGCGCGCTGCGCGGCGCATCTCCCTTTGGGACCGCGACCGGTGTTGCGCGTTGGGCCGTCGACGGCCAAGGTTCTTGTTATCGGACAGGCGCCGGGCACAAAAGCGCACAAGACCGGTCTGCCATGGAACGATCCTTCAGGCGATCGGTTGCGCGATTGGATGGGACTGACCCGCAAATCTTTTTATAACGAGAGCAAAATCGCTATCATGCCGATGGGTTTCTGCTATCCTGGCAAAGGCAGGGGCGGCGATCTGCCGCCGCGGCCGGAATGCGCAAAGCTATGGCATGCAAATGTGCGGAGTCATCTGCCGAACATCAAGTTGACCTTGCTTATCGGGCGTTATGCCCAGTTGTATTATCTGCCGGAGACACGATCATTAACGCTGACCCAAACTGTGAGAGCATGGCGCCAACACCTGAAGAAGGGCTTTCTGCCGCTGGTTCATCCGAGTCCGCGCAATCAGCGCTGGCTGAAGCAAAATCCGTGGTTTCAGCAGGAAATTGTTCCAGCGCTTCGGGGGGAATTAAAAAAAGTTCTTTGAAAAAAGCCCCTTCAGGGAAACCCGGCGATAACTTAAACATGACGTCATGCCAGCGAAGGGTGGCATCCCATTTTCTTGTTTATTTAAGAAAGCCCAAATGGGATCCCCGCCTTCGCGGGGATGACGTATATCTGCAAACCATTTTGTTATGGTCCGAGATCATCGGCTTTTTTGTAGTCGTTCCGCTTGTTCTTGGCTTTTTACTTCCTCCGCGCCTGATCATTCACGTTTCTTTGTGGG